>JBBRRK010000058.1:0-18748 GCA_038200765.1 Nitrospirales bacterium
GCATGTGAAGGAAATGCAGGCGTTGAAAGAACACCTGGGCAAGCATCAGCTCAAGCTCACCCGCCAACGTGAATTGATTCTGAACGCGTTCCTCCGGCAAGAGCACATTACCGCGGAGGCCATGTATCACCAGCTGGCGAAGGCCGATCCTCATCTTGGGCTCGCGACCATCTACCGGACGCTCAATCTGTTCTGCGACGCCGGCCTCGCACAAGCTCGGCACTTCGGCTCTCAGACGAAGTACGACAATGTCTCGCACAAGGGCCACCACGATCACCTCATCTGCACCGGCTGCGAGAAGATCGTGGAATTTGAAAACGAGGAAATTGAGCGGCTTCAGGAAGAAGTCGCCACCCGGAACGGATTCACCATCAAAACCCACCGACTTGAGCTCTACGGCCTCTGTTCTCGCTGCCGTCATTGACGAACCGGCTTTTTTTTAGTATTATTTTGAGATAGCTTATCAATTTCAATTCTACAAGGACCCTATCATGTCATGTATCCACGCCCTCTCCGCATTGCGTAGAACGGTCTTCTCTGGTCTCCTGCTTCTCTTCGCCACCGGGTTTGTCCCGGGGGTGTTCGTGCCTTCCGCTCCAGCTGCCGACCCGCTCACGATTTACTCCGGTCGCTCGGAACGTCTCATTAAACCGGTGCTCGACGCCTTTACGGCCAATACGGGCATTCCCATCGAAATGCTGTCGTCTGGCACGACGGAATTGGTCAATCGGCTGAAGGCTGAAGGTGATCGCACGCCGGCAGATCTTCTGATCACCAATGATGCCGGCAGCTTGGAACTGGCCCGGGCAGCCGGCCTCCTCCACCCATTGAATATGCGGGAAGTCGAACGAGCCATCCCGGCACAGTTTCGCGCACAGGATAACGCCTGGGTGGGACTCTCCGGACGATTCTGGGTCGTGGTGTACAACACCACGATGGTAAAACCCGACCAAGTGAAGTCGCTCCTCGATCTTGCCGATCCAAAATGGAAAGATAAGATTGCGATTCCAAATTCCGGCAGCGAGTATCTGCAAGCAGGTGTGTCGGTGATTCGCGCCACGCATGGAGACGAGAAGACCAGGCACTTCCTGCAAGGCCTCAAAACCAATGCGGACAGCCAGGTCTACCAAAAAAGCTCGCAAATCGTGGATGCCGTCGCCAAGGGGCAAGTCGCGCTGGGTATTGTGAATCACTACTATGTGTACCGCCATCTGGCCGCGCAACCAACCGCGCCGATCGCGGTATTGATACCGGATCAGCACGAGGGCGGCATGGGGGCGATCATGAACGTCGCCGGCGTCGGCGTCATCAAGGGCACCAAGCACCTCGACAGCGCCAAGCTGCTCGTGGAATTCTTAGTCGCGCAAGCTGGACAGAAGTTATTTGCGGACCTCGATAAGGAATATCCTCTCCACCAGGACGTGAAGGCAGACCCGGCACTTGTGGAACGAAAGAGTTTCCGCGCGGCGCTGGTTCCCCTTTCCAAACTCGCCGAACTGCGCGAGCCAACGCTCGCCCTGATCGAACAAGTGGGTCTCCGGTAACGTCGAAGAGGCCCATCGTGAGTACCCTCCGCCACCAACTTATTTCGCCGCTACAACTCGTCGCCATGGCGACCGCTGGAATTATCCTGCTCCCGCTCGGCTATGTCACCGCACAAGCCCTCTCAGCCGATCCGGCCGTCTGGAGCCGTTTGTGGGCGACTCGTATTCCCGAGTTGCTGTTCAATACCGTGTCATTAGCCGCCAGTGTAGCGGTCATCACTCTGGTCCTGGGTGTCTCGACCGCCTGGCTGGTCACACGCGTGGAATTTCCCGGTCGCCGACTGTGGGAAGGCGCCTTGGTCCTTCCCTTGGCGATGCCGACCTACGTGCTGGCCTATATCTATTCCTACCTCCTGGGATTCGGCGGCCCCGTCGAACATCTGTGGCAACTCGTGGCCGGGCCTGAGGCCAGAATCTTTTCTCCCCATAGTTATTGGGGCGCGACGCTCGTGATGGCGTTGGATACGTTTCCTTTCGTCTATCTCCTCAGCCGAAGCGCGCTTCTCAGCATGAACGTGTCGTTTGAAGAGGTGGCACGGGCCAGCGGCGCCTCCCGTCTCTCGACCCTCTGGCGCGTGACGCTCCCACTCATGCGCCCCTCGATCGCCGCCGGGGTTGCGCTTGTCATCTTGTACGTCGTGTCGGACTTCGGTGCGGTGTCATTGCTTCGGTACCAGACGCTCACCTATGCCGTATTCCAACAGATGACTGGACGGTCAGACAATACTGCAGCGAGCATCTTGAGCCTCTTGCTGGTCGGGCTTGCGCTGATTTTCCTGATCACCGAACGGTGGTTCCGACAGCGGAGCCGATTCTATCAGACCACCGGCCGCTACCGGGCTCCGCAACGGCACCGATATGGCTGGCTCGGCACCGTCGCCGTCACCGGTTATCTCGGATTGATCGTCGGCGCGGCCTTCGCGCTCCCAGCTTCGCTCTTGATTCAATGGAGCCTGTCGCCTGAAGCGCAGGCGACGGTCGACAGCCGGTTCTTCGGATTCGTCTGGAACAGCGGCATCCTGGCCGCCTGTGCCGCTACAGGCGGTGTAGTGATCGGCTTGCCGCTTGCCTACCTCGCCAGCCGCCGCCCGACTCTCCTGAACCTGGGCTGCCTCCAAGCCGCCTATGCCGGCTATGTGCTTCCTGGACCGGTTGCGGCACTAGCCGTTCTCGTCCTCTTTGCCAAACTGGCCCCAGTTTTTTATGGCTCAGTGCTGATTCTCATCGTGGCCTACGTGATCCACTTTCTCCCAGCCGGGCTCCAGTCACTGGAGCCGGCGCTCCAGCACATGTCACCGAATCTGGAAGAGGTGGCGCGCACGTTGGGCCTTGGAATACGTGACACGTGGTGGCGGGTGACGCTCCCGCTCGTTCGGAATGGGTTTGTCGTGGCCTGGGTCTTGATATTTCTACAGACCATGAAGGAATTACCTGCGACGCTCTTGTTGCGACCGGTGGGATTCGACACTCTGGCCATTCGGGTTTGGATGGAAGCAAGCGAGGAGTATTATCAGCTCGCGGCCCCCTCCGCACTGCTCATTGTCTTACTGAGTCTCCCGGCGCTGGCCTTGTTAGTCTCGAAAGATTGGCGAGCCGCGTAGAAGAAGGATCGTGATTCTGTGATTTCAGACCATTCCACCGTGCCACACCCATCTGGAGAGGGCACATTCCAGGCGAACCTCTTTACCTCGGCCTCGTCGGTCTTGGAGCTACGCCATGTCACCTGCGCCTATGAAACCGGACGTCCTGCGGTCCAGGAAATTTCGTTCGCGGCGCGGGAAGGGGAAATTCTCTGCCTACTTGGTCCTTCAGGATGTGGAAAGACGACGATTCTGCGGGCAATCGCTGGATTCGAACCGGTGCGCTCCGGCCAATTATTCTTGTCGGGCCAACTCGTCTCGTCGCCGGATGTGATGACCCCGACGGAGAATCGGCATGTCGGAATGGTCTTTCAAGAGTATGCGCTGTTTCCTCACCTGCGCGTTCAGGACAACATCGCCTTCGGACTCCATCACCTCGCCCGGAGTGAACGCGCCTCGCGAGTCCAGGAGATGCTGCGCCTCACAGGGCTGGAAGGATTCGAACGGCGATATCCTCACGAATTATCGGGTGGTCAGCAACAACGAGTTGCGCTGGCTCGCGCTCTCGTCCAAAATCCCGTCGTGCTGCTGCTCGACGAGCCGTTCAGCAATTTGGACCCTGACATGGCTGGACGGATGCGCCAAGAGGTGCACGAGCTGTTACGACGGACAAAGACAACCACGGTGCTCGTGACACACGATCATGACGAAGCCTTTGCCATGGCCGATCGGATCGCTGTCCTCAACCAAGGCCGCTTGGAACAGTTCGATACGCCGGAAATGATGTACCACATGCCGGCCACGCCCTTCGTCGCCGATTTTGTCGGTCAAGCGGACTTCATTCCTGGAACCGTGTCTCAGGGCATGGTCCAGACAGAACTGGGAGAGTTTCCCGACACGATCGAGTGCAAGGACGGCACCACCGTGGTCGTGATGATTCGTCCGGACGACATTCACCTCGTCCCCACGGAAGGCGCCCGGTCACGTGTCCTTTCGCGCCAGTTCCATGGCTCTGAGAATCTATACACAGTCTGCCTCCCCTCCGGCCAGATCGTCCATAGCAGTCAAGGTTCCACGAGCGTCTATCAGACAGGCACGACGGTGGAACTCCGAGTCCTGGCGACCCATACCGTGCTCTTTCGGCGAGAGGAATCCGCTGGCTAGTCATCGCAAGGGGTTAGGCCGATCGCACGAAAGCATTGACAGACTTTTTCACGATCTGGCATTGATAGAGGCTTACGATGGTTCCTAGCCCGGACTATTCATGAATAGTCCGGGCTAGCAGCGTACCGGTCTGTGAATGACTCAGGAACTGAGACCTCGCCAATGAATGCGCTACAACCCCTTGTCGATTATGGAATCATTGGACTCCTCATAGCGCTCAGCGTGTGGACCCTGGCCGTCGCGGTGGAGCGATGGCTCTTTTACCGACGTGTCGATCTTGCGCAATACCCTAACAGCCTGGGCTTGGAGATGGCGTTGACCAAACACCTGGTCATCATCGGCACGGTGGCCGCGAACGCCCCCTATATTGGCTTGCTGGGCACCGTGCTTGGTATCATGCTCACCTTCCATACAATGGGGACCTCTGGCACCATGGCCGTCAATGCCATCATGATCGGGCTCAGCCTTGCGCTGAAAGCCACGGCGGTCGGACTGCTGGTCGCCATTCCCTGCGTCGTCATGAACAACGTACTTCGGCGGAAGGTGGCCGAGCTCCTCGCCCGTCACAAGGAACAACATGCAGCGGGACATTGACCAAATCAACGTCATCCCCCTCGTAGACGTCATGCTGGTCCTGTTGGTCATCGTGCTGACCACCGCCACCTTTATCAGCAGCGGACAGATTCCGGTCAATTTGGCCAAAGCGAAAGAGGTCGGCTCTCGTACAGATGCCCCCATCGTGCTCACCCTGACTGCCGACGGCGCGCTCTTTCTCAACAACCGCGCAGTCCCCGAAGGAGGACTCCAGAGTGCGCTGACTGCGGAGCCTCGAGAATCATCCGTCGTCGTGCGGGCGGATAAAGTCACCTTGCTCGAACAATTCGTGTCGGTGGTCGATGAAGTGCGAGGGATGGGATTTCAACAGGTCAGCCTGGAGGTCATTCGACTGTGATCGCTGCTTGCCCACATCGCCCTGGAGGCCAGAAGGAAGCGCACGCCCAGGGGTGGCTGATCTCCGTCCTCTTGCACGGCACCGTGGCATTCGCAGCAATCCTGCTTGTGAAACAAGTCCAACTCCCGCCACAAGACAACGCCTTCAAGTGGAACGTAGCTATGGTGTCGTCGGCACAACCGGTTCAGCCAACCGTATCATCCCCCACCCAGGCTCCGACCCAATCAGTTCGGTCGACAACATCGGCGCCTTCTCCCCGCATGCAGCAGGCGGCACCGACACAGACACTCTCGTCGACCCAACCACGGGCACCACAGACGACTCCTTCGATTTCAGAACGAACGACCACCACCATGGTGACTACGCCGCCTCCACCGCAACTTACAGCTCCTTCACCGTCAGCAGCTCACACCATACAACCACCCGAGCCAATCAGACATGAGACTGCGATGCCGATAGCCGCCGAGACCGCACCCATTGTGAAACCGGACGAAACACCGATAGAAGGTTCTCCATCCGCTGATGTCGGAGCGCGACCGTCAAGCGCACAATCCGCAATCCTTGAACAGACAACACAATCTGACCCAGCTTCGGCACAGACACAGGTGGCGAACATTTCTCCAGCACCATCGAACGTACCGGCTAAACGCGATTACGGGTGGCTCTCTGAAGCGATTTTACGTCGTATGGAAGAATTGAAACGCTATCCTGCCTCGGCTCGGGTCGATCGGGCTGAGGGAAAAGTGGTGGTAAGAGCCGTGATCGACGAGGACGGGAGCATTAGTGAAGTGGGGGTCTTTCAGAGTTCGGGACACACTGCGCTCGACGAAGCCGCTGTTGAAACCATGCGGCAAGCAGCCCCGATCCATCTCCCTCACCCGTTAGGACAGCCGCGCATGACGATCAAGATTCCCATGAGCTATCGGTTAGACCGATAATTCTCTGCTTCACGGTTTGCGGATCCGATCCCGTAGCCCTGATGACACATGGACCGAGCCTTCATGATCTACGATAATGGCATCAACACCCGGCAAGGATTCAACAAGGCGCATTCCCGATTCAACCCCCATCACAAATATGCCAGTGTCCAATCCATCTGCCCAAATACCTTCGCGGGCAATCACCGTGACACTCTGGCAGCTGCGCGCCGGTTGGAGCGTCTTCGGATCGAGAATATGATGATACCGGACACCATCACGCTCGAAAAATCGTTCGTAGTCGCCGGCTGTTGAAATCGCCTCATCTTCCAAGTCGATGAAGACAAGCACCTCCCCCTCTTTGCGCGGATGCTGAATGCCGACGGGAAACCTCCTCCCTCCCGGCAACTGCCCGAATGTTTTAATATCTCCAGAGAGAGCCACCACTCCAGCCAACGCTCCGGCTTTTTTCATCGCCATCACCGCTTGATCCGCTGCGTAGCCTTTGCCGATTCCCCCCACATCGATCCGCATCCCTACTTTCTCAAGAAAAATCGTCTGGGCTCGCACATCGACATAAACCGACGACAGATTCACCAATGGGAGGAAAGCCTGCAGCTCAGACTTTATCGGTATGTGTCGGCCTTCAATCACATTCCAGGCATCCACCGCCGGGCCAATCGCGACATTAAATCCGCCATCGGTCATCTCCGCAGCCTGAATCGCACCCTGAACAACCGTCATCGTTTCAGGCCCCACAGACACCGGCATCACTCCCGCCGAAGCATTCACGCGGGAGAGTTCACTCGTGGGAATCCATGTGCTCAGAAGTTCTTCTAGGCGATGGATCTCAGCAAACCCGGCGGTTGCCGCAGCTTGTGCAACCGACTCACTCCGCGCCACCGCCGTAATCTTGACCAACGTGCCCATCTGCATCTGGGCCCTGGTGACAACGGCCAATTCCTGGCTAGCAGGTACCCCCACGCAGCCCGTAAAGACGCTGCACAGCAACGGCAGCAGGAATATCTGGGTGCCAAATGACTGATTGAGGTGGTTGAAATGCACGCGTTCCTCTCTCCCCCCTTCATACAAGCGAGGGGACGGATTATAGGGCAAGTATCTTTCTCCAACCAATTCTGACATCTATGTGAAAATTTTGATTTTCATTGTTTGTGACGGGTAATCAACTATTTAGGCGTTGTTTGATCTGAAATTCACTTCCACGCAATTTTCCCCTAGAGGCCTTAAACGTGGCCTAAATGTCAAAATCGATAGCCGGCTTCTCGGACCCCTCACGGAGTCTTCAACCCCGCTTCAATCCACGGAATATTCTTCAAATCGACGCCTACCCCTATAAAATCCTAGTGCGGTTTTCGCACTTGGGTTGCACTGGGGGATAAAATGATGATTATCGGCATCAAAAACACTATCGATCGCCGCTCTAGTGGCTTCACCAAGTAATTCTAGACTCTCAGAAAATCCCTGTGGGTAACGCAAATCCTAGTGCAGCGAAAAAACGGCTCAACCACGCACTTCTCTCAACGCGGATTGTTTCCTCGGATCTGGCATGGAACTTGTCTTGCTCACATCACTGGCAGGCTTAACGTTGCGCTTCAGCCGCGGCGGCCCGGTTCTGCAGCGGTCGCCGTCGGCTGCAAGCGCGGGAGCCGGCCGTATCGTCACAGTACATCCCAAAGCGTATTGGCATGTTCAGCAGCGCCGTTCAGATCCGGAAAGAGAAGACGACGATCAATTCCATGCGCCTTGAGATCCCGAAGGCCGTCGAGGACAGCCTGATCGGAGATGATGAACTTGGTCAGCAAGTCGCCGCGGCCTGTGTGGTCGCAGAACCCCTCAAGCTCAAAAAAGGTCTCCGAGTCCAGCCAGGTAAATAACCCTCGTTGTCCGTGCATGCGACCGAGTTCATCGACCAAGGGCCGCACCACCCTCAATCCTTCGCCTTCAAGGCAATCGTTGTGAAACAGGCGGAACACAGCGACCGCCCTGCCTCCGAATGAGATGCCGCCGCCAGCGGCGTTCATCTCCAGAAGAAGTTCCGAAAGCGGAAAGAACGCCGCAATGTATGGCGACCCAGTCCAATCGAGCAGCGGAGTAACCAGACCATGATGCCTTCCCAGCGACCAACATTGATCCGTGTCAAGCACTGCCGGTGAGGAGCCGCGGAGTCCTGAGCTGGCGCGCCTAAAGGCGTCAAGATACCGGTCTCGCATTGCAGCATAAAACCCAGCCTCCCAAATCTTCTTGCCGTCGCGTTCGAAACGGCCGCCGTATGGATACACGTTCGATACCTCGGGCTTCCATCCTCCGTTCAGACGAAGTATCTGACGTTCAAACGACGACGCCAACGACCAAGTAGGTTCTTTCTGCCCGCGCCAATAAACCGGCATGACCTGACGATCGGCGTCGACCCAGGATCTGAAGTCCGCCCAGTTCTTGAATTCAACGCGATTCACAAGTATGTAGTCCGGATAACAATGTTTAGGTCGATCCGCATAAGAGCCGGATCTGCCAATTTCTATCCATATCACACGCCACTACGGTTCACTCAGGTGCCGACGAGATACCAGATCCGATGCTTCAGGCAGAACCGGCCGCTTTTTTCGGAGGCGCGGAACCCCGCTGCTGGCGCTGAACTGTAGGCTGGTTCGAGATTTTTATCAAGAGAACCACCATCAACTCACGGGTCTCCTCGTCCGTCTCCATTAAGAGCCTCAGCGCATGATCGATGAGGTGCTGTTGATCCTCCTTCAGGCGAGCCGGCGCATCAAGAAGATCCGTAGCGCCTCCACCTCAATCAGTTCATAGCGCCGTTCTGTCTCTTCCGCTTCGTCGGCACACTCATGGCCCGTACCACTCTGCAGCCATTCCACTGTCCGGCCAGTCTTATAGGCAACCTTATATAGCCAGACGTCAGGAATCTGCCGTTTCGTCATCGATCCATTGATTGCTTGCGGTGAGACAGCAGGTGCATCTCGGTGTTGATACTCAAATGAGTGTCCACGTTCCGACTTGACAATCAGCTCTCGATTGGGATATTAATAATCGTTCTCAATTTCATTTAGACAGGAAAGCCACTCGCAATGGTCAACACGACGTCTCCTCTGGGCCCCTCCGCCGACTGCGGCGAAACCCGCTGCCAGTGCGGTCAATTAATCGCCAAGGTGCGCGGACAAGGGTTGGAGCTCAAGTGCAAACGCTGCAAACGCATTGTTGTCATCCCCTTCTCTTCAATCGAAGGATGGGGCACCGTTACATCATGATTCGTTTCACGAAAGGAGGCACTCGAAACATCGACACGCAGTTCCTTTGTGCGGACTATTCATTTTTCATGAAGGCCAGAGACCATTGAGTCCCGAGTCAGACCTCAACCATCTCACTCACCGTGGAGGATACCGATGAAGATCAGGTCAATCCTCGGGGCTCTCGTGATTGCAGCTTTACCGTTTACATCGGTGTGGGCTGAGAACATGACCCCGGAGGACATACAGAAATTGGTCGACGAAGCCGTCACCAAGCGGATGCAGGAATATGAGCGGCAGGGGAACCCCACAGAACGAGCCATGGAAAAGAAAGAGGGGCAACCGGACGCCGTTCAGTATCCCACTCCAACCGGACCAATGACTGACATCAGAGTTGAGCGTAAAGGAGAGGAGAAAGTCCAGTTAGGCTTCGGGTCAACTGGGTCAGGCAAACTCATCTATGCCAAACCGTTCTTGAGCGCGCCGAAAGCCATCGTTGGTGGTTACGTCGACGTGATGTACAACAATCTGTCACGTCAAAACTTGGATAACCCAAGCCGCAATAGCTTCGGGCAACAACGGTTGGTGCCTTTTATCTATGCGGACATCACTGACCACGTGAAGTTCGCGGCGGAACTCGAGTTCGAGCGAGGCGGGACAAATTCTGCACAAGGTGATGGCTCCATGACGATTGAGTTTGCACAAATTGATTACCTGGTCAACGAGCTCGTTAACCTTCGTGCCGGCATTCTCCTGATGCCAGTCGGCAAGTTCAACTTGCTACACGACTCGCCGTTGAACGATCTCGTGGATCGACCGATGGTGTCCAGGATTATCATCCCCAGCACCTGGTTTGAAGCAGGGGCCGGCATCTACGGCAGCCTCTATCCTTCCTCTCAATCCAAACTGGACTATGAAGTCTATGCGGTCAACGGCATGAGCCAAACCGCGGGCGGAATCACCGATGCAGGAGTGCGAAACGCGCGCGGCAGCGTCTCCCGAGACCGTGATGATAACAAGGCCGTTGTGGGCCGCGTCGCCTTCAGCCCGATCCTGGGCATCGAAGTCGCAGGGTCCGGTTTTCATGGTACATACAAACCGTCGGCAGGGGCAGTCGGGACCGGGCGCATCAGCATATTCGCGCTCGACTGGACTCTGCAGAAAGGTCCATTTGAAATCATCGGCGAGTCTGCCTGGTCTCGAATCAGCAACAACAATACGACCGGCGTCACGGGAAGCGGGATCGGGCCAGCAGGGATGCAAGGCTACTACATTCAGGGAAACTATCACTTCATGCCTGAATTCCTGAAAAAATGGGCGCCCAGCCACTTCACGGATGCCTCAACCTTCACTGCAGTCATACGCTGGGAGCAGGTGGATACCGACACCGACGACCGCACTCGAATCGCGTCGAATACTGTAGGAAATCGAAGGGAGTTGGAGCGGCTGACGCTCGGGTTGAACTTCCGACCGATCGAAGACACCGTGTTCAAATTCGACTGGCAGTTCAACACACAAAATAATGCCCAAGGTCTGGTGAACGGCGGGGATTTCGCCGGCGCAAACAACCCGCTGAATGGAAACGGGTTCTTGGTTCAAGCTGCGACGTACTTCTAGATAACCAGTCAGGTGCCTCCCGCAAAGGCGGGAGGCACCTCACAACAAGCAAGACTGTTACGAATGTATCTTCGCTATCTCAGCCTTTTTCTAATACTCCTACTCCTGACTGCCTGCTCGTCCATGAGTGGTATGCAGCAACGATTTGCCGTCTGCAGCTACGACCATGCTTGGGAGGCAGCCCTTGCGGCGGTGAAAGATCGCTCCGTCACCACGAATAATAAAGATACCGGCCTCATCGAGACCGATTGGCTGGAAATCACCGTACCCGGGCGAACCTTTGGAGCCCTTCAACGAGACCTATCGGACAGCAAAGATCGGTCCCGTATTACTCTCACAGTGAAACGACTCGACGACGTGATGAAGATCAGCTCTATAGAAGAGCGCCAACGGTGGGCATTCCGAGGCGGCTCTCGCCTCTTTGGCTGGGCCTCGACAGACCCTTCTGAGGAAGTGATGCGCGATGTCCAAAGCCGCCTCGACAGCAAATTAAAGGAGCATGGATGTTCACTCACGTAAGATGCACAACTCTGCTGCTGTCGATCGGGTTGATACTCGCCACTGACGTGTTCGCCGCCGAACGCATCTGGGATAGCGATCTCAAGCGCTATCTGACGGAGCAAGAAATGTCGATGGCTGAGGTCTACCTCTCTGAGGAAGAGGCGGTCAAACTGATGTTTCCAAAGTCCGAGCGCATCAAAAAAGACCTTTTGCGAGTTCCCACGGATAGGAAAGCGGCGATTGAGGACCGTATTGGATGGAAATTCCCCGAAGATGTCTTTGAGGTCTACATCGGCGAGACTGGCACACAGGTCGATGGCTACGCCCTCTTGCAGAACACCATCGGCAAACACAAGCCGATGACGTACATGGTCGGCGTCGACAATCGCGGCCGAGTCTCCAACATCGAACTCCTGGTTTTTCGTGAGGCCCGTGGCAGCGAAGTCAGACGGAAGCGTTTCAATGCTCAATACGAAGGCAAAACCGTTTTGAACCCGATCCGCATCAACAAGGACATCATCAATATCAGTGGTGCCACCATGTCGGTTCGCTCTATTAGTGCCGGGATCAAGCGAGCCCTCGTCCTCGTCGATGAATTCTATTTAAAGCCTGCGGGATTCGGGAGCGATACTGTGGCCTCAAAGAAATCTGAGCAGGGGATCTTCGGCTCCATTTTTGGAAACTAACAGGGGCAGACGACATCCTCACCCATGCGCAACTTCAACACCCGCTTCCGTCTCCGCGACTCCGACCGCCACATTCGGCTGGTCTATACCTTCTTTCTCCTCCTGATGCTGGCCGGCTTTACCTTTTCATTCTTCTGGGCCCACAGCATGACAGGGCTGTCGCCACAAGGAATCGCCAGTCACTACCGGGGGTCGGATGCCACCTTCGGCGAACCGATGTCGTTCAGAGAGCTGGCAGAAATCACCCACTTCCACCTCTTTACGATGCCGGTCGTGTTTATGATTCTTGTGCATGTGCTGTATCTCACCAGCGCCAGCAGCCGACTGAAAGTCATCACGACCTGGATCTCATTCGGTGGGGTGACGTTAGACCTGATTTCCCCCTGGCTGATCAGCTACATCTCTCCCATCTTCGTCCTCACCATGCTGACAGGCGATACCCTCATGACGGTGGGGTTTCTCATCATGATGGTCATTCCTCTCTACGAGATGTGGGTCTTGAACCAGCCGCTGCTGGCAGGAAAACACGGAAAAGAAGAATGAACTAACGGACCCTGACGCTCATCACAGATTCGGCCAGAGGTTTTTCACCCAGAGCCCAAGATCATGCAAGGTGATCTTGGGCTCTTTGTTTTTCTTGGAAGGATGACCATGGAACAATACATTTCTGAACAGATTCACCCTGGGATCATCACGATGCAGACTATGCTCAGAAAGATCGACCGCCTCCGACTCCCTCTGGCGTCACGCCACGACATCGAAAGCATACTCGTTCGCCAGGTTGGCAAGGAAATCGATCGGGCGCTCCCATGGCAGGCCGGTCATGGCCGCCGCACAGCTGCGATCTCGATATTGATCGGGCAAGCAGTCGGCCTGACTTCAGGCGAATTACACGATCTAACGCTCGCGGCACTCCTGCACGATATCGGGCTCTTGATGCTCCCGGCTCACCTCGCCGAGCGCAGAGACTCCCTCGATCCAGAGTCCTATGTCGCCATTCAGAATCATTCCAGGCTGGGAGCGACACTACTCGAACCCTTCTCCTTCCTAAAAGACGCAGGAATTCTCATCGCGCATCACCACGAACGATGGGACGGATCGGGCTATCCTTACGGTATCAGCGGGCGATTCATCCCCCTTGGGGCGAGAATCCTCTCGATTGCCGACGCCTTCGATGCCATCCGCACCCCTGAAGTCTCAAGCCGAGTCGCACGCAACACGATCGCGCTCAGAATTATCCAAGTCGCAGCAGGCACTCAATTTGACCCGGAGTTAGTCGAAACATTGTGGCTGTTCCAGGAATCCATTCCAAGCTCAGATCGTGTCGAACCGATGATGAGAAACTGCTTCGACTCATTGTAGGCATATGGAGGTTCCACCGTGTTTGCTTTTAATCGTTCCCATATCGCAATTCCTCAAGTCGTGGGGAAGTCATCTTTGATCCTCTTCTCTCTTCTCCTCGTCGGATGTAGTGGGGGCAGCAATACTCCCGCCCCACCTTCGGTCGCGGCAACAGGGACACCCGAAGCCGAGGCCGCTGTCGGAGAACGCCTGTTTGTCGAAACCCGCTTTGCTCAGGCTTTTAAGGGATACCTGGATTCTGGCGGGAACGTGAATGACGCCCTTCCTGTCGGCGATCCGGTCATGGATCTCTCCGAAACAACAGCGCCATGGGTGGGTCTCCCAGGGCCCTTCGCAGGACTCACAATGAATTGTCGAGCCTGCCATCTCGTCGATGAGCACGTCGGCACGCCAGGCGGAGGGATGCGAACCTACGCCGATTTCGCTCAACGGAGCCCCGTACCGGATCGTGGCGACGGCAAGAGAACCGCTCCACGGAATTCCCCACCGCTGGTCAATGCCTCGATTGATCGCCTAGGTGGGACTCTATTCCACTTTGATGGAGAATTCTCAACGATGGAGGAACTTGTCGCCGCCACTCTTACGGGGCGCAACTATGGATGGCTGCCGAGACAGAAGACCGAAGCGATTCATCATGTCGCTCAAGTTATTCGAGACGATGATGGCAGCGGGCCGATCGCTCAGCAGTTCGACGGACTGTCCTATCGCACCCTATTCACAGGGGCCAACCAAGCCATTCCGGACGAATTCCGTCTGCCTCCGGAGTTTCGAGCCTTTATTGAGTCCGGAACCGATCAGGAAATTTTTGACGCGGCAGTCAAGGTAGTCGCTGCGTATGTGACACAGCTTCAGTTTTCGCAACAGGAAGAGGGAGGCGCGCTTATTCGTTCACCGTTCGAAGTATTTTTGAATCGCAACGGCCTCCCGGAACAACCGAGCGACGGCGAAACTCCGCTCGATTATAGCCGCCGCCTCCTCACACTCGTCAACGGATTGACGAACCCGCAATTCATCACATCCAATCCGCATCGAGTAAACGGCCTGTTCCAATTCCACATTCAACCCTTTGTGTTTGGACCCCAAGAGTTGGAAGGATTGAAGATCTTTCTTGCGGAACCATCGGCTATCCCACCCACCGGACTGGAGTTAACCGACGGCAAGATCGGGAACTGTCTTGCTTGCCATGAAGCCCCAAACTTTACGGATTTCAAATTGCATAACACCGGTACGACGCAACGAGAATACGATACGATTCATGGTGTCAACTCATTCTCGGCACTCACGATTCCAAATCTTGCCACTCGTAACGGAAACTACAATGGTTTCCTCCCCGCCACCGATATCCATCCTAACGCCTCAGAACGGTTCCGAGCCATCCCCGTTCTCGCCGACCCTACCTTGATCGATCTGGGTGTGTGGAACGTCTTCGCCAACCCAGACATGCCGAACCCGCAAGCGAAGATTCGGACTATTTTTTGTGATGATCATGTGCCGTGTCCGATTTCTGATGCAACGTTACTGGATCGAGCCATCGCCAGATTCAAAACGCCGGGCCTGTGTGACTTGAGTCATTCCGCTCCCTTTATGCACAACGGCCAATTTGCCGCGTTGAGCAACATCATCGATTTTTACATCGACGTCTCAGTTCAAGCCCGTGCAGGAACGCTACGCAATGGCGCGGTGCAACTTGAGGGTATCGCTCTCACGACCAGCGACGTCGCATCGCTTGTGGCGTTTCTCAAGTCATTGAACGAGGACTATCAATAGGAGTGATCGAGGAACAGTAAACCATGCAGCCGGTGCCAGACACACCGGCCACGAAGTGGGAGTGCCCTCCCACTTCGTGGGCAGGGGCCCTCTCGTCCTCCTGAGGCCCCCCGCCCCACGCGTGTAGACGGACAGACCGATCCATACCGAGATCGGAAGTAACTAGGCCAACCGACCTTGAGTCCAGCGCCTGTGGTTGTTCAACAACCATGGGCTTTTGTTTTGATGGCACGGAGAAGCATTCGTGGATTCATAGCACCAGAGTCAACCCAATGACCGAGACGTTCGCTGTCTATGCGGCCAACTGATTGCGCGCCGGACTGACAACGGAGTGGAAATCAAATGTAAATGCTTCCGCCGCGTGATCCTTATCCTGTTCAAGACAATCGCCGGCAACGCGCCGCCGCGTCTGCCCTGATCGACTTATGGTGAGATCCCCTGCCGCCTCTGGCGGTATCGAACGGCCAGTGAAGTGCAGTCCGGAGCCACGACGGGGCACCCGCCCGGGGGTCTATGTTTTTTCATGAGCCAGGCAGGTTTTCGGCACGAAAAAGATGAATAAACCCATGCGATACAACATACCCCTTCGATGACCATAACGACGAATTCCACAATTCTTCCCGATCGCCTTCGCGACCTCACGGCCAAGCTCTGCCGACACGCCCCCAAATCGGCCGATCGACTCGTGCGCGCCAAAACGGAGCGCGAGTTCCTGGAGATGGCCTGTAAACTATTCAATCTGACCTCCGCGCTCACGCCCGATCATTACTCCTTGCTCCGCTCGGAAGGTCTTTCTAAACAGATCACGGCATTTATCAGCAGCAACCTCCACAAAGGACTGACGCTCAAACTATTGGCTGAGTTTCTAGGTTACTCGGAGAAATATTGTTCCGATTTGTTTCAATCGACCATGGGAGAATCCTTCTCCGGGTATCTCAAGCGTCGACGAACTGACACCGCCGCCTCGTTGCTGACGACCACCGACAAGTCTGTCGCTGAAATCGCTGTCGCTCTTGGATTCAGCGACCAATTTTCCTTCAGTCATTTCTTCAAACGATCGACCGGTCGATCTCCCCGTGAGTTTCGGGCAGATCGCGGTCAGCGCCGCCCCCCGCAAACCAACGCCTCGTCCTCTCGTGAAAAACGATGACCAACACGCCTATCAGAGATGCGGATGTCTCTGTCCTGACGCTACCTCGTGAGGATCCGACGCCCACTCGCCACCCACGGCCATGGCTCAGATGGCTTACGGCAGGAGTCACCGCCGGTTTCTTTCTGGTGGCCTTGTATTGGTATGTGCCCTTCCCATCATCTCTACCGGAAGTAGACACGACACCCGTGCGTCTCGTCGGAGGACATGCCCCCGCCTCTCCTCTCACCGCAAGCGGCTACGTCGTGGCGCAGCGCCAAGCCTCTGTCGCTTCCAAAGGCACCGGTCGCCTCGAATATCTCGGCGTCACAGTCGGGAGTCGTGTCAAGGCAAGAGAGGTCATTGCGCGAGTGCAACAAGACGATGTCCAGGCCATTCAACGTCAAGCTCGTGCACGCTTGGACGTAGCCAAAGCGGCCCTGACAAACGCGCAGGCGGAACTGCGGGATGCTCAACTGGCCTACGCTCGCGCCAAAGCCTTGCTGCCAAAACAGTTCATCTCGCAAGCCGAGTTCGACACCGCCTCGACCAGGCTTCGACGAGCGGAAGCAGCCGTGCGATCATCCTCAGCCGCCATTGCAGCCGCAGACGAGGATGTTCAAACCGCTGACGTGATGTTGGAGAACACGCTGATTCGGGCTCCATTCGATGGAACGGTCCTCAAGAAGTTCGCCGAAATCGGTGAAGTCGTCGCGCCCATGGCCGGCTCTGCCGGTTCACGTGGAGCGGTGGTTTTAGCGGAACCATTGTCTGTCGACGCGCACTTCAACCTGGCCAATAGTCTTGCGAATCTTGGAGCCTATGCGGAAGCGGCAGGGCACTATGAGACTGTGCTCCGGCTCGATCACGATCACCCTGATGCACAAGTCAATTTGGCGGAGATGACGAAGCTTTTGCAAAGGGCTGTCCCGACTGGCCGGTAAGCATCGTGTTCGAATCGATCCGGCGAGGCGGATGGCGCTCGAAGCGTGACACGCCAGAGAACCAACAACATGGAGGGACGCGCGATGAGAAGCACGAGAACGTGGGTGCTCATGATGAGCCTCAGCGGTGGACTGCTGGGCTTGGCCTGGGTCGTCGGAACGCTGGATGTGCAGGCCGACGAACGCACGGCAACGCCATGCGAACCCGGCGCGTTTGAGCGCTCCGATCATTTCCTACGCCATGCGCTCGCCTATCAGAGGGAACTGGGACTCACTCCGGAACAGACCGGCAAACTTGGCGAGATCCACCAGGCGATCAAGAAGGACCAGATCGCATGGGAAGCGGACATGCGGACGATTCAGGGAAATATTTTCCCGCTGCTCCACGACGACAAGGCCGATCTGACGGCGATCGAGGCGAAGTTCAAGCAGATCGAGTCGTTGCGAACAGGGGCGCTGATGACCACAGTCAAGGCAACCCGGGAGGCCCATGCCGCCTTGACGCCGGAACAGCGCATAAAGATGTTGCCCTGCTCAAGCAGGAGCGGCAGCAGAGCGGACAGCGCCGGGAGGGAGGAGAACGGACGATCGAGCAAGCGATTGAGACCGCTCCGGCTGGACTGGTCCCGCTCATGGCCGACCTTGCGCTCCTAGCCTATGACAAGACCCGGAAGGGCGCGACCGCGCCGGTCGGAGGCATCGCTCGTGAAACGTAGATACGTGAAGTGTTCGAGTGAAAAACAGCAGGGTCATGCAAGCACGATCCAATCTCTTGGCGCTTCACGATTTTCTCAGCAGGAGGTGTGACCCATGACACGCACGAACACACAACCGGCGGTCGTTGCTTTACTGATGTTGATTGACCTGCTTGGTGGCTGCGGCGCAAGGAGGAAAAGGGGGCAGGCACTGCTGCGCAGAGTCAGTCCCCACAAGCCGCGCCGCCCTTCGCCGGTGGAGACGGAGCGCATCACCGGCAAGCAGTGGAGGAGGCTGGAGTCGGCCACGTCGGGCAAGTGCTTCAGGATATACCAGCGATTCAGCCGAGGCGGTGAGCGGCCGGTGACAGGTTGAGGCTGAGGTTAAGGTCGAGGGTGAGATGGAACAGACCGAAACAAGCCTCGGACTCATTGACCTTAGCCTCAACCTTAACCTCAAGCTTCGAGGAGTTCTGCATGAACTGCTCCAAATGCCGTGGCCTGTTGGTGGCTGAACGCCACTTGGATTTCTACGGTCCCGCAGCCCGGTGGAAATGCATCAATTGCGGATGGTCTCGCACGGAGAACCAACATGCCCAGAACCTTGTGGAGCGAGCGACGAGCTGTCGC
>JBBRRK010000059.1:0-18492 GCA_038200765.1 Nitrospirales bacterium
CCTGCACCATCTGCTCGGTCAAATGCATGTCGTAGTCCGCGAGGAAGATCACATGCGGGCGGGCCTCGGGCCGCCGAATGAACTGGGACCATTCCTGAATCAGGGCCTGCCCTGCCCGGTCCTCCGGATGAGCCTTCCCCGCGATGATGAGTTGCACCGGTCGTTCAGGATTCGACAAGAGGCGCAGCAAACGCGCCGGATTGTGCAGCAGGAGGTTGGGTCTCTTGTAGGTCGCGAAACGGCGTGCAAAGCCCAGTGTTAAGGCGTTGGGGTCGAAGAGATGGGTCGCCTCGTCTACTGTTTCGGGCGACGCGCCAGAGACGGCCAGTTGGCGGGAGAATCGTTCGCGGGCGTAGGCCACAAGCGACTGGCTTGCCGCAACACGAAATTCCCAGAGCCCGGCGTCGGAGACGCAACGAATGTCCTGCTCCAGAGGTTCTGTCGTCCCGAGCCAGCGGTCTTTGCCACAGGCCTTCGTCCACAGCTCGTCGGCTGCCGCCGAATCCCAGGTCGGCATATGGACCCCGTTGGTCACATGTCCGACCGGGATTTCGTCCTGCGGCCAGTGGGGGAACAGCGGCGCAAAGAGGTGCCGGCTCACATTCCCATGCAAGCGACTCACGCCATTGACCGCGCCACTCCCGCGGATTGCCAAATAGGCCATGTTGAACAGTTCCGACGAGTCGGTTGGGTTCCGGCGGCCCAGGGCCAGTAAATCGTGGAGGGTGATACCGAGTTTCTGTTCGGCATACCCCCCGAGGTATTGCTCGATGAGAGCTGGAGTGAACCGGTCAAAGCCGGCGGCCACTGCCGTGTGGGTGGTGAAGAGGTTCCCCGCTCGCGTAACAGCCAGCGCGACGTCGAAGGGCTGCCCGGTCTCTTCTATAAAACTGCGGGCTCGTTCCAAGACGACACAGGCCGCATGCCCTTCATTCAGATGGCAGACTTCCGGCTGGATGCCCAGCGCACGAAGCAGCCGCCATCCGCCGATCCCGAGGAGCAACTCTTGCTTCAGACGCAGGTCCGGCCCGCCGCCATACAACTCGCTGGTAATCCCTCGATGCGCGGGAAAGTTCGCCGCGTCATTGCTGTCCAGGAGGTAGAGTTTCACTCGGCCGACTTGGACCTGCCAGGCACGCAACCAGACTGAGTACCCCGGTAAGGCGATCTCCAACCGCAACCACTCGCCGTTCGCGTGGCGCAATGGCGTGATCGGCAACTGTCCGGGATCGTTATACGGGAAGAGCGCCTCTTGCGCCCCGTCCTTGTCAATCACCTGGCGAAAATAGCCTTGCTGATACAGCAGTCCCAGGCCGACCACCGGGGCGCCCAAATCGCTGGCGGCTTTGAGCTGATCGCCGGCCACGTTGCCCAGCCCGCCCGAGTAGATGGGCAACGCTTCGCTCAACATGAATTCCATGCTGAAATACGCCACACTTGTCAGCGGAGCGTGCGGGTAGGTCTGTTGAAACCATGCGGGGGCCTCTGCCGACTGCCGACGGGTACGCACCAGATCATCTACGTGTTTTCGGAATACGGGATCGGCTAACACGCGCTCGATCTGGTCCCGTGAGACCGTCTGCAGAACCACCCACGGGTTATGCGTGATCTCCCACAACACAGGGTCCAGCTGCCGCCACACGTCGTCGGTGGCATGATTCCACGACGAACGGAGATCCAGGGCCAGCTCGGCCAGGGCATTGAACCCCTCGATTTCCGTGGGGAGCAGATTGTAGATGGGATGGCTGGCACGGGTGTGTGTGCTCATAGATGTTCCTTCAGTGTTGGTTCAGACGGAATCCTTGGCTGCTGTGGGGACGCTGCCAATACATCGCCGACGATGGTCTGAGCTTCCTCCAGGATGCGGTGCAGATGATCCGCCCCCTGGAAGCTCTCGGCATAGATCTTGTAAATGTCTTCCGTCCCGGAGGGGCGCGCCGCAAACCATCCGCTGTTCGCCATCACCTTGACCCCGCCGATAGGCGCGCCGTTGCCCGGCGCATGGGTGAGAATGGTCTGGATGGTTTCGCCCGCCAGCTCGGTGGGCGTCACGTGCTGGGATGAGAGTTTGGTTAACCGTTCCTTTTGATCCGGAGTGGCTGGGGCCTCAACGCGGTCATAGACCGGTTCGCCGAACTCGCGC
This sequence comes from Nitrospirales bacterium, assembly GCA_038200765.1. Taxonomy (GTDB): domain Bacteria; phylum Nitrospirota; class Nitrospiria; order Nitrospirales; family Nitrospiraceae; genus Palsa-1315. Next base: position 2,144 of record JBBRRK010000059.1, read on the forward strand.
GTAAGTTCACGATAGAGTTCACCGGGATCGCGGCCCATGCGCGCGGTCATCTCCGCCGCGAGCAACGCCGGAACCATGCCGTCTTTATCTGTCGTCCACACGCTGCCGTCCAGACGGACGAACGACGCCCCTGCACTCTCCTCCCCGGCAAAGCCCAGGGAGCCGTCATGCAGACCCCCCACGAACCATTTGAAACCGACCGGCACCTCGTAGAGCGTCCGGCTCAGTTTCGCCGTGATGCGATCAATCATCTGGCTACTGACAACCGTTTTGCCGATCGCCGCGTCCTGGGGCCATTTCGGCCGGTGTTGGAAGAGGTAGAAGATGGCAACGGACAAGTAATGGTTGGGGGGCAGTAACCCCTCATTCTTCGTGACTATCCCGTGCCGGTCATGGTCCGTGTCGCACGCGAAGGACAGGTCAAAGCGGTCCTTCATTCCGATCAATCGCTGCATGGCATAGGCCGAAGACGGATCCATGCGAATCTGACCGTCCCAATCCACCGTCATGAATCGGAAGGTGGGATCGACAATCTCGTTGACGACGGTCAGGTTCAGCCCATAGCGCTCGGCAATGTGACCCCAATAGTGAACACCGGCTCCGCCGAGCGGATCCACGCCCAGACTGATCTTTGCCGCGCGAATGGCGGCCATGTCGATGATATGGCCGAGGTCGCCGATGTAGGCATTCAGGTAGTCGTGTCTGTGCGTCGTGGAGGCATGACGCGCTCTTTCAACAGGAATGCGTTTGACACCGCGCAAACGATCCTCGAGATGCGCATTGGCTTCCGCTTCGATCCAGCCGGTAATGCGGCCTTCAGCCGGTCCGCCATGCGGTGGGTTGTATTTGAAGCCGCCATCATGGGGTGGATTGTGCGACGGCGTGATGACGATGCCGTCGGCAAGTCCTGTCGTGCGCCCGCGGTTATAGGTCAGGATCGCGTGGGAAATGACAGGAGTCGGGGTGTAGTCGTCCCCTTCGGCAAGCATGACGTCCACTCCATTGGCCGCCAGCACCTCCAGCGCACTGGCCAGAGCCGGTACGGAGAGCGCATGCGTGTCCATGCCGAGAAACAGCGGACCATCGATCTTCTGCTGTTCCCGGTATAGACAAATGGCCTGACTGATGGCAAGGATATGCCCTTCATTGAACGCCGTGTCGAATGCGGAACCACGATGTCCTGAGGTGCCGAACGCCACTCGTTGTTCCGGCACTGAAGGGTCAGGTATGTCAGTATAATAGGCCGTGACAAGTTTGGGCACGTTCACCAGCATTGAGGGGTCGGCTGGCTTCCCTGCGCGAGGACTGATGTTCACGGCTCTCTCCTCACCTGCGCGGCGATGAGTTCGCCAAGGTCTGCAAAATTTTGTCGAAGGGCTTGTTGAACTTCATGACGCCGTCGTCCTCTAATTGCTGCGTCACCTGGTCGATGTCGATGCCCAATTCCGGCAATCGCTCCAAAACCATTCGAGCTTCTTCGACATCCTGTTCGAGGCGGGCTTTCGGATTGCCGTGATCGCGGTATGCGTCGAGGGTTGCGAGGGGCACCGTGTTGACTGTATCCGTCCCGATAAGTGCCTCCACGTATTTCACGTCACTCTCGCCCGGGTTCTTGGTGCTGGTACTAGCCCAGAGCACTCGCTGGACACGAGCGCCCTGAGCGGCCAGTTCCTTAAACCTGTCGCTGCAGAAGATTTCTTTGTAGATTTGATAGGCCATTTTTGCGCTGGCAATAGCCACTTGCCCCCGCACGGTCTTCGCAAGGACTGTCTTTTCACCACCTTGCGCGATGACGTTCTCCAGCAGCGGATCTATCAGCCCGTCGATACGGCTTACAAAGAAACTGGCCACCGACGCCACATGATTCACGGGCTTTCCATGCGCCGCCCGTGCGGCAAGGCCGGCAAGGTACGCGTCCGCCACCTGTCGATACCGCGGCAACCCAAACAGCAGGGTCACGTTGACGTTGATGCCCTCACTGATGAGTACTTGAATGGCGGACAGTCCCTCGGTCGTGGCAGGGACCTTGATGAAGACGTTGGGCCGGGCCAGCGTCTTCCACAACCGGCGCGCTTCCTCCACTGTGCCGTTGGTGTCATGTGCCAGGTGAGGGTTGACCTCCAGACTGACATAGCCATCCTGGCCGTCCGTCTTGTCGTATAGCGACCTGAACTCGTCGGCGGCGCTTTGCACGTCGCGCTGGCTGAGCGTTTCATAGATCGCGTTCACCCCTTTCCCCTCCAAGGCCATGGTGCGAATCTCCTCGTCGTACTCATGGCTGTCGACGATCGCCTTCTCAAAGATGGAGGGATTCGAGGTCATCCCCCGCAGGCCGTCTTCCTCAATGAGGCGTCGGAGTTGTCCGCTGGTGATCAAATCGCGTCGGATGTAGTCCAACCAGAGGGATTGCCCAAACGTCCCTAATGTCTTCAACGGATTGGCGTTCATCATTGTGTCTCCTTGTGTTCCAGTTCCGCCACTTTCGCCAGGCGGCGACGATGACGCTCGGCGCCACTGAATCGTGCGGCGAGAAATGTGTGCACCAATTCCCACGCGAGTGCGTGCCCGACGACGAGCCCCCCGAGACAGAGCATGTTCAGATCGTCGTCCTCGACACCTTGGTGCGCCGAAAAAGTTTCATGAATCAGGCAGGCCCGGACCCCCGCCACTTTGTTGGCGACGACCGATGCGCCGACACCGCTTCCACAGATCGCCACGCCGCGATCCACCTCCCCGCGAGCGACGGCGCGAGCCAACGGCCCAACAAAATCCGGATAATCATCGTCCGACGTTGGCTGGCCGTCGCCAAAATCAATGACTTCGTAGTCGGCTTCGCGCAGCATCCTGGCCAGGTGTTCCTTCAAGTCATAACCTCCATGGTCGGCGGCGACCCCGATGCGTTTCGGCGCCATTGGCGACACAGTCATGAAATCAGGCCTCCTTTCGTTTGACCAACGCCATGGCTCGTCGGCACACATTCTCCACAGTGAACCCATATTCGTGCATGACCACCGGCCCAGGAGCCGACGCGCCAAAACGGTCCACCCCGATTATGTCTCCCTGGTCCCCCACGTACCGGTGCCACCCCTGCGTGACACCCGCTTCGACCGCGAGCCGCGCGCGGACCGACGGAGGGAACACTGAGTCGCGATAGTCCTGAGATTGGGCTTCAAACAATTCCCAGCAGGGCATCGACACGAGGCGCACGGCGATGTGCTGCTCCTGCAACACCCCTCGCGCTGCCACGATGAGGCCGACCTCCGAGCCGCTGGCGATCAAGATTACGTGCGGGCTGCCCTGCGGTGCATCGGCCAGGATGTATGCCCCCCGGCGAAGATTGTCCGCCGACGCATAGTGCGACCGGTTGAGCGTCGGCACGTTCTGCCGCGTCAGGATCAAGGCCACCGGCCGGTCCCGCGTTTCGATCGCCATCCGCCAGGCGACCGCGGTCTCGTTAGCGTCGCCGGGACGAATGACCATGAGCTGTGGAATCACCCGCAGACTGGCAACCTGCTCCACAGATTGATGGGTCGGGCCGTCTTCACCCAGTGCGAGGCTGTCATGTGTAAACACGTACACCACTTGAATCCCCATCAACGCGGCGAGTCGAATCGGCGGGCGCATGTAATCGGAAAAGGTCAGAAAGGTCGACCCGAACGGAATGGTGCCTCCATGCGTAGCCAGGCCGTTCAAGATCGCCCCCATCGCATGCTCGCGAACCCCGAACTGGAGATTACGTCCGGCATAACTCCAGCCGCCGCCAGCAGACCCTTGTAGGTCACCGACCGCCCGGGCGGAGTGCTCAAAGTTGCCTGCGTCGCTCAGTTCCGTATACGTGGACGGATTCAAGTCAGCTGAGCCACCGATTAGGCCGGGGAGGTTCTGGCTGATCGCTTCCATTATTTTTCCCGACGCGACGCGGGTGGCCAGGCCTTTGTCATCGGTGGGGAATTGCGGTATCTTCGCGTCCCAGCCTGGTGGCAATTCTCCCGCAATGAGGAGGCGCAGTTCCCGGGCGAGTTCAGGATAGCGCTGTTCGTATGCCGCAAACTTCTCATTCCATTCTGCTTCTGCTTGCCGACCACGGTGAACTGCTTGACGACAATGCTGCTCGACTGCGTCCGGAACAAGAAATGGAGGTTCGACGGGCCAACCGAGGTTCTCCTTCGTGAGTGTGACTTCTTCCTTGCCCAGCGGGGAGCCATGCGCCGCAAAGGTGTCTTGCTTATGGGGCGACCCATAACCGATATGCGTCCGCACCAGGATCAGTGAGGGGCGCTCCATCTCCTGCCGCGCCGCACGAATGGCAACGTCGAGGGCTTCCACGTCGTTGCCATCATCTATCGATTGCGTGTGCCAGCCATACGCCGCGAACCGTTGCGCACGGTCTTCAGTGAAGGTCAACTGCGTCGAGGCGGCGAGCGTGATGTGATTGTCATCGTAGAGATAGATCAACTTGCCCAGTTTCAAGTGCCCGGCGAGCGAGGCGGCTTCCGCCGCTACGCCTTCCATCAAATCGCCGTCGCTGACCAGCCCGTAGGTGAAATGATGAATGATCTCAAACCCGGGCCGATTGTACCGGGCGGACAGATACGCTTCGGCGATGGCCATGCCCACCCCGTTGCCGAATCCTTGACCGAGCGGTCCTGTGGTGGTTTCCACACCGGGGGTCACCCCGCGCTCGGGATGACCCGGCGTGTCGCTGCCCCATTGGCGAAACTGTTTGATTTGGTCGAGTGGCAGATCATAACCGGTGAGATACAGCAGGCTATAGAGGAGCATCGACCCATGGCCGGCTGAGAGAACGAATCGATCTCGATTGAACCAGTGCGGATTGGTCGGGTTATGTTGCAGAAATCTGGTCCACAAGACATACGCCATCGGAGCGGCGCCCAGCGGAAGGCCTGGGTGGCCGCTGTCGGCCTTCTGCACCGCGTCCACCGACAGAAAGCGGATCGTGTTGATCGACAGTTGATCTAATTGGGCCAGGCTCAGACTTGTTTCGCCTATGGTGATCATCGTAGGTTCCCCTCGCTGGCGCCCGGTGTTTGCCCCGCCTGGACATGGCTCAAGGCGAGGTCACCAGCTAAGCTGATAAGTTATGTCGACACGTTCTTCTTCACTGTCTTATTTCCCGACCGCTTCTGGGGTCCTCGCCGTTGAAGTTCTTCAAGTAAGAGCCCTTCTGCCGCGCCCCGCTCTTCCACCGGTCCATGGTCCACTTCCCCAGTCAGCCACATTTCGTACGCCAGTGGGTCCTCTTCTGGTTTGACCGCAGGACGAGCGACCGTTGGTTTCATCTTCGGTTGCTTCTGAGACATGTCACACCTCCCTTTCTCAATAATAAGTTCGCTCTGCTAGATTCTGTCTTGTACGCCATTCTTCGCCGCCCTTACGGGGCACATCCAGGCGTGATCATGGCCGGTGATTGCGAAAATCCCATATCTAGACACCGTTTATGAGTCTGCCCTTGTCGTGAACGGTTTCACTCGCGCAGGCTGAATAGGCATGCACGCCTCACGAACCCAGGTTGACCGGCGCGGCCTTTTTGCTGCTGCCGATCTTCTGACCCAAGGCGTTGATGGCGTGGCCCAGCGACTCGAAGCCATTAGCGACTTCCCCGCGCACCCAGGTCGCGCCGGAGGCCAGCTTGTCGCCAGCGCTTTGGTGTCGGTTTCTATTCCCTGGACTGAATCGATCACGACCGCTCCCATCGCACCCCCAACAGTCTGCCTTTCCGCTCTGCAATCCAAAGCGTTGGCCCGCTCTCCCGGAAAATATGCTCAACCCCAGCGACACAGTTCGATAGGAGTAGGCCAACGCGCGCACCGATTTCTCATATGGTCCGATGCTCGAGGCGGCTACGGCCTTCATCATGCGGACGACGGCTTGGAGATCCCTGCTCCGCCGATCTTTCGGCGCAGACTCGCCGTGGTGTCGCTCATCACGCCGCCGGAAGTTTCGGCCCGGCCGGCGGGTCAGTCCTGCGACCCTTTTGATCGTGCAGCCGCCCGAGGGTGCTCTCGATCATTCTGGTCAACTTTTCCGCGGCGCCGTCGACGGCTTGATCCAAGGTCGCGGCCTGGTGAGTGACCGCGATGGGCTGGCGGTGTTCGAGGCGGGCTTCCATTACGCAACGCATGTCGTCAGGTATGACCTTCATGTCGCTGTTCTCATCACTCAAATGAACTTCCACCCTCGTGATGTGATCGCTGAACCGGCTCAGAGCACTCTCGACCACGCCGCTGACCTGAGTGGCTAGCGCTTCTCTGCCTTCAATGTTGTGGTCCGTGTTGATTTGGATCTGCATGGTGTTCTCCTGGTGAGTGGGGTGGATCTGCCCTTCCGTGATTGAAATACAGTTGGTCGGAATATAAGTAGCAATGCTCCGCGCTCCGGTTTCGATGATAGCCAGCGTGGTAAGGTCACCAAGAATCGGTCCGTCAGACCTGATGATTGAACTGGGATTCATGCGTGATTTCTCGTTTGACCTTCTCGACTGACTGCACATACGCCTCCGTCTATCTTACGCGCGAGAACCCCCGGTGGGCATTGGTCTCGAACGCTTCGCGACGACATTGATGCATAGTCCAGGCTAACCTGTCATGTCCGATCCTGACCGTAGTGTTTGAACAAGTCCACTTCATACTCCGGCGTGATCACCTTGGATGGGTCATACTCAGGCGCAGACTGGATCGCGTCCTGCGTGAGTTTTGTCACCACCGACCGGTCCGCCCAACTGATGTGGTTGATCCACACAGGCGCCACGAGCACCTTCTTCCCCGGCAGCCAGTTCTGCGTGTCGATTTCAAAGTACCGCACGACCCAATCCGTATCATCGATCACAAGGTCCTCGACATGACCGATCATTCCATCGGAGGCCTGGATCGAGTAGCCCGTGATTTCGGCGCTGCTTCGAAGATGGGGCTGTTCACGCTGCTCTGTCGTGATGGGGGGTGTATCGATGATGCGCGGGACCATCGTGGGATACACGAGGGGGCTCGGCGTAGGCCCGGGTTGCCAGTAGGGCACCCATTGGAAATGCCGGTGGTGCTCCTCTTCATAGGCGCGCGAAATCGGTTTGGCCGTGTCGATGGGAGGGCTCGTCTCGATCTGCTCCCTCGTCAACTTGACACGCACTACCCGGTTCGCCTCCTCCACTCCGGCCACCGCCATGGGGGCCAGCAACACGCGGCGGTCCCGCAGCCAACTGCCTGTGTTCACGACACAATACCGGACGGCCCAGCTCTCGTCGTCAAAGTACAGTTCCTCGATGCCTCCGATGTCCCCATCTGTTCCGCGAAGCGTGAAAGACTTCAACTCGCGGATTCTTCGCAACTGGTTCATCGATTTCCACTCCTCTCGTTCGAAGGAACTGTCATGTAATCTGCAGACTCGACCACACTCCTACTCGGGGAACCTCTCTGGTTTGCTCTGGTCTCGCCTGCTTCGATCATATGCCGTGCCCCCTTCACGCCGAGTTGAGTCGCCTCCGAACGGGATCGGCACGGGAAGCGCCACGCCGTCAAATTTCTCCTCGGATTTCGTCAGGACTTTGGTGGTCGAGACGAGGTTCGCCGCCCCCGCGGCCCATGTCCGCGTATGGACTATTTGACCTTCAGATCATTGATAACACTGCGGGCGCTACCTAGGCCTTCTCTGTGGCGACGTTATATTCGCTCCAGCCGTCCACGGTTCCGGAATGGATCACAATCTCATCCATAGTGCCGAGGTCGATGTCATTGTGGGGCACCGAAAAATCGTACGATAGTTTCCTGTCCATCGCCGCGTTAGTCTCGAAATCGTTCGTCCCCACGCCCGGGACCTAACCAGCACGCCGAAACGTCAGCCGCCACCGCGCGCGGCGGCCTCTGAAGCGGCCCTCTTTACGGACAGACTGGTAAGCACACACCCATATCGCCTGCAGATAGCTTGACCGCCTCAATCGGTTTTTCGCTGTGATCGTCCGCCAGCCATTCATGACGGTGCTGGCATATTCCAGTTCTTCTAGTTCGCCCGTGTGCAATCTCTCCATCGGTCCAACCTCGGCCATGAGCCGGTTCTATCAAATGCCACCACGCTGGATCATGTTTGAATGTGAAGGCGTCCAATGATAGCCGGCCTCCCCATGGAGACGCATTTCCTCCGCTACGTGTTGGTTTCTTAATCGCGGTCAATACTCGCTGGGCTCAACTGTCTGTTGGAGAAGATTGGACATCCAGCACACAGCGTAAATCGCTTCTTCCCATTTTCAACGGTAAAGACGTAGTTCGTGCCGTTCCTGTACATGGTCTGCACTCCCAACCGCCATAGCAGAGAGGCAGGAAGTAACGTTCTTCCATCACACAAACTAGGCTATCCATAACTGGGCTCCCTATCGTCTGTCTGAGCGGGTTACTTGGGTGTTGGGTCATGATTGCAACAGCCGCTGTTGAATGTCTTTCTGACCAAGAGCGTCAGGATCTCGCTCCCGTGTTCTTTAATAGATGATGGATGGGCGCTTCTCATCAATGACCAGCATCAATCGTTGTCGTTGAAGAGGTCGCTCGGGATCTCGTGTGTAATGGGAGGGATCTTCTGACAGCTCCACCTGGCTGAGCGGGACTGAGATGTGCTGCCTCATATGAGTCACATGCGTTTCAATCGAGAGATCGACTAATTGATCCGTGCAGCCGGTTATTTTGGTGTTCAGGTCCCATGCATCGAGAAACTGCACCGTAACCCGTTCTTCCGGGTTAATCCATTCCAGGATGCGCTTGTGCTTTTCCTCATTTGTCATGTGCACGCCCTTCTTCGAGCCGTTACAGAAGAATCTGATCCGGAGAACCGTCCAAAATGGAATCGCGCATACCCGGTGGGTCAGTTCGTCAGTGTCCACGGCACGATCATGGACCTTCACGGCGTTGACCTAAAACAGCGGAGGCGGTGCCTGGCCGAACTCCGGCCGATTCAGGGCATTCCGTCCTTGCCCTACAATTCTCCAGGCACCCTGCTCATACATCAGTAATGGACATCCCCCGCCCAGCTGGACAGGTTTACCCGTTGATCGTTCTGGTTTACTGTTGCCCACAGGGCTCCGGTACAGGTGATCTGAGCCGTTGGAGATTTCCCTGGCGTCACCATGATGCGAGAAAACGCATGGAGCGTGGAGATCCGATCGTATTGTTCGAACAAACCCTTCCAGATCTTCCGCATGTCCGCTTTCGTGAGATCCTGATAGCGATAGGTGTCAGCGTACACCGTCATTAGGGCGTCAAGGTCTTTCTCCCCCATGGCGTCCTCCGCTCGATTGAACGCCTTCTCGATGTGGCGCACCGCCTCCGCGTCCGCTTGAATGTCCACCCCTGTATCGAGCCTGAGTGCGCCCGAAGCTTGAGCGCCTACTCCGAAGATACTGAAGGAAATTCCCATGAGAGTCACAGCGATGAACACGCGTCCTGTCATGAGAGTGATTTCCGTCTCTGACACATTCATTGGGGCACCATCAGTACCCGCCCGTCACTGTGGTCGACTCCGGACAATCTGGCTCATGGTCCGCTACTGTTCGCGGAATGGGGGTCTTGTGGGTTACGGACGGATGATCCGTAGCCGGTTCGTCACGCTCGACATCCAGTCGACCACTTCAGCGACTCGTCGCCTTGAACACGCCACACCAAGCCTTTTATGCCGGTATCCGGGAGAGGCCGTCACGACCACCTCTCCCGCATACGAACCGCACAGGACTACTTGGGTGCCTGCTTCTTCTCAGCCACTGAGGGCGCCATCTTGGTGTTTGGAGCTTGGTCGGAAGGCAGGAGCCCGGCCCCTTCTTGCCGTAGCAATTTAGCGTTCGCAGGGTCCTCGAGGTCTTGTACAATGTTCGCGTTCCCGGACTCTGCCGCATTCCGAAGGGATTGGGTCGCGGTCAAATTCTGCCGCCCGGTGTCATAAGTGAACTGCCCCTGCGAGGGATAGCCCGGATGGTCCGGCAGCGTGGCCGGGTTTGCCACGGCCAGTCCGGTCATGCCCACCGACATGAGTCCTATGATGCTGATCGTCATGAGTTTCATGATGCACCTCCCCGATGTCGAACCCACTCCCCATACCTCGACACAAGACGATCCCAATCCGTGATCGAGAGGTCGGCTCCGCGAGGTGACGTGATAACCGCTGTCGGTATCGTTCACCCGGGCCCATGGATCCGGGTGACAGGCCGGCAACACCGCATGCGTAGTTCGAACCAGCACCCCGCTCACTCCCCTACCGATTGGCCGGTTGCTGCTTCTCCATAGGTTGCTCATTGATCAACCCCTGACCTTGTTCGGTTTTGTCTGACCTCTGCTGCCGAAACATCTCGCGGTCTGTCTTCGATCCATCTCTGGCACCGGAAGTCTCACGATGCTTGCTCTTCATGCTTTTCTTTGATGTGGTCTTGCTCTGTTCCTTAAGGACTTCTGCGGCAACAGCCGCTCCACCCGGATTCTTTCCGGCATTTTGCTCTAGCTCTCGTTGGGTGACGGGATCGGGTTTTTCATTTTCCTCTCCCACTAACGCGTCACCTCGTGTCCCGGGACCAGTGCCCCCAGAACCAAAGGGTACACCGCTTGGATTGCTTCTTTGAATCTCCTTGGGTACATTGTCTTTGGGGTCACTTGATGTCCCAGGCTGCACCCCGAGAATCTCCGCCAAGGCTCCCGTGGCCAGGAACATACTCACACAGGCGACACCACTCAATACGTGTATCTTGTTCATCACTCACCTCCGTTAGCGTGAACGCACCCAGGGACAATGCCCCTTAGCGCATGCAGGACGATGTCCTGCGTTTGGTACGGAATCATTAACACCGATCCCTATAATTAACATCTATAGCCATTGCAGTCTGATCAATAGTGCACACTTTTGTCGTTTTTCCCATCGCGCCTTCACGCCATGCACAGGTCCCTTCGCCACTTGAGCATCGAACCACGTGCCGGTTGCCCAGCCACGTGGATGCGTGCATGTAAGACGCTCCCGTGTCACACGCGATTTAGCCCGTGGCGTCCATCTGAACCCACTTCCAGCCAGTCAACAATTCAAGCGTGACGTGCCCCTCAACCATTCGCAAGGAGCGCCGACTCGTCGATGGCCCCTCCGTTCACGCCTCCCGTGTCCGAGAGCTTCCTTTGACTGATCTCGGTGACGACATCCCACCAGTGCTCGCTCACCAACCTGCCACACCATATGTAAGGCGTCACATCTACTCCTCTTCCCTCCGATGCAGTGCACACGAGACGTTCGCACGTCAGTCAACTCTCGACTCGCACCCTGATCACATCAGCGTTGACCAGGATTCTTATCCAACATGCATACCCATCTGCGGTGTCTCGCGGCGGGAGAGAGAGTCACATGGCGCCGTGCTGCGCGCCTGCTAGGCGCCTGCACCCGCCTCTTCAGCCGCCTCTTCAGCCGCCGGCGTGTGCGTCTCCACCGAGTGCGGTCGTGTTGTTTGAAGAATGCGTCGTGCGTGAGCAGCCTCGTCCACCGTACCGTGGGCCAGCAGGAGGAACTTATTGGCTTTGAGCGGCGTTTCGTAATTGAGGAAGCTATCTTTGGGAATCTCTCCTTGTGTGTGTCGGCGTACCCGGCACATCCCTGTCAAATTGTTATCAGACCTCCTGCCTGTGTTAGCGGCATCCCCCATCGCTCCACCCCGGAGTTGTATGGCGAAAAGATTGGCCGATATCTGTTCACAATTGCTCGCATGGCAGTGTTTTCATGAATAGGTTCCGCAAGATTGGCCTTGTTAACTAGGACGACAGGTTGCACATGCACAGTTCCCTCCTCGATATCGTCCTCTACGACGAGGCACCCGTCTTTGGGCTGGCTCGTCGCGCAGAACCGCGTCCTGCGGGCTGCCAGATAATATTTTCCAAACTGAGCAATTGTGACCAGTCTGCCCCCTGAATTCTCGGCATACTGCAGAAGGTGATTCATCGGAGGAGACCAATGAGGATTTACTTGTGAGGGGTTTACTAACATCAATTGAGGAGGTGTCTCATGCGTAGAGTAACCGTTGCCGCGTGTGCGGCCTTGTGCCTGATGGGAACCAGCTCGCTGGCCCTGGCTGAGGAAGGGGCGAAATATGGCGATCAAATGAAAACGGGTAAGTTGTCTGAAGAACCGGGTGTATTAGGGATGAATGATGAGCCGGTCCGGGCTGACGATGCCATGAGTGGTAAACGTGAGCCGGTCCGGGGTTACGATGCCACCGGTCAAGATGCCGCCAGGGACAAGACGCGTCCGAAAGGCACGCATTCTGGCAAAGGCGAGAAATATGGTGATCAAATGAAAACGGGTAAGTTGTCTGAAGAACCGGGTGTATTAGGGATGAATGATGAGCCGGTCCGGGCTGACGATGCCATGAGTGGTAAACGTGAGCCGGTCCGGGGTTACGATGCCACCGGCCAGGGTCACGATGCCATGAAGAGCACGGAGAAGAAACATAAGTAGAAGACGAAGGCGCACATAGATGCGGCTAAAGCCGCTCCGGCAGCCAAGCCATAAGTTCTCGCCGGCGCGTCAGTAGAGTGCCTGGTCCTCGGGAGGCCCTCCCTCCCGAGGACCGTGCTCTGTTGGGAACCTCTCGGATCGAGGCCGAGCGTGGGAGAAACTGTTCGGAAGTTCGACTCACCGTCCTGACCTCAAGCTGAACCAGTCGAGATTGGCCTATCGATGATGATGCGGTCGGCCCACTCCCTCACTCCAGGAACGGTGCTTGCGATCAAGCTGGCAGTCCCCTCTCTCCGTCAAGACTTCGCCGTAGAGCGTGACCTGTCCTCGCTGCACGTCGACATCAAGCATCCCCCAATCAACACGCCTGGTGTCCTGTGGGAGGCTTCTCATGTATAGCCGGTCATCTTGCAATTCAGATGTAATTGCCTCGCGCAACCGCACACATTCCGCTTCGTCTACCGTGTCTCTGAAAACCCTACGGTACCAGTACCACCCCAGGCTTCGTCGGCTTCTCGGTCGTCCATTTGGGATCACTCATCGCGGTCTCTCTATGGGTCCGGCCCATCGATGGCCGTTGAGATCGAACAAGGAGAAGTTTTCGCCGCTCGCCGTCAGCGGTCTGTTCCCATCGAGCCCCTGATGATAAACACTCACGATACGCTCGTCGTTCCCGTCAAGTTCACTGAACCAGTACCATCCCTCCTTGGTGGGGGCCTGTGTCGTCCAGATCATATTTCGACCTCCCTCGCTCTATCGAACAGTCTCTTCAGCACCCGCGCATGGCATCGTATATACAGCGAACCGTAGAAAGTTTTCAAATCATGGCAGACAACCGTTGGACGCATATAAATCAGATGGTCGTCTTTTGTCGCAATGTCGCCTTCTTTCTTCTCTTTTGGATCCATTGGTCAGGAAGCCGCGATCACCTCATCTCCGCGATCGGTGCTGCTACTCTCGGGACATTTGTCGTTCCGATCGCAACGAGCCTCGTCAGCGGGCTCCAGTCACTCAAAGATATTAAGAAGTGAGTTCTCGTCTTGTGTCCATGAACCAAAAGGGAAAACCCAGGCTTCGTCCCCAAATCAGAATGGATGGCGACCTCAAAATATTGATCTGTCCCAGCTGTTAGGCCACCGGTTCAGTTCGCTCACGCCGACAAGCCGATCAGTGTGACCATGCGGGTCTCTGGGGCCGGTGGCCGATACCCCAGCGCACTAGGCGGGCGACGCGTATTGTATTGACGGCGTCAGCGTTCGACGAGGACTTCGGCTTCCTGCCGCGTAGAGAAGAGTTCCCCGTTCAACACCTCATCCCGCAACTTCCCGTTCAAGGACTCGACGTACCCATTCTCCCACGGACTCCCTGGCTCGATGAAAAGCGGCGCAAGGGTCAGCATGGCATACCAAGCCCGCAAGGCCGCGCGATACATTCTGGGCCGTTGTCGCTCCGACGAGGCGTCGGGCAGCCCCGATGCAGAAACCACTCACTCAAGACCGCCTGCACGTCCCGTGACGTGAGCCGCCATCGGACCGCAATCGCCAGGCATTCGCGGGTGTACTCATCCACCACCGTGAGCATCGTGAGGGGCCGGCGATCCTGGGTGCGCTCCATCACGAAATCATACGCCCAAACATGGTTCGGATACTCAGCCCGCCGTCGGATACAGGAGCCATCGGCGAACCAGAGCCGAGCCCGTTTCGGGTGCTTCTGCGGCACCTTCAGCCCTTCTTGTCGCCCGATCCGCTCCACCCGCTGGTGGTGCACTCGCCACCCGTCCTGATGGAGCAGGGCGGTGATCCGCCGATACCCGTATCGTCCAGACTCATGAGCCATGGCCCTGATCCGTGTACACCGTGACTCCTCGTCATCCGCGTGAATGGGCACAGACTGCTGGGGAGCCCGGCACTGCCCGACCACGCGACCCGCCCGGCGTGCTGAGACCGACAAGACCGCTCTGGAGTGGAGCACTGCCTCGCGGCGTCGGGCCGGGCTCAGCAGTTTCCCGCGGCACCCTCCTTCAAGATGCTATTGTCCAGCGAGAGGTCCGCGACGAGTCGTTTCAGCCGCGCATGCTCCTGTTCCAACCCCTTCAACCGTTTGGCCTGCTCCACGGGCAATCCGCCGTATTCCTTCTTCCAGCGATAGTAGGTCTGTTCGGGGATGCCGAGCGTGCGACACGCGTCGACCACGCCGAGCCCTTGGCCCAGCTCAATCTCGATGGTCCGCAATGGCCCAATGATCTCTTCCGCCGTAGACCGTTTCCGTGCCATGCCCCCTCCTTTCGTCAGCCGGAAATCCTAACTCCGGACCTGCCCTGGTTTAAAGGGAGCAGATCAATCTTGCGAAAACTCAGCAGCTATCCGCGGCAGAATGGCCTCGCGCGCGCACTTCGTGAGCTCGGGCGAATCGAACGAGCGCTCTTCATGCTCGAATGGTTGCTCGACCCGAAACTACGCCAGCGCGTGACGGCTGGACTCAACAAGGGCGAGCTGAAAAACACGCTGTCACGCGCCGTGTGCTTTCACCGCCTAGGTGAACTGCGCGATCTCACATTCGACGCGCAGCCTATCGGGCCAGCGGCTTGAACTTGGTCGTCGCCGCCATGATTCTCTGGAACACCGTCTACCTTGAGCGGGCCATTGCCGCGCTCAGCGAGGCCGGCCGGTCGGTCCATGCAGCTTGGTTGCCGCATCTGGCCCCTGTGCACTGGGATCACATCAATCTCACCGGCGATTACAGTTGGAGACGGAACAAGCGCGTCGAGAAGGGCGGCTTCAGGACGATGCGCACACCACGAAACTCCTAGCGTACTTTATATTCCGTTTCGCCAAACGACCCCAATACGCGTATTGTGTTCATTACAAACCTCCTTATGAAGTGCATACAACATTGTCGATTCCGATTTGCCAGACCCCGGAGCGAGAGCGTCTCGCGTTAAGCTTCTCCAGTCGTGCCCAAACCGATCCAGGCTCGCAGGAGGTCGTGTCGTGTCACGGATTAGGCCATCCTTCCATTCTGCTTCACGAGAAGATTCAGCAAGTGCTTCACCTCCTTCATCTTCACCGCGTCCTCGATCGTGGACTATGAGGTCTTCTGCGGTCCGCGTCGAAAGATCGTTGACGGCTTCCAACGCGCGGAGCACATCGAATCCGCTGATGAATCCAATGCACTCACTGCGATCATCGACCCCCGGCGCCCCGGACATATGGGTGGTCAGTCATTCGAGCGCCACGCCCATCCCCTTTTGACCGGCGTGGAGGATCAGGGTATTGATCCCCCTGATTGGCCCCACTGTGCGGCGCGCCTGCTAGCGCCTGCACGCGCCTCTTCAGCCGCCGGCGTGTGCGTCTCGATCGAGTGCGGTCGTGTCGTTTGAAGAATGCGTCGTGCGTGAGCAGCCTCGTCCACCGTACCGTGGGCCAGCAGGAGGAACTTATTGGCTTTGAGCGACATTGCGTAATTGAGGACGCTATCTTTTGGAATCTCTCCTTGTGTGTGTCGGCGTACCCGGCACATCCCTGCCAAATTGTTTACAGACCTCCTGCCTGTGTTAATGGCGAAAAGATCGGCCGCTATCTGTTCACAATTGCTCACATGGCAGTTTCTTCATGAATAGGTTCCGCAAGGTTGGCTTTGGTTACTAGGACGACGGGGGCCCGTGCACAGCTCCCTCCTCGATATCGTCCTCTACGGACGAGGCACCCATCTTTCGGCTGGCTCGTCGCGCAGAACCGCGCCCTGCGGGCTGCCAGATAATATTTTCAAAACTGGGCAATTGTGACCAGCCTGTCCTCTGAACTCTTGGCATCCTACAGAAAGTGATTCATAGGAGGAGACCATTGAGAACCGGCCACAGCTCTGTCGATGGACGACAGAGC
>JBBRRK010000060.1:0-18383 GCA_038200765.1 Nitrospirales bacterium
CCAGACATGCGTCGTATGCATGAGGCGATGAATCCAATAATGGCCGAAGTCGGCGATCACGAAATAGCACAATACGCGGACTGGGAACGGCATGGCCAGGATCGTGTCCGGCAGCTGGGGGCGGATGGCGATATACCGGTCGATGTATCCCGCCGACGGAAAGATGACAAACTGAAACACGACGAAGACCGTCAGATCGTTCAGAATCACCTTCCGATAGGACACCGCTCGAGCCGGCCGCAAAAGCTCAATCGCTGTAATCCCGATCAATCTTCCGAGAAACAACAACGGGAAAAACAGATCGTGATCGAGTAGAAATTTTCTGAATTCGCTGCTGAGCAACCACTCAATCCACTCCATCACGCATCACCTCGATTTTCTGATCAGCTAGAAACGAAGTGTACCAAACATTGGCAAGTCTGCCCAATGCTCGTCAAGGCACGAGGTAGAGGCCCATAAAGGGGGAGCACGCATGGACGATGCGAGGGCGAAACGGCCGGTTGTCAGGCTCGCCAACGGTCAATGATAGCTTTCCGATTCGCTTGGAAACTTGCCGTCCTGAACTTCTTCCTTGTAGCGGCGAAGAGCTTGGAGCGCATCAGCCTTGAGATGGGCATAGGGTTTGACAAACTTCGGCACGAAGTCGTCGAATAGCCCCAGGAGGTCATAGAGGACCAGAACTTGTCCATCACAGTGCGGACCCGCTCCGATCCCGATGGTGGGAATGGCCACCTGTTCGGTGATGGTCCTGGCCAGCTCGGTGGGAATCGCCTCGAGCACGATGGCGAAGGCACCGGCTGCTTCGAGGGCCTTGGCATCATTCACCAAGGCGAGCGCATGATCTGATTCTTTGCCCTGCACTTTGTAGCCACCAAATCGATGGACAGATTGAGGGGTCATGCCGAGATGCCCCATCACCGGAATGCCGATGCTGGTCATTGCAGTCACCCGATCGGCTATCACAGCGCCGCCTTCCAGCTTGATGGCCTGAGCCCCGGCCTGTAGAAACCGGCCGGCGTTGCGGAGCGCATCTTCCAGGCCGGCTTGATAAGACATGAACGGCATATCGCCGATCACGAGCGCCTGGTGCACAGCCCCAGCCACAAGCTTCGTGTGATAGAGCATGTCGTCCATCGTCACCGAAAGCGTATTGGCTTTCCCCTGCACGACGACGCCGAGCGAATCGCCGACTAAGATGGCCTCGATGCCGGCCTGCTCCACGATGCGTGCAAACAGCGCATCGTACGCCGTCACGACGATGAGCTTCTTCTTATCGTGCTTGTGTTGCTGGAACTCGGGGATCGTCATCAGCCCACTTCTGCTTTGGTGATAATCTCAGCCAGCCGATGCGTGGCCTTGATGGCCATAATATGGACCCCGTCGCAATGTGGCCGAACCGCCTTGATCGTTCGCACCGCAATATCCACCCCCACATCCTCTGCACGCTCGGGGCCAGCCGCCCTGAGTTCATCGATCATCTCCTGGGGAACCTCCACGCCGGGAATATTCGCATTCATGAACTCTGCCATCTTCGCGTTCCGGAGTACGAGAATACCCGCCAGCACCTTGGCCTTGAATGGGCGAACCACGTTCATGAAGGACACGAATTGCTCCGGATGGTAAATCGCCTGAGTCTGAAAAAACTGGGCGCCTGCCTTCACCTTCACTTCAAACTTGGCAAGCATGGGACCGAGCGGATCGGCCTCCGGCGTGACGGCGGCACCGATCATAAACGCCGTCGAGCCATCTAACTTGTTGCCGGCCATATCCCGCCCATTGTTGAGCCCCTGCACAAGCTGCATGACCTGAACGGAATCCAGGTCATAAACCGGCTTGGCCTCTTTATGATCTCCGACGGTCGGATAGTCCCCCGTGAGGCACAGAATATTGCGGATGCCGAGCATAGAAGCGCCCATGAGATCCGACTGTATCCCTATCCGATTCCGATCGCGGCAGGTCATCTGCATGACCGGATCATGGCCAAGTTCATAGAGGAGTCGGCAGACGGAAAGAGATCCGGCCCGCACCACGGCAGCCGTATTGTCCGTGACATTGACGCCATGCACACGGCCCACCAACTGTTTGGCATTCTCTAACACACCGGAAATGTTAGTGCCTTTGGGGGGATTGTACTCAATCGTGACAGCAAACTGTCCCTGATCGAGCGTTTCTCGTAATCGCTGCGGCTCTCGACTCATTTTTTGTTGTACCTCTCCACTTCCCAGCTGTAGGAGGAATGGAGCGCTCCCCCTGCCCGCATCGGATGAACACAGTTTTATCGTGCGCGTTCTGCGAGCAAGGGAGCGCCCATTCCTCCTACAGCATCCCCGCCTTGCGCCTCGCTGACTCCACCGTGTTGTCCAGCAACATTGCAATCGTCATCGGTCCGACACCTCCCGGCACAGGACTGATCCAGCTTGCCTTCTGGCTGACCGGCTCAAAATCAACATCGCCACATAATTTGCCCTCAGGAGTTTTGTTGGTTCCCACATCGATGACGACTGCCCCATCGCGCACCATGTCGGCCGTGACAAACTTGGCCTTTCCAATTGCGACCAGCAACAGCTCAGCTTCGCGGCAGACCGCCGACAGATCCTTTGTTTTGGAATGGCAAATCGTCACCGTGGCATTGCGCTGAACCAACATAAGCGCCAACGGCTTGCCGACGATGTTGCTCCGCCCCAAGACGACGGCACGCTTCCCTTCGATACTCACGCCGGTGGATTCGATCATCTTGATGACACCCTTCGGCGTGCAAGCTTCAAACACCGGATGCCCCTCAACGAGCCGACCCAAATTATACGGATGAAATCCGTCTGCATCCTTGTCTGGTGACACCGCTTCGAGCACCACTTTACTGTCGATATGCTTCGGGAGCGGCAACTGAACCAATATCCCGTGGATTCTGGGGTCGGCGTTCTCTTTTTCGATCAAGGCCAGCAACTCTTCTTGCGTCGTGCTCGCCGGCAATTTGTGGTCGTCGATATAGATGCCCGCCGCATCACAAGCCTTCTGTTTGCTCTTCACGTAGAGATGCGAGGCAGGATCGTCGCCCACCAAAATTGTCGCCAGTCCTGGCTTCATCCCGGTCTTCGACAAGACTGCCGCCGACTCGGTTGTCAACCGCTCACGTACTTGCAATGCCAAGGCTTTGCCGTCGATCAATCGTGCCGCCACGGATTCCTCCTCCGTTGAAAGACCGCCAAAAAACAAGGCACCATAGCAGGGCATTTTTGAGCAAGTCAACGACCTCTCCGGCGTGAAACGTGAAACGAGAGATGGGAGAATCATGCGATCGATCACTGCAACGATTATCCATCGCGCCTCACCTTTTACGTTTCACGTCATTTCCTTGACAGTCTCTTCGCCTCGCAGCTACGATGCATCCATAAACTACGACCAACAGCCATCTATCTTGTGAGCGAACCTCCTCCGTGATGTCCCTTCTGACACGTGTCTTCAGACATCCAGCAGCCTGGCTTATCTCGATCATGCCCCTGCTGATCGCCGGCCCGCTCAGCGCCCAGATCACCGTGACGGAACTGCAATCCCCCTATAGCTTCGTCAACGACCCCATCGA
This sequence comes from Nitrospirales bacterium, assembly GCA_038200765.1. Lineage (GTDB taxonomy): Bacteria > Nitrospirota > Nitrospiria > Nitrospirales > Nitrospiraceae > Palsa-1315. The sequence continues at coordinate 3,581 of JBBRRK010000060.1, forward strand.
GAAGGGCTATTTCATCTCAAGTGTGAACGGCGAGGCCGAGACTGCGGACAACAACGGATTCATCACCAAGCTCGATCCCAATGGCAAACTCCTCAATCTGAAATTTATCCAAGGAGGGAAGGACGACGTGACCCTCCATGCCCCCAAAGGCATGGCCTTGGTTGAACATGTGCTCTACGTGGCCGATCTCGACACCCTACGTGGCTTTGACACGACCACCGGTAAGCCAGTCATGGCGCTCACCATCCGACCGCCCGCGACCACACAGCCTGAACCACGACAGACCTCATTGAGCGACGTCACCTTCGATGGCATGGGACACCTCTATTGTTCCGACCAGAAAGCGAACACGATCTACCGGGTCGATCTGGCCACCCAGACGGTTTCCGTGCTCATCACCGACCGGTCCCTTGCAGGCCCCTCCGGCCTTGCGGTCCACCCTAAATCAGGGCAGATCATCGCGGTCAGTTGGGAGAAGGGCAAGATTTCTGAAGTCTCTCCGGAAGGCGTCATGACGGAACTCTTCTCCAACGGATTCTTTTCCAACCGCTTTCAGAATCTCCGTGGAGTGGACTTCGACCGTTGGGGCAACATGTATGTATCCGACTTCACAACCGGAAAAGTCTGGCGCATGAGCTGGGACAAGAAGTTTCAAGTCATCGCTGAGTTCTTGCCCTCGCCGGGAGATCTCAGTATCGACCGTGCGAACAACCTCATCCTGGTGCCCTATGAATTGGCGCATGCAGCAGAGATGAACGGGCTCGAAACCCCCAGCAGTGCGAAGTCGAAACAAGTAAAACGGACGTTGGCGGACTATGGCTTCATCCCGCCTCCGCCGAAGCCGGCACTGGAAGGGCCCGAAAAGAAGTGAGCCACTGCGCCTATTGCACGCAACGAAAAGGGAAGCGGCCTTGCCCCGCCTTGGCAGGACTGATCTGCAGCCAATGCTGCGGCGAACACCGAATCGTGCGGGTCTCATGCCCAGCTGACTGCGTCTATCTTGAATCCGGAAGCGATTATCAGCAGAAGCGGCTGGCGGTGCAATTCATGCCGGTGCGCCGGGATTTCTATCGTGAACTGGCCGAGCTCGGCGACAAGAAAGCTGTGGCTCTCTTCAATCTCGTTGAAGTCGTAATCTTTGGGTACTTCCAGAGCCGCCGCGATGGGCAAGATGCGGAGATTGTGGCGGCGCTGCAGGCCTTGCGGCGCACACTCAGCCCTCTTCATGTGCCTGCTGGCCCGGTGCCGGTCTTCGCAGAACATTTGAAGAAGGAGTATGACACGTACAAGAAACAGCATCCTCAGGACATCGCCGACACGTCATCCGCACCAGAGATCCTGGACCGTGCCATCGCCTTTGTCTCACGTTTTTCCGGTACGGACTTTCAATCGCAACGGTTCCTCGGTGGGCTCATCGGCTATGTGCGGTCCTACCATCCTGAGATTGCAGAACACCTGACCAAGCAACGTGAGTCGGGGCACATCATCTTGCCAGGACAACAGTTCATGCCGCCCCCGGCGCCTGAGCCCCATACCCATGGGCCGAGCTGTCAGCATCACTGACAGGGAGCCATTCACGAGGACGATAAACCAGATACCATGAGCGCAGGGAAAGAACGACAGATCAGAAAAGCACGCCGCGTGGAGGTACGTTGCACCCTGAGATTTTCTTCTGGTGAGATCGAAGGCGAAGGCACGATCACCAACATCTCGACGTCGGGCTGTCGAGCCGAGTCCGACATCAATATGGCGGAAGGACTCGACACTCAGATCCTCATTCATCTTCCCGACCAATCGCCACCGATGAACGTCGAACGCGCTTCTGTACGTTGGGTCTCAGGCGATGCCTTTGGCTTGAGTTTTATTCTGTTCTTTCCGTCCGAGCGAGCCCGCCTCCACACATTCCTCGAAAAAATTCCATAACGCTCTCCCTTTCGCACGCCTAGCAGGCTGTGGAAAAACTCGGTTGATGCCAAAAATATGGTTGGAATGTTCCGTACGGGGCTGAAGCCAGAATACGCTCAGAGTGCTCAAAAAGGCTGTCCAGCAAGGCCGTAGCGAGCGAAGAGGCGAGGAGGTACGGACCGCACTTCGTGGGGCCGTTCGCACTCCCAATAGGTCTTGGTGAACGGGAAAGCCCCTCCAGTGCTTCCGACTTCCGAAAACTCTAGTTGAGCCTCTGAGCGACGCGAGAACGCCGCATGGGAAAATGCGCGTCTCGGCGCGCTGGGGTTGGGTGGGTGAGAAGAGCGATTTTTTTCAGCATCCTGCTAGAGCCAGCACATTCCGCATCGCGCACTGGGAGCATGGGAGTCCTTGCGCCCGCGAGGCTATTCAACAATCATCATCGTCATCTCAACCCGCTCGTTGGGCAAGTCATGATCGTTTCTCGGCACGATGACAATCTTATCGGCCACGCCAAGGCCTCTCGTCACCTCGCCGAACGCCGTGTACTTTCCATCGAGGAAATGGGATGGTTCGACGACAATGAAAAACTGCGACCCTGCGGTGTCAGGTTCGTTCGCTCGCGCCATCGACACAATGCCGCGCTTGTGAGGAATGTCGCTGAATTCTGCTTTGAGCAAAACAGGATTGCCCTTCTCGTCCTTGGGCCCACCCTGTCCATAGGTGTCCTTGTGCAGCGAATTCTTGGTATTGGGATCACCACCCTGGATCATAAAACCCGGAATCACTCGGTGGAAAATCGTCCCGTCATAAAAACCTGATTTGGCCAGCTTGATAAAGTTTTCAACGTGCTTCGGAGCAACATCCGGATAGAACTTGATATGGATGTCCCCGAACTTCGTCTTAATAATGGCTTTCGGGCCAGAGTGTGTCTGAGGAGATATCGGTGTCACATCAGCCTTCCCTCCACAACCAGTGAGAAGACCGATCCCCAGCAGCACTCCGCACAGGATGAAGTTTCTCATGACAGCAATGTCACGCGTCAGAACCCACCGACCTCGCATTGTTCACTCGCCCACCACGACCGTCATCTCCGCCCGTTCATTCGGAAGATCACGGTTGTTTTTCGGTAAGCTGACAATCTTATCCGCCACCTCCATCCCCTTTACCACCTCGCCAAAGACCGTATATTGCCCATCGAGAAAATTCGAATCCTTGACGACAATGAAGAACTGGGAACCGGCACTATTGGGATCGTTCGTGCGCGCCATGGAGAGAATTCCTCGTCGGTGAGGAATGTCATTGAACTCGGCCTTGAGCTTCTGACTCGGCCCACCTTGACCGTAGGTCTCCGGCTTATTCAGATCCTTGGTGTTGGGATCGCCGCCCTGAATCATGAACCCTGGAATCACCCGATGAAAGATTGTGCCGTTATAGAAGCCTGACTTTGCCAATGTGATGAAGCTTTCAACGTGTTTAGGAGCCTTGTCAGGAAAAAAGACGATGTCCATATCGCCGAACTTCGTTTTGATCGTGGCCTTGGGACCTTTCGCCCCTTCCACTTTCCCAGCCGGCGCCTTGTCAGCCGCGAAAAGGGCACCCATACCCAGCAGCAAACTCCCACCGAATACGAGCGTCACTGCCGCCATTGTCATTATGATCCGTCGTTGCATCATCAGCCTCCCTGAAATATTATCTGACCTCGCTGTGAAACGATCCTCCCATACCGACCGGATCAGGTTCCTGCCTGTCGGAGGGCCTGCTTCGCCGCCTGCTGCTCTGCTTCCTTTTTGCTTCGCCCAGACCCCATGCCCACCACCTTGCCCTGAACGGACAGTTCCACTTCGAATATTTTCTGATGGTCAGGCCCTGTCTCTCGAACGGTGTCATAGCGTGGCAATGTGTCGTACCGCTTTTGACACCACTCCTGAAACTGCGTCTTGTAATCGCCCGCTCCCGGCTGTTCCTGCTGCGTCGCAATATTTGCGAGCTCCTCTGCGAAGATGGATCGCGCCACCGTGCGACTTGCCTCGAATCCTCCATCAAGATGAACGGCCGCCAGCACCGCCTCCAACGCATCGGCCAACAGTGAGTCTTTCTCACGCCCCTTCGAACGGTCCTCCCCGCGACCGAGCTTGAGGTACTCCCCCAGTCCGAGTCGGCGGGCGACCTGCGCCAACGATGCCTCACTCACCACCTGTGCCTTCAGCTTCGAGAGCGTCCCCTCTGAAGACTGCGGCAATGCAGCAGCCAGATACTCACTCATCACCAGCGACAGCACCGCATCGCCGAGAAATTCGAGCCGCTCGTTATGTTGGATCGACGCGGTTTTCTGTTCATTGACGAGAGAAGAGTGCGTCAAGGCTTCTTCCAGCAAGGCCAGCGCATGAAATCGGTAGCCCAACGAGGACTGAAGCAAGTCGGCAGAGGAAACCGAAGTCATAGCGGCGAGTAGATCCCTCGCACAGGCTGATTAGCCCGCATCATTCATGACGGCGTGGGCGAAATCGCTGAGCTGCATTGCGAGACCAGCGCGCGAAGCCCTGAGAACCCGATGCGTACTCGTGCAGTACAGAGAGGGTACGAGGGGCGAGCCCGCTGGCCAGAGGTTCGCCGTAGCAGCAAATCGGCGATGCAGCAGAACCGCTCATGAATCATGCGGGCTAAGCCTCGAGCTTTCTAAAGAGCAGGCAGGCATTGACTCCACCGAATCCAAAAGAATTCGACAGCGCCACCGTCACCGCAGCCAGCCTGGCCTTGTGTGGAATATAGTCCAGGTCGCAGGCAGGATCCGGATGATCCAAGTTGATCGTCGGGGGAAGGATCCCATGATGAAGCGCCAGCACACTAAACACTGCTTCAATCCCACCCGCTGCCCCGAGTAAGTGGCCGGTCATCGACTTGGTCGAACTCACCGGGATGCGGAAAGCCTGCTCACCGAATACCTGTTTGATGGCCTTGGTCTCAATCGCGTCCGCCATCGTCGACGTACCATGCGCATTAATATACCCAACCTGGCTCTTGCTGATGCCGGCATCTTTCAACGCCAGCTCCATGCACCGGACCGCACCCTCTCCCTCTTCAGACGGAGCCGTAATATGGTAGGCGTCGCTGTTCATGCTGTAGCCGATCAATTCGGCATAGATCCTCACCCCACGCCGGCGCGCATGCTCCAGTTCCTCCAAAACCACAACTCCAGCGCCTTCGCCGAGCACGAACCCGTCGCGGTCCTTGTCGAACGGCCGGCTCGCTTTCGTCGGGTCATCGTTGCGAAACGACAAGGCTTTCGACGCAGCAAATCCTGCAACCCCCAACGGCGTAATGGCCGCTTCCGCCCCGCCCGCAATCATGACATCGGCATCGCCCGCCTGGATCAATCGATAGGCGTCGCCGATACAGTGATTGCCCGTCGCGCAAGCCGTTACAGCGCAGGAGTTCGGCCCCTTGGCGCCCAGTCTGATCGCCACCTGTCCCGAGGCCAGGTTGATGATGGTCATCGGAATGAAAAATGGCGAGACGCGCCCGGGGCCTTTTTCCTGCAGAATCTTGTGATAGTGCTCGATCGACCCCAGCCCCCCGATACCCGATCCGATGTACACACCGACTCGCACGGCCTCTTCCGGCGCCACGGTGAACCCCGCATCATCCACTGCCAGCTGGGCAGCGCCCACGGCATAATGGATGAACGTATCCATCTTTTTGATTTCTTTTTTCTCGATGAACTGGGCCGGGTCGAAGTCTTTCACTTCACCGGCGATTTGGGCATCGTAGGCTGCGGGATCGAACTTTGTGATTCGACCGATGCCGGACTCACCGGCACAGATGGCTTTCCACGTTTTTTGGACACCCGTCCCCAGAGGCGTGATCACCCCCAGACCAGTCACGACTATCCGTCTGGTCGAACGAGTATTCATCGCGTTCTACAACCGCTAGGCCTTTTCCTTAATGTAGTCCAACGCTTTCCCTACCGTCAGAATCTTTTCCGCGTCTTCGTCGGGAATCTCGATGCCGAATTCTTCTTCGAGGGCCATCACCAGCTCAACCGTATCGAGCGAGTCGGCGCCAAGATCTTCCACGAAACTGGCTTCGGGCGTGACCTCATCCTCTTCGACTCCGAGCTGCTCTCCGATAATTTTCTTTACCCGTTCATCCACAGTACCCATTGATTTTCCTGCCTCCTTCCCCATCGTTGATCCTCCTTGTCGCTGCGAAGCCGCCGCAGCATCGTACAATACTCACTTCACACAATCCTCAGGGCATCAACATCCCGCCGTTCACGTGCAAGACGTGCCCCGTGATGTAGGCGGCCTCGTCTGAGACGAGAAACCGCACCGCCGCCGCAATATCAGCTGGGGTGCCCAATCGTCCCAGTGGGATTTGCTTCTGGAGCTGGTCTTTCACCTCCGTCGGCAATCCCTGCGTCATGGACGTATCGATGAATCCCGGTGCAACCGCGTTCACCGTTACAGAGCGACTGGCATATTCCCGTGCCACCGTCTTGGTTAATCCAATCACTGCCGCCTTCGATGCCGCGTAATTCGCCTGGCCCACATTACCCATCACGCCGACGATCGACGCAATGTTGACGATACGACCATAGCGCTGTTTGGTCATCGGGAGCAAGACCGCCTTCGTGCAGTTGAACGTCCCGTTCAAATTGACTTGCAGCACCAGATTCCAGTCTTCTTCCTTCATCCGCAACAACAGCCCGTCGCGCGTAATCCCGGCATTGTTCACCAGAATATCGACCTTCCCCCATTCCTTGAGCACCTGGGCGACCATCGCTTTGGTGTCAGCGGCGTCCGCCACATTGACTTTGATGTTCAGTGCCTTGCGCCCCAACTGTTCCACTGCCGTAACCGTATCTTTCGACCGGCTCGGATCAAGATCGGCAACCACAATATCAGCCCCAGCTTGCGCCAACGCTTCTGCGATCGCCCGGCCAATTCCTTGCGCCGCCCCTGTAACAATCGCAACCTTACCTTGAAGTGACATCCGCTCGCTCCTCACATTCCTTTACGCATTGAACGCAGCGCGGGTCGCCTCGAGCGACGTAGGATCATGGACATTCATGGTCATTGCGTCCGGAAGAATCCGTTTGATCAAGCCGCTCAACACCGTTCCAGGCCCAACTTCGACGAACGTCGTCACACCCATCGCAGCCATGGCCCTCACCGAATCTTCCCAGAGCACCGACGAGGGAAGCTGCCGCACTAGCGATGCTTGGATGTCGCTCGCTTTGGTAATCGCCTTGGCTTCCGCATTGTTAATCAGCGGCATCGTGAGATCGGACCAGGTGATCGCCGCCAAGTCTTCGGCAAGTCGATCCGCCGCCTGCTGCATCAGCGGCGTATGCACCGGCACACTGACCGGAAGAGGGATCGCCTTTTTACATCCCTTGGCCTTCGCCAGTTCAATCGCCCGTTCCACGGCAGCCTTTTCTCCGGCAATGACAATTTGACCAGGCGAATTGAAATTTGCCACGGCCACGACTCCCACCGATGAGGCGTCCCGACACACCTCTTTCACTACGTCTGCCGTGAGGCCAAGCAGCGCGGCAACGAGCCCGGTTCCCGGCGGCACCGCTTCGGCCATATAACGACCTCGCTTCTGTACGATGGCCACCGCCTCACGATACGTCATTCCTCCAGCGGCAACAAGAGCTGAATATTCACCCAGGCTATGACCAGCCACTGCGATCGGCATAATGCCCAAGGGCGTGAATGTTTGAAGTGCAGCGAGGCTGCACACCAACAATGCCGGCTGAGTATATTCCGTGAGGTTTAATCGTTCCACTGGTCCCTCAAAACACAATGCAGCAATATCATATCCCAGCACCGACGAGGCTTCTTCATAGAGACTTCTGACGCTCGGATGGGCTTCTGCCAACGCTCTCCCCATTCCGACCGACTGAGACCCCTGGCCTGGGAAGACCAGACCAATTCCAGATGACCTTGTTGATTGGAAAGTCGTCATGCTACCGAAGTGATTGCGCGAGGCTGCTGCTTACGCTCATGAATCGTGGCGCTCAAAACTGGAACGGATGTACCGGGCTATCTCCATGGGGATAGATATCGTCGAATTTCCCTTGAATGTCAACGAGAAAAGTTGCTCGGAGCTGTCAGAAATCAGCCAATCCTTTGAGCTGAACGCTGATGGCTGATGACTTCTTCTCCTACCACCGAATGAGCGCGGAGGCCCATGTCAATCCGGCGCCGAAGGCCCCTAACATCACGAGGCTCCCATCTTTGATTCGCCCCTGGCGCACGGCTTCATCCAAGGCGATGGGTATCGAGGCCGCCGACGTATTGCCATATTGATCGAGGTTCAGCATCACTTTTTCAGGCGGAAGCCCAAGACGCTCAGCCACCGCCCTGAGAATACGCACATTCGCTTGATGCGGTACATAGAGGTCAAGGTCCTCAACACGAAGATGATTCGCGGCCAAGGTTTCCCGCGCAATTTCTTCCAAGGTCCGAACCGCGACCTTAAAGGTCTCGTTCCCCTTCATCTTGACGTACTGCATCCGTTCCGCCACAACCTTTTCAGAGGGTGGCAATCGTGACCCTCCCCCTGGTACTACAATCAAATCGCAGAGGGCGCCATCGGAACGAAGATGCGTGGACAGGATGCCCCGATCGTTCTCACTGGCGCTGATGACTGCCGCGCCGGCCCCATCACCGAACAGAATACAGGTATTGCGATCGGTCCAATCGAGAATGGCCGACATCACTTCTGACCCGATGATCAACACATGGCGCATGCCGGTTTTCACATAGGCTTCCGCCACCGATAACGCGTAGACGAACCCGCAACAGGCGGCCGACAGGTCACACGCCGCCGCCCTCGTCGCCCCCAGTCGATGTTGAATCAGGCACGCGGTGGCAGGAAGCGGATAATCGCCCGTGCAGGTGGCCAACAGAATCAGGTCGAGGTCTGCCGCGTTCACCCCCGCGGCCGTTAGGGCCCGCTCTGCCGCCTTCACCGCCAGATCAGAGCAGGCTTCTCCGGGGCCGGCCACATGTCGGTTGCGAATACCGGTCCGTTCGACGATCCATTCGTCCGAGGTCGCGACCATCCGTTCAAGATCGGCATTCGTCAGCACCTTGGCCGGCACATAGGACCCGGTTCCTGCGATGCGAGCTCTCATGAAGGAGTACCCTCAGTTGGCTTAGCGTATGCCACGCTCTCTTCAATGTCGCGTTGAATCAATGCATCGACACGATTCTCTGCCAACCCCTTCGCCCGCCGGATCGCGTTCTTGATGGCCTTGGCGGACGAACGACCATGGCAAATCATGGTAATCCCATTGACGCCCAGGAGCGGTGCCCCGCCGAATTCCGCGTAATCGATTTTCTTCTTGAGGTTCAGCAACGGCTTGGCAATGAGCGGGTAGGCCAAGCGGCCGAAGAAGGACCCGGAGATCTCCCTGAACAACAACTTCTTGATCGTATCGGCCACTCCTTCGGAGATCTTCAGTGCAACATTCCCAATGAAACCATCGCACACCACTACATCCGCGCTCCCACTGTACACATCGCGGCCCTCGATATTACCGATGAAGTTGAGCGGACTGGCTTTCAGGAGCTTGAACGCCTCCTTCGTCACCTCATTCCCTTTGCTGTCTTCTTCTCCGATACTCAATAGCCCGACACGGGGGTTGGGCTTCCCGAAGAGATATTTGCCATACTCATTCCCCATGATGGCGAATTGGGCCAGATGCTGAGCCGAACAGTCCACATTGGCCCCTACATCCAACATAATCGCTGTACCAGTCAATGTAGGTAGGCTTGTCGCGATCGCCGGCCGCTCGACACCCTTGGTCAGGCCAAGCACAAAGAAGGAGGCCACCATGCTGGCTCCGGTGTTCCCAGCACTGACCACCGCGCTCGCCTCGCCGCTCTTGACCAACTCAGTGGCCACCCAGATGGAAGAATTCCGTTTCTTGCGAGCGACGGTAGCTGGAGACTCATGCATCTCGACGACTTGCGAGGCATGCCGAATAGAGAGCCGGGGGTCCGTACAGCCGAGACGGCGACATTCGGCGGTGATCATGGCCTCGTCACCAACCAACAGCACTTCAACATCACATTCCTGGGCGGCCTGGAGAGCCCCCTCAATGGCCGGGGCCAGTCCATGGTCACCACCCATGACATCAAGCGCAATTTTCATAGGGCTGAGTACTCATCGAAAGATGACGTCTCGCGTGGCCGGGAAAAAAACAGCCGTTACCACGCAATAGGCGGCAGGAGTGTAGGGCAGTGCACTGATCGACGCAACAGGTACACGGACATCATCCCATCGTAATCCGTCGAACCATTGATCTCAACACGCACGGCTCAACGGACCGTCACGAACCCGATCAGGACTCTTCGACCTGGATGACCGCCTTACCCTTATACGTTCCGCAATTCAAACAGGTGTAATGCGGGAGCTTGATCTCGTGGCACTGCGGACAGACGGACATGCCAGGCGGGGTGATGCGCAGTTTTTGTGTGCGCCGCTTGTCGCGTCGTTCCCGTGAATGTTTATGTTTCGGATTCGGCATGGCAACTCCTTCTCACTCTCGATAGCAGGCGTTCACGCTATGATGCTGACGATCCGCCGGTCTTGCGTTTTATGCCCTGGACCACCCGAAATGTCGGAATCGGTGGTTCCGCAGCACACTGACAGGGTCCCTGATTCAAGTTTTTCCCACATTGCGCGCAGAGCCCCAAGCAGGTGTCGCTGCAGAGTGGTTGCATCGGCACAGACAAAATCACGTGTTCACGCAACATGGGAGCCAGCTCCAACTGATTGCCCTGATATTGATACTGATCGTCGAGCTCCTCCTCTGGTTCGGCCTCCACAGCATCCGCACGCCCCTTTCGGAAGTCGATTCGCTGTGGATGACGCGGCGCCGACTTGGGCTCCGGGATAAAAGCCGCCCGCACAGAAAAAGCCAGCGGATCCTCATACTCCTTTAAGCACCGCACACACTCACGGACGATCATGCCTTCCAGGACACCGGTCACGGCGACCAGCCCTTCGATATTGGTCAGATCCAGACTCACAGCCAGCAGACCAGGGACCATGGCATCATCCTCGGTGAGGCCGAGTTCTTCAGCCGTCACCTCGCCGACCAGTGAGAGCCCCTCGGCAGTGATGTCAGTCAGCAGCGGTCTGAGCAGTTCCATCGTGGCACCTACCTGCATTCCCATCCCCAACGTGACAGGTTACCGTTCTTCTGCAAAGCTGATGAGGGCAATATGCCGAGCCCGCTTGATGGCGGCCGTTAATTCGCGCTGATGCCTCATACAATTGCCGGAGATACGCCGCGGGACAATTCGGCCCCGCTCAGTTAAAAAATTTCTCAGCAGCCCGACATCCTTGAAATCGATCGACCCTTTATCGATACAAAACCTGCAAGGCCGTCTGCGTTGGAAAAACCGTCCGCCCCCGCCGCCGTCCCGGTCTCCACCTTGTTGTTCACGCTCCATAACCGTCGTCTCCCTCTCTATTTATTTAGACGTGCTCATCGGGTTCATATCCGGCATCATCGTGCGCCGGCGCCTCAGTCACGCCACCACCGCCATCCTGGCGTTTCGGCATGAACGTCACCGTTTGGGCCACCACCTCGTGCTTGCTGCGCTTCTGGCCGTCTTCCGTTTCCCAGCGGCGCTGCTGCAAGCGCCCATCGACGATGATCCCGTTTCCCTTGCTGAGATATTGGCCGCAATGTTCCGCCTGCTTGCCGAAGACGACAATGTCGACGAAACAGACCTCTTCTTTCAATTCATCGCCCTGCTTATACCGCCGGCTCACCGCGAGGCCTAAACTGGCCACCGGCGTCCCGTTCGGCGTGTACCGCAGCTCAGGATTCCGCGTGAGGTTCCCGAGGAGAATGACTTTGTTAAATCCGGCCACCGGCAAGCTCCTCCGATGACGTCTCGAGCGGCCGTGGTGGCACCAGTTCTTTTTTGAGGTGGACGGTCAAAAACTTGATGATAGAATCTTCCAGCCGATAGGACCGCTCTAATTCACCGACTGTGATGTTGGGCGCTCTGAAGTAGAAGTAGACGTACGTGCCCTTGCGCTCCCGCTTCACCTCGTAGGCGAGTTTCTTCTTACCCCAATTTTCAGACTTGATGAACTGCGCGCCGGTCTTTTCTGCCACGGCCTTCATCTTCTCGATCAAGGCCGTAGTCTCCTGGTCGGAGAGAGACGCACGTATGATAAACAGAGACTCGTAGAGCTCCATGCAGCAATCCTCCTGGACAAAGGCCCCGGGACTAGCCCGGAGCAAGGTGTAGGCACGCTGGATTCAGTCAGCGCGAAGTGGGCAAGCTAACACAGGCTTTGAAGGGGTGTCAATGAACTGCTGCCGATGGGCCAGGGTGGATTTGCCCTCGCGAGAATCGTTCCCGAAACCAGAGCGTGAGGGCCGTGGGCCGGAGCACGGCCATGATTCCTGGTAGCACCCACGGGAGGGAGTCGGCGGAATGGACCAGCGACGCGCGCTTTGAGCGTCACGTGCGCTCGGTCGAGCGACACGAAGACCGCGCGCGCTCAGGAGCCGATGGCGCGGCACCACTCTCGTGGCGCACTCCCGACGATTGGTGAACCGGTGTGGTCCGTCGCGGTCTGGCACGACCAATGGGTGGCGCCACGGAGACTCTCGGGCGCGGCCCTGCAAGGCGGGGTGCGGGATCGCTGAATCGGCTGGGACGTTCGCTCGCCGTAGGGGCGGCTCACGCGGATCACCCACCACCGTCGCGTTCTGATTCTACCCGACTGGCCCTGTCCGAATCTGGGCGCACGCGTGCGCTCACTGACTGAACGTCGGATCGGTGCCGATTGGCAGACCCGCTTCGGCCATCCGGTGCTGCGACTGGAACCCGTTGTTGAGCCCCGGCGCTTCCAGGGCGGCGTGTCTCGCGCCGCCAACTGGATCGAGCAACGAGTCCTGGCCATCAACCGCTGGCAACCGCGGGCACTGGGTCATCGAACGTGTCCATCCCGCGTCCATCCCCTCATTGCGTGGAACGACGAGGAGGATCGCCGTCGCATCCGGACCGGCTTCGGCCCGGAAAACATGGCGCGGCTCCGCCGCTTTGCGGGGGGCAGTCTCACGTCCTGCCAGAAACCCGCTCACACCCTCGCCGAGATGCTGCGCACCCGTTGCTTCCGGATGCGGCTCGTCTTCGACTACTTGCGGATGACAAACAACTCAGTGACCGGGGAACGCGAACATTGAGAACAAATTTACCGTGACTGAAGAACCTACCGTATTCACGAACGCTTCTACTGCAATCCTCGACCCGCTGCTGCAACAAGCCTCCAGCTGACGGGTTCATAACGTGGCTCCTCGACTTTGCGAGGAACCGTCCATGAATCATGCGGGTGAATCGCGTCGAACCCTTGCATTCAGCCATGGTGCCTGTTACATTTTCGAGCAGTGATGAAACGCTGTTCCTCTATCGCAATCGCTGCGTCACGAATGACCGTGGCCCTCGGCCTCTGTGTCGCGGCATGCGCTGTCACCATCGCCTGCTCCAGCACACCCAAGACCCAAGACACAGCGAAGAAAACCCTACGCGACACCGACGAGCAGATTTTCTTGGGCGATACGATCAAAAAGAACTACGATCCCAACGTCATCATGAAACGAGGAGAGGCCTTCTTCGAGAAAGAGGAGTATGCGGAGGCCATCGTCGAATATACCCATTTCCTCGATCTCCATCGTACCCACGTCCTGGCCTCCTATGCCGTGTTCCGCATCGGAGAAAGCCAGCTGAAACTGACCAAGGGATTCCAGCGTGATCCAAGCCCGATTCAGAAGGCCCTCGAAGCCTTTGAACGGGTCAGGAAAGATTTTCCAGGAAGCCGGCATGACGGCCCAGCGCTCCAGAAAATCCAAGACTGCCACGACCTTCTGGCACAGACACATCTCTTCGTCGGCCAATTCTATTATCGGCGGGGCTCATATCTCGCCGCCGCACATCGCTTCGATCAAATCATGAAGCTATACCCCGACAAGTCGGTCGCGCCCGATGCCCTCTATTTTCTGGCACTCAGCTACCACGACCTGGGGGCAGACGATTGGGCCAGCGAACAGCTGACACTGCTGGCTGAAAAATACCCGAACAGTACGTATGCCGGCGAAGGAAAGAGCCTGCTCGCGAAGATTGCTGATGCACAACCTGCCACGGTGGTCGCAAAAAGTGTCGAACCGATACCCCCCGCTACTCAACCCACTGCACCTCCATCGGTAAATCAGCCGAACCTTGCCGCTGGACTGATTCCCTCCGCCCCATCTGCATCGTTCCTTCTCCCCTCTTCCGCCACGGCATTAAGCCAGTCTTTTGTCAGTTGCCGCCTTGGCGCCTGGTGTTAACCAGGTAACGCCCTCTGCTTTCGGCTGTCAGCAGAGACCCACACTTCAACTTCTTCGTATCTCTTCAACTGAACGCTACTCTAGCAGGCTACGGAAAAACTCAGTTTACGCTCAAATCCCGCTGTGTTCTTACGCGTGGCGTTGACACATGAACAACTCACAGGATGCTCAAAAGGGCCGTCCAGCAAGGCCGCAGCGAGCGAAGAGGCGAGCCGCACGCTTCGGTACGTTGAGCCTCTGAGCGATGCGAGAACGCCGCCGGCGGACTTTTTCAGCATCCTGCTAGGAGCCTGTCCGACATTGCCTTCGTCACGAGGCGAAAGAGGCGCGGCCAGATGCGGATCGTTCGCCGTAATAGAACGGTCAATGTCAGAGGTGGCCCCAGCTGTTTGGACAGAATGTTCCAATCCTTAAGTGGCGCCTCGCGGTGTTCTGACTACGCGGCGGTGAGCCGTGTCGTCAGGTTGTCGCAGTACACCTGTTCCGGCGTCTTGCCGTCAAGCGCTCGGTGCGGTCTCGTCA
>JBBRRK010000061.1:0-18250 GCA_038200765.1 Nitrospirales bacterium
ATCATCCTCGCGAAGTTGTGCTTCGCCGGGTCGCAGAACCCGCCTTCGCAGTTCAAATCGAGACCAAGGCAAATCATTGCTTTTGCGTTTCTGATCAGCCACTTACAGACAGTCCGTGATCGAACGTTGGGACACTACTGATTCCATTTGAATTGTCAATCTCTTGCAGATGGATCCTGAGGGTGGAGATGGCAGGTAGTGGGAGGTAACAGAGCAGGCACCCTCGTTTGACAAGCGACAAAAGTGAGGGCCTGCAAGAAAAGATTTAGAATTGGACGGACTTGCGATCAGCCCATCGAGTTGGACGCATCACGGTGCTTAGCGCTGCTACAGCGCAGATGAAGGCCAACATGGTCAACCCCACCATTAGAAGAAAACCAGCCCGGACATCATGGAGGACTACGTGATTCATG
Organism: Nitrospirales bacterium; assembly: GCA_038200765.1. Classification (GTDB taxonomy): domain Bacteria; phylum Nitrospirota; class Nitrospiria; order Nitrospirales; family Nitrospiraceae; genus Palsa-1315. The sequence continues at coordinate 414 of JBBRRK010000061.1, forward strand.
ATGCGTCCCTCCTCTTAGTGACTGTACCGTTATCCGCTCAGCCATCCGCAGGAACACACCCAGGGTGCCGTGGAATTCGGCTTCGTCAACCAACGGCCACAGCAGGGGCAGTGTCTTATCCAGGTCTGCCGCTGCCCTCGGGCTAGAAACCTCCTGCTGTCTTGCCTATAGCATAGCACCATTCAAACACCCCTTTAGACTGCTTCTTGATGGAAGCGTACGGTCGTATAGTCGCGAAATCTATGCTGCTTTGCTGGGGGACGATCGCTCGAAACGGCCAGGTAGATCAGTTCCAAGATACTGATATTTTAATGGTTTCACCCGGGACTTCACAGGGTGAAATGGTGCGCCCTGAGGGAAACTCCAGGATCCGAAATCCAACAGAAGACTTTGCTCCAGACAGTGACTGAGGATGCTAGAGGGTCATGCGTACCCTTGCTGATGTACTACTACCCGATGGCTCCGACGTCAACCACATGCTGGTCAAAGAGGAGTGGTGTTGGTGACATCAGAGGTATGCAGGGGATACGGTGCGGGAAGGGGGGTAGAGGCGGAAGCCCAAGAGGGGTGAAGAGGTTGTGGGCTGATCTGCAGCCGGTGGCGCCATGAGAATGGCGGAAGAGGAGAGAACGTCAGTAGGCGACAGTATGACTTAGCGTTGTGCGATTGGATTCAGCCTGCGGAGCGCTCAACGAGACGCGAATGGTCGGCCTAAGAAATCAGGTAAGGATTGAACGAGACGCCGCCCACCTTGCAGTTTAATAATCCTCCTCCTACAATACGACACTCTGCGAGGCCCCCATGCCCTTCATCTTTCGCCACTACCATCGCGTCCCTGTGCAATGCTCCGTCACCTACAACACTGGACCATTCAAAGGCCAGGGACCCGTGGCCTTGGAATCATAAATAGGAAGGAGGGATCGATGAAGCACGTGATATTCCTCGTCTGTCTACTTAGCCTAAGCTCCATGGTGCAAGCTGACAGTCTGTGGAGTGGGACCTGGGTCCTCAGTGAGAACGCGCCAGGAGGTCGCCTCACGATGACAGTGGAGGAGGTGGGAGCCGAATGGAAGCTCACCCACAAGGTGTCGGCCCGACTGCACCGGCGAGCACCGTCTCGACCATCCTGACGCCGCTCAACGGCAAGGAGGTTCCTGTATTAGTCAACGGCAAGCCATCGGGCCAAACGATGAGGATCCAAAAGATCGATAGTCATCACACGGTCACGGTCATGATGTTTCAAGGGAAGGAACGGTCTGTCTCGAAGTCTGAGATCTCGACCGATGGCAAGGTCCTCACGGTCGAGACCGAATACCCAACCTCGAACCCCATCGGGCTGGCCGGAAAGCAGATTGAGCACTGGAACAGGCAATGATGACAGTCTTGTCGCGTTCTGAAAGAGCACCGTTTCGAGATCCCTGAAGCCGTGGTCTAGCAGGACGCTGAAAAAGTCCACCAACTGCGTTCTCGCGTCGCTCAGAGGCTCAACGTACCGTAGCGTACGCCTCGCCTCTTCGCTCGCTGCGGCCTTGCTGGACGGCCTTTTTGAGCATCCTGAGGTTATTCTGGCTTCAGCGCCATACGGAAAATTCCAACCATGTTTTTGGCATTAACTAAGTTTTTCAGCAGCTTGCTAGAGTCGAGGGGCAGGAGTGCTCAGTTGGAAATGGTCAATTGAGCCACATACTCAGGCTCAGTTCTAGTGCAGTGCGACGCGATTGGTGCGAGAATATGAAGAGCTGATCTAATGTGTGACAATTGCTCCATGTCGCTTCGACTCCTCATCTCTCTCGTGCTCGCGATGGTGGGTTTTACCGTGCCCGCCTGGGCCGATAATAGCGCTGGCATGGTTGCATACGATCGTGGAGATTATGCAACAGCCTTACGTAACTGGAGACCACTGGCCGAGCAGGGGAATGCAGCTGGGCAGTTCAACCAAGGGCTGCTGTATGCCAACGGCCATGGCGTCCCGCAGGACTATGTCCAAGCGCGACAGTGGTGGGAGAAAGCCGGGGCACAGGGACACGCGAAGGCGCAATACAATCTCGGCATACTGTACAACGAGGGCCGGGGCGTGCCCCAGGATCGTATGCGCGCGAAGCAGTGGTTTGAAAAGGCTGCGGAACAGGGGGACGCGGGAGCCCAAGCCAATCTCGGCACGTTATATCTCCTCGGGCAAGGGGCTCCCGAAAGCGACCAAATGGCTTTGTTCTGGTTTCACCGGGCGGCAAAGCAAAAAGATGCTCTGGCATTCGCGAGGCTTGGACTTATGTATGAACAGGGGAGAGGTGTGCCCCATGATTTTATCCAGGCCCATATGTGGTACGACCTCTCGGCCGCACATGGGGGAAAAAGAGCATCGGAGTTTCGTACGGTCCTAGCCCAAAAGATGACCCCTGCTCAGATTGCCGAGGCACAAAAGCTGGCGCGAGAGTGGAAGCCGAAAGGCCCATGAGCAACGACCACCCCACACGGACAGCATGTCCATCGAAGAGGGATCCATCTCCAACATGAGGGAGATCGCGGCCATTGTGGAAATGATGGAGCGGAAAAATCTGTTGTCGAAGGGAAACGGGTAAACCATTCAGTCAGAGGATGAAGAAGAAAAATGACGGGCACGTTACCTGCGTAGGGTCCAGACGAACATTGGTTACCGCAGATTATCGGGAGTTCCAGCAACGATACACCACGAGAAAAGCTACACAAAATTGCCGATCCCATATCCCCGATATTTTCATATCCTAGACTTACGGACACCATACATCGTCGATTTCGAAGCAGAGGCAGAAACAAGAATAATATACGGATGATGTGTCTTTCGAGAAATCGCCTGGCTCACCGTACAGCCTTATCAGGCTGCTGACTTCACCGGCTCCGTTGTCTCCATCCTCGACGGCGAAACCATCGAAGTCTTGCATCACCAACAGCTGAAACGTATCCGCCTCAGCGGGACTGCCATGAGAAATAGCAAGCCTGCAACCAGAAGGCCAAGCAAGCCGCCTCAGCCCTCGCTTTTGGGAAAGCAGTCACTCTCCAGACCCACGGCCACGACAAGTACAAACGCATCCTTGGAGACGTGATTCTGCCTGATAGCACGAGCTCTATCAAACGTTGTTCAAAGAGGGTTGCTGTTGATAGTATCGGAAGCATACACCAGGGAATGCGGTTCTCTAGAGCGTGTAAAACGTGAGGCACGTCAGGCGAAGACGGGACCATGGAGGGACCAGTTCTTCCCTCGGAGTGGCGCAAACGGTAGAGGGAGGCTTTCGCTGTGAGATTTTCTTTGATCGAAATTAACATCCCGTTAACGGTGGCACTCGGATATGCCCAACTATTCGGAAAATTACAACCGGAGCACGCGGAAGCGGTGAATCAATTTGGCAAGAGGGTTGCTCGAAGCCGAACGGAGCTTCAAGCCAGCATAGAAGAGAAGGAACAGTCCGAGCAGGAGGGGCACGATGGAACCGACGCTCGATGATATTCTTAAGGCATCGACGGCTGCGAAAGGGCATGCCCGGAACTTGGCCGAATGCTTTCTCGAGCATAGCCGTGCGCTGAATCGGTATGAAGAGGAAATGAGGCAGGCTCAAGAAGAGCTGACCCTTAGAATATGCCCGGAGAGATACGGCAAGGTGGAAGAGCGAGGCTAAAGTCGGGGTCAGTGCCGTCGTTAGAGTGGCGGAGGCAAAAGTAATCGGTAGATCGCGTTGGGAAACGTGTTGTGAAATCCGTCGTTAAGTACGTGGGGAAACAGGGCCGGTCCTCGCCAGGGGGCCGGTTTTTTGTGGCGGCAGCTGCGTGATTTCAGTCCTACTTCGAGAACAGTACTTGGCCTGAGGTCTGGCGGTCGGCGCGCTGGCGGCGGCGCCAGAGGCCTAACATACTGCTCTGCCTGCCCAGGCGCGCGAATCCTGAAGACATGGGTTAGGCACTAACCCTGAAGGCGAACGCTCCTTCGGCCCCTGCTTTTTTGAAGAAGGATGCCAGCAGGTCACGAGACATGCAAACCAACTTCTAACGACTCTGACTCTGCAATGGCGGCTCAACTGGTCCGGCCCATTCGCCATCTAAGTCCTTAAGTGCCACATCTTCTGATGTTGCGAGGTAGGGCCCATCTCCGTCGTCATCGATGAAATGTATCACTTTCACAGTCTGCCCATCGCACTCACTGCGATACCAATACCACCCCGGCTTCGTCGGCTTCTTCGTCGTCCAGATCATTCTTACGTTTCCCTGGCTATGGCCAAATACCCGCTTCGGTCCCGTGCTTTTCAGCCTCTGATTTCAAACCCGTAGAGTCCGCGTAAACCGTTTTCTAACGGCTGTGGCTATTGGCTCTTCGGCAGCAATCCATTCTTCTCCGTCTCCTGCCAGAGTGCTTCTACCCGTTTGATGATAGAGGCCTTGATGGAAAGGCTCTCCAGGGCCGGTGCCGATACTCGTGATGGCACCCGAGTCGCTACAACAGGAATGGCCGGTTCACTGTTACACTGTCTCTACATGCATACCTAGCAGATTGCGATAACATCGTACACCGATGATTTGTGGTGCGCCCGGAGGGACTTGAACCCCCAACCCTCGGATCCGAAGTCCGATGCTCTATCCAATTGAGCTACGGGCGCATTCAGCTATTTCAAGCACTTCGACCAATGTCTTGTCAAGGACGAGGCAATGGCACAGTCTCATCCTGACACGACAGAGACACAATCGAGCAGGCTCATACCAGTGTCAGTACCGTCTCAACCAGCTGATCGATTGATCGATCATCGGTCGCGATTACGTGATCAGCCGCCGCTTGATATTTCGGCGTTCGCTCCCGCAACACCTCCTGGATTTCATCGACGAACGACTTGGCCCCCGTCAACGAAGGACGTTGAGTATCATCGCCGATTCGTTTCGTGACCGTCTCGACAGAAGCTGTGAGCCAAAACACCGTGCCATTTTTCTTCAACGCCTCGACATTCTGCATGCGAAGGATGGCCCCACCGCCGGTATCGATAACAAGCTGGTCTCGGACGGCAAGTTCCCGGCAAATATTGGACTCAAGGTCGCGAAAGTATTCCCATCCGTCTTGAGCAACGATGTCTGGAATCGTACGTTGTGCACGCCTGACGATCTCTGCATCGGTTGATAGAAGCTTGCGGCCCAATCGCGCCGCAAGTCGTCTGCCCACCGCACTCTTGCCGGCTCCTCGATAACCGATCAGTACGATATTCATGAGAAGCGGGATTCCAGGACTTCGCGCATAATATCGGCTGGAGCAGCCTGATCGGTCCAGAGTTCGAACTGCGCCGCCGCTTGATGAAGAAACATCTCAAGCCCTGGAATCACACGACAGCCTGCCGCCTTCGCATCCTTCAACAACTGGGTGTCCCGAGGGTTGTAGACAATATCCATGACCGTCAGCCCCCCATGGAGCAACGCCGCCGGCACAGCAGTCTCGTGTACTTTGGGCGACATGCCCATCGGGGTACAATGGATTAGCACCTGAGCGTTCGGCAGCACCTTTCGCAAGACCCCCTCATCAAGAGACGATTCCTGCACGCTCATCCCTGTCTTTGACTGGAGATCTCGTGCCAAGACTCTGCGTTCCTGGTCATCGATTCCTAGTATGATCAAGCGATCGATCCCTGTCTCTGCCCCGAGCGCGAAGGCAATCGCACGAGCAGCGCCTCCAGACCCCAGCATCACTACTTGACGCCCTTCCAACGCTACACGGCCCTCACGAAGCGCGCGTAAGGCGCCGGTCGCATCGGTGTTATACCCTGTCAGGATTCCGTCTGTAGCCACAATGGTATTAATTGCGCCGATCTGACCTGCTGTCGGGTCGACAGAGTCGAGATACGAAACGGCCGACACTTTATGAGGGATGGTCACGCTGGCGCCGCGGAAGTTGCCCAAGGCGCGAAGACCCTTGATGGCATCGCCGATCGCTTCCACGCGGAATGCCAGATACACGAAGTTCAGCCCAAGTTTCTGAAACGCAGCATTGTGAATCGCGGGTGAGAGTGAATGCTCGACGGGATTGCCGATGACACCGCAGAATTGGGTATGGGCATTGATGTCCATAGGTTCACGAAATCACAGTTTCTATTCTGTCCTCGGACTGGCTGACAATCACCCAGCACTGCAGCGGCGATACGCACCATGCACCTGGAGGCTTCTATCTACGAGATGCTCATCCCTCCATCGATGGGAAAGGTTCCACCCGTGACCCAGGCTGCCTCGTCGGAGGCCAGATAGAGAACCATATTGGCCACCTCTTCCGGTTTTCCAGCGCGACGGAGAGGGTAGTGCGAGAGAATGGGGTTTAGCAGCTCTGGGTTGCTCATCAGCGGAGCGGCCATTGGCGTATCAATGAGTCCGGGATTCACCACATTGCAACGAATGCCTTCCTTCGCGTAGTCGACTGCGAGGGCTCTCGTCATGGCATCGAGCGCACCCTTGGAGGCGGCATAGGCCGACAAGGTGGGGAGTCCGACCAGACTCGCGATGGAAGAGATATTGACGATCGCTCCATTTCCCTGCTTGAGCATCTGTGGCAGGACGGCTCGTGTCATGCGGAAGACCCCGGTGAGATTGACGTCGAGGACTTGGGCCCAGGTGGCATCGTCGATCTCATGCAGACGCTTGCCAAAATCTCCTACTCCGGCATTATTGACGAGGATATCGAGTTGCCCGAACTGCTGCATAGCCCGACGCACCGTCTCCTGGACATGGGGTTCATCTGTAACCGATCCGGCAACGGCAAAGGCCTTGCCCTGCTCCTTCACAATATCGTTCACAACTCGATCCAGCTCCCCTTGCCGCCTCCCCGTGAGCACAACCGACGCCCCTTCTCGGGCAAAGGCTGTAGCAATCGCTTCACCGATACCCGCGTTGCCTCCCGTAATGACCGCGACCTTCCCCTGTAATCGATTCATCTCGCACGCTCCTCTCGCTCTTCATGAGTATCAGTGGCCTCACTGACAGATTCAACAGGTTGACCTGCGGGCCACAGACCCGACTCGATTTTTCTGGCCACTGTAATGAAGCCTGAATGGGCGACCATTCGGTGATCCGGCCGTACGCTACGTCCCTGAATCGACCAGGTCCTCAGCAGTGTTTCGAATGTTTCGACCATACCAAAGACCGTCGCTCGCTCGATGGCCTCAACCGTCTGCACTACTTGAGGGACAGTGGGAACAAAGCTCAGATATATGCCGCCAGAACGAAGAACCTGTGCGGCATGCGGTACCACCTGCCAGGGCTCAGGAAGATCGAGGACGAGACGATCGAAGGGCAGACCATCGTCGAGCAGACTGATCCCCTCGTACGCGTTCTGACGAATCGGGATCAGGTTCGGCATCGGGCCCATGTACCGTTCAATGTTCGTCATCGCCGTCCGCGCGAAATCCTCGCGGACTTCGTAGGACACCACCAAACCACGCGGCCCCACGGCGCGCAAGAGAGCCATCGTCAATGCCCCAGAGCCGGTCCCCGCCTCGAACACGCGCGCGCCAGGATAGACATCTGCCCACATCGGCATGAGCGCAAGATCCTTCGGATACAACACCTGCGCGCCACGCGGCATCTTCAGTACATAGTCGCCGAACGTCGGCTTGAGCGCCAACATCGTTTTGTTGCCGGAAAGCGTGACTAAAGAACCATCGGGCTTTCCGATGAGGTCGTCGTGGGCAATTTTGTGACCGCTCAGCTGATAACGATCTCCGGCCTTCAGGGTCAGGGCATACTGCCGCCCTTTCTTGTCGACCAGATGGATACGCTCGCCTGATTGAAAATGTGACATCGGGGCCCCATTCTAGAAGTGCTGCGCCAGGTTTTCAACAAGACAACGATCACGAAGCCGGATTGCTTGCCCTCTCCCATCTGTCTTCTTGGGGAACCGATTGAGCGCGATTTCGAAACGCACATCCGCTGAGCCAGGTCTCGTCAAGGCGAAGGCCCGACACCAACGCACTGCCAACACTCCACCATCTCCAGACATTCATCGCAATCAAGTCAGAGGAAAATTCCACCACGATGTCTTCCTTTCCCATTGTCATCGTCACGCCCTTTCTCTATTGGCTGGTCCAGAAGTCACTGTGGCGATTACGCCTATTGCCTATAGCCACACCCACACATCTGTAGCAAGGTTGCCTCACCCTCATCGCGAATTTACTCATTAGATCACTCTAATAATGTTGTTTTCCCTTGTGATTGCGATCCGCCGTTCTCATGAACAATCCAGCACAGGATTTGCTCCGTAGAGATATAACGGAACATCCGTCAAGACAGAGCCAAGAATGAATCGTTTCGCGGGTCGCTGTCTCTCATAGAGTAGAACGAAAGAGCGGGAACCTGTGGAGATCACCACCATGCGGAGTACCACATCAGATAGCCAGAGGAGGGGCGACGACATGAAAGAGAATCGTTTTCTAACCCCTGAGCCGGATGAGCATGTCACGATTGCAAAGGATGTTGATGCGGACGATCCCGAGGCGAGCGACCTCTTGGATATGATCGGCCGAGATACATCCGAAGCAGAACAACCTGAGGAAGCGACGAAGACAGTGCCTCGTACCGCCGTCGGCAGTGGCCCATTTATGTTGGAGTCACTCTACTTTCGCTCTTTCGGCGAACGTGCCCTCTTGACCAGAGAAGAAGAAGTCGAGCTGGCAAAGAAGATCGATGTCGGGACCAACACCATTCGGAAAGCCTTGCGCCACGTCATACGAATCCTTCCCCGCCTCAAGCGTTCGGATTCTGTGCTTGAGGCGCGGCGTACACTCCAGATGGTGAGAGGGTTGAGCGGGCTCTCAGCCACCGCGATCGATAAAGCCCAAGAGAGCCTCAGCGAGATGCTCAAGCAGGAAGCGGGGCAGCAGAGGCTTCCAGTGGTCATTGCCAAGCAGCTCAAGGAAGAGTTGGCCACCCTCTGCTCCGCTCGGATCATGCTCGAACGGGCAAAGGACGAATTGGTGCGCTGCAACCTGCGGCTAGTCGTGGATATCGCAAAACATCATACGGGCCGTGGCCTGACGTTGCTCGACCTCGTGCAAGAAGGCAATATCGGGTTGATGAAAGCGGCCGAACGCTATCAATACCGTAAAGGGTTCAAGTTCAGCACCTATGCCACCTGGTGGATCCGTCAAGGCATCACGCGGGCACTGGCGGATCAATCAAGGACCATTCGCATTCCCGTTCACCAGACTGAAGCCTCACACCGCATCCTCCGCGTCACCAGACGGCTGGGGCAACAGCTGGGCCGTCCGGCTCGACTTGAAGAAGTGGCGCAGGCGCTACGCATGAGACCGGAACGACTCCACGAAACCATGCAGGCCTTTCAAGAACCGGTTGCCCTGGAGAAGCCGGTGGGTGACGGAAGCACGAAATTCGGGGAGCTGCTCCCAGATCGGCATGCGGTCCCACCCGATGCTCATGTGCACCGGACGGAAATGTCGCATCAGCTCGAGCGCATTCTCGGCACGCTCACGCCCCGAGAGCAAACCGTCATCCGGCTGCGCTTCGGTATCGGCCACGATCAGTCCTGCACGCTGGAGCAGGTTGGGCAGAGCCTCTCAGTGACGAGGGAACGGATCCGCCAGATCGAAGCGAAAGCGCTCAAGAAGCTGAAGACCCCCGAGGTGAAGAACATGTTTGCCGCCATCCAGTAAGCCACAGGCTTATAAAGCAGAAAGGGGCGAGGCCGACCCTCGCCCCTTTTCTCTTCTAGCACGCTACGGGGAAACTTGGTTTACACATAAAACACTGTTGAAGTATGACAGACCGAGCGACGACCCCAAAAACATCAGGGTGCTCAAAAAGGCCGTTCAGCAAGGCTGCAGCGAGCGAAGAGGCGAGGAGGTACGGACCGCACTTCGTGGTGCCGTTCGCCCTTACAATAGGTCTTGGTGAACGGGAAGCCCCTCCAGTGCTTCCGACTTCCGAAAACTCTCGTTGTGCCTCTGAGCGACGCGAGAATGCCACCTGGGAAAAGGCGCGTCTCGGCGCGCCGGGGTCGGGCGGGTGAGAAGGGCGATTTTTCCAGCATCCTGCTAAGACTTTCACCCTGAGCACACTTGTGCGACAATGAGGCTGACTCGAATAGACGAGGCCCCATGACGAGTGTATGCACAATACAGAGGGGTTCACTCGGCTTTCCCCTCATCGCTACTTCATTCCTTCCCATCCGCACCCTGGCACTGAATAGGCCGATCGCCCTTGCTGAATCACCGCGTGGATCAGCCCCCTCAGACAAAAAATCCCTGTCGATACCCTCGATGGTTACCCTTTTCAGGCATGGTGTGCTGGCAACTCCTACGCAAGCCCAACCAAGGTCAGTGGCCGGCAGCGGAAACGTCTCGTCACAGTATTACCCCGTCGGCCAATATCAGATAGACGATCCCTCAGGCCTTTGGCACTCCCTCCTGCCATCCAAAGACCAGCTGGCGCTGCCACTGACCATTCAGAGAAAGAACGCCCAGTCCACGCTCTCGCTTCAGAATTCTGCGCTGCTGAAGGTGGTCTTGTGAGTCACCTCGATGGATCACATCCAGATCATGATTTCCCTGGACAAGGAAGTGGGCCTCTTCCGACGCCTGCCCCACAAGCGGGTACACTCGTTCGGTTTGTGCAACCGATCCCCTATGCCGAGGCTTGGACACTTCAGAAACAATTCCAGAAAGAACGCATTGCAGAGAGACAAGGGGATGTCTTGCTGCTCCTTGAGCATTCGCCAGTCTATACTCTGGGCCGCACCACCCGACCGACACATTGGGGCTGCGGGGAAGAGGTGCTCCGCCGTACGGGTGCGAGTCTCCAATTCGTAGATCGTGGCGGCTCGATTACCTACCATGGGCCAGGCCAGGTCGTGGGCTACCCCATCCTCAAGCTGTCACGCTATTGTTCAGGACCGAAACAATATGTTTGGAAATTGGAGGAGGTCGTGATCCAGACACTCTTGCGCTGGGGAATTGCGGGCTATCGCATGGAGAAGAAACCTGGCGTCTGGGTACGGTGGAATCATGCTGATGCCAAGATTGCCGCGATCGGAGTCCGGATCGATCACGGGGTCACGATTCACGGATTTGCGCTCAATGTCGATCTGGACCTGTCCCCTTTTTCCCATATTCTGCCCTGTGGCCTGGCACAATGCCACATCACATCCATGGCAGAAATCCGGCAGTCCAGCGTGTCATCTTCAGCCGTCGCACAACAGGTGGCGCTCGAATTCGCGCGAACGTTCAACATGCAATGGATCGGTCTCCCGCCCGACAGCATTGGGCAGGGGCACCATGATCATCAGCTCACATCAACGTCCCCGCTGCACGTCTGACCAAAGGAATACCTCCATGCACGAACTCGACACACCGACATTTCGATTCGCAGTTGCGCAGTTTGATCAAGCGGCCGAAGCCATGGAGCTTGATCACAATTTGCGTGAGCGGCTAAAACTTCCTCAACGATCGTTGATCGTCAGCTTGCCTGTCCGGATGGACGACGGTCGGGTCGAGGTCTATACCGGCTATCGTGTGCAGCACGATTCCTCCCGCGGCCCCACGAAGGGCGGCATTCGCTATCATCCGGATGTGAATCTTGGGGAGGTTGCGGCACTCGCTATGTGGATGACCTGGAAAAGCGCGTTAGTCGACCTGCCCTATGGAGGAGCCAAGGGTGGCGTCGCGATCAATCCGAAACAGTTTTCACGGCCAGAGCTACAACGACTGACTAGGCGCTATGCAGCGGAAATATTCCCGCTGATTGGGCCAGACAAGGACGTGCCGGCCCCAGACGTCGGCACAGACGCCCAAGTCATGGCCTGGATCATGGATACATACAGTCAGCAAGTAGGATATTCGGTGCCAGGCGTCGTCACGGGTAAGCCGTTATCGATTGGAGGAAGCCTCGGACGTGAAGAGGCCACCGGTCGCGGAGTGGCCTATGTCACCATGGAAGCGCTTCGTCACCTCAAGCTCGATATTCGGAACACCACCGTGGCGATACAGGGGTTCGGCAACGTCGGGGCCCATACTGCCCGCATCATGCAGGAGTGTGGCGCACGCGTCATTGCCGTGAGCGACGTGAATGGAGGCATCCATAATTCGAGCGGCTTGGACATTCCAGAGCTCCTTACTCGCTATAAGACCGCGGGGCAATCTCTCCGCGACACCAAGCTGGGAGACTGGCTTTCCAACGACGAATTGCTGCAACTCGACTGCACCGTGCTGGTCCCCGCCGCGCTATCCGAGGTGATCACCGAACGCAATGCCGCGAAACTTCGCTGCCGGATTCTCGCCGAAGGGGCGAACGGTCCGACAACTCTAGCGGCCGACCGCATCCTGCAGGACCAAGGAGTCTTTATTATTCCGGACATCCTGGCCAACTCCGGTGGCGTGATTGTGTCCTATTTTGAGTGGGTGCAGGATGTGCAGCGATTTTTCTGGAAAGCCACTGACATTCAAGAACGACTGCAAGATATTCTGATCTCCGCCTTCCATCGGACGTTACAGTTTTCCGTTTCCAAAAAAACTTCTATGCGTATGGCCGCTCTGATGAGCGGGATCGACAAAGTCGCCCAAGCGCATCTCCATCGTGGACTGTACCCGTGAGCTCGGCATATCGCGAGAGGGGAGGTTCGCACAGCCCGCACAGTATGGGTTTTTCGTCTGAAGGGGCCTTGCTCTCAGATCGGAATGCAGCTGTAATGTGAACCGGTGATCCACTGATCTATTGACCGGGAGGGCATCGCCTCCCGATTCTTGGAATTCGGTCTTTGTGAGCTTGCGGTCCGATTACCCTATGCGCTAGGGTGGGGCGGTCTGAGTGAGATCACACCTGGATTCGTTGAGGACTTCGGAATGGATCGGGATGCGGTTCTGTCCCTCTGGAACTTCCACAAGGAAGAGCGATGGCCTCGAGTGGGAGGCCTGCATGAGGGACCGTTGATGACACTGGATACCGTGATCAGCGGATGCGCCGTGTATTTCCTCGATAGCCCTGAGGGACTTGATGCCCAGCGGATCGAAATCATCGAAGATTGCCTTGCAGATCTGGATAACCTGACCAACGAGCTCGACGAAGACTGCCAGCCCTACTTTCAACGACTCCGACAACTCGGAGCCCTCCTCATCGCCACCCATCACACCGCCTAACCTGTTCCATATAGAAGCAAGTGATAACGCATTAGTCTGCCCCCATCGCGCATTCAGCCGTTCTTGCAAGTTCTCAGGCCGTTCGATAAAATGCCCCCACACTGCATTGGTCCTACCAATTTCGCCAATACAATTCACGGACCATACACCTTTCGGATCCTATGGGTAGGAAGAGTCGATGAAATATGTACTGCGAGTCGCCTTGATAGTCTGCATGGTGACAGCCGGAGTCGGCGCATGGGTCTCTCCTGGGTACGGCGAGCTCTATGAATTGAGCAAGAACGACGTGATGGACCCTAAGGCTTTAAAGAGTACCGAAGTTTCACTGTTTGGGGTCAAATTGGGAGACTCCGAGGCCAAAGCCTTGGACTCGCTGGTGAATGAAAAGATTCCGGGAGTGAAAGTGGAACAGGAAGCCTTGTTTATCTTCTTGCTCGACCAACGCAAACCAACTGGTCCCATGGCTGGCGTACGCATCCAGGACGGCAAGATCGATCTGATCTTTATCAATAATCGATTTTCCTATAAGACTCGGGGGATTTTTCGCAACGTCTTGAACAGCGAAAGCCCCGACGACGTGCGAAAACTATTGGGACAGGAAGACTATGGGGACGAAAACGTGATGGGCGCCATACTCGCGTACGATAAGCAGGGGTTCGTCATCAACTATCTTGGGAAAGATGTCAACGTGGAGTTTTCCTCACCTCGGTAGCGATGCGGGCCTGATGTTTGGCCTCAACGCGTACTTGCCGACTTCGATCACTGTCATTTCCCCGCTTCTACCAACGTGAATTCGTTTTCGTTCCGCTCCCCCTCCGCTTCCACGCGCCATCACAAAGTCTGTTAGGACTTCGAGCTCTCGGGAAGACTCAAACGGGCTGATAGCATATACGCCTCAAGCTGCGAGACGGCCTTCGCGCCACTACCTCCGTGCCTGCCGACTCGATCAAACAGGGAAATTCAGTGAGGAGTTTTGGCTGCCTGTAGCCCGTAGGCAATGAGATTGGTCGCGGTGTTCCAGCGACGCTTGGAGTTGAGGATTACGAGGAGAAGATCGCTCCCGTTCTGGGAGACTTTGGCAATGAGGCACCGACCGGCTTTGGAAGTAAAGCCGGTCTTGATTCCCTCGACACCGGGAATACGCCCCAACAATCTGTTCGTGTTGTGCAACACATACGCACGGTGACCGCTCACAGGGGTAATGATTGCTCGTTCCTCGCGGACTAACTGGCGGAAAATCGGCTGATCGAGGGTCGTTAGACTTAACGTGGCAAGGTCTTCGGCCGTCGAGTAATGGTCAGGATTATCGAACCCGCAGCCATTGCTGAAATGCGTATCGGCTAAGCCGAGGGCTACAGCCTTGGCATTCATGAGCGCCACGAACTGTGGTTCGTCGCCCCCCACATGCTCCACCGCGGCGAGACAGGCATCGTTCGCGGACGCGATCAGCATGGCCTTGAGTAGATCTTCAAGCCTAAAGACCTGCCCAGCTTTTATACGTAGGTGTGTTTTGTGAGCCCGTGCCGCATTGGGACTCACCGTGACAAAATCATCCAAACGCCCCCGTTCCAGAATGACGAGGGCTGACATGATTTTCGTGAGGCTGGCAGGGGACATCCGCTTCCCCGCATTATGTTCATACAACACATGCCCACTCTTGAGTTCCTTGAGAAGAATGCCGTGGGCTGGAGCGACTCGCCACGGGGGGAACTGGTGCGGAGTTATCGCAGTTCGAGCAGGAACAGCTTGATCCCCTCTGCTCTTCGCTAGGGCGGCGGACGGAGTGAGGGTCTCAGCACCGATCAGCAGGAGACCGATGAACACTCCAGCAGCATATGCGAGACATGGTCGCACATGAGATCTCCCGAAGTCTCTTGTCATCATGCAATCGTCGCTCCTACTCATAGTGTATACGATTCCCGCACCTTCTCTCCGCGAAACCCACTATCTATCACTTTATGGAAGAAGCGGAGCAGGTCGGCAAGGTCAATCCAAAACCCGCAATTCAGACAACGGGCGTAGAGTCGCCGATTCACCAGTGTGTAGTGACGCTCGACCATCATAAAGCCCTTACATCTCAAACAACGCATCGACGCGCCTGTCTTCACATTCTGTGTCTATTGGAGTCGTTTCATCACCAATGCCAAGCACCCTGCCAACAATCCTCCACCGAAGATTGTGGTGCCAAACGAGAGGTACGCGCTGGCCCCGCTGCCTGGAGAGGCTCCGTCGAGCAAGTCTCGCACTCCCCCCTGTACCATCAATACGGAAAGAGTGAGCAGAGCGCCAATAGCAAACCACCATCTAAAGGATCTCACTGATGTCTCCGAGACAGAACTCCATAAGACCGAGAGGAGACGACTTTCGGTCACTGTAGCCGAGGGTCGGTAGGCTGTCAAGAAGACGGCCTTTTGATTCACTCCACCTCTCGACAGGTATTGATACGCCTCACGGGGAAGGCGTGACGGGAATGGGCACCGCTTTCAACCCTCGATGGAGAAAAACGGAGACGCTTTCGTTACCATTATCCGCCGTCACAAGCCCAGGCTCTTCAACCTCCTCCGTCGTGACACGAAATGTCGCGAGGGCGAAGGGGCCTCGTTTTGTTCGATAGTTTCTCGGCGGATATTCAAAGGTTCCATCGCCCCGGCCAAAGAGAATGGAGAGATCGCTCGACTGAAGATTGACGATGGCCACGTCGGTGCGGCTGTCACCATTGAAGTCACGAGCGAACCCAAAATTCGGGCCTGCATCGGCACCAGAATCGCGCCCAGGCTGGAACGTGCCATTTCCTATTCCGAGAAAGGTCGTGAAACTATCCTGCACGCCGTTGATCACAAGTAGGTCGAGTATCCGATCACGATTGAAGTCGGCGAAACTCACCCCGAGCGGTCGCTTCCCCGTCCGATAGTCAGTGGGAAGGCGAAACGTGCCGTCGCCATTCCCCATCCAGATGGAGACGGCATTCGACATCGGCCCCCCATTTGTCACGGCCAAATCGATCTTCCCATCGCCATCCAAGTCGGCCAGCGCCACAGACGTGGGTGTATCGCCATATTCATACTGCGCCCCATGGGTGAACTCACCGGTACCGGTACCCAGGAACACTTTAATCTTGTCATTCCGCAACGCGACCACAAGGTCAGGCACCTGATCGCCGTTCAGATCGTCGCTGGCGATGGCAATGGGAGTTCGATGCACGGGATAGCGCGGCCCTTCTTCAAGTTTTCCGTCGGCTCGGCCGAACAGTACGGCCACTTCATCGCCCCCAGAACAAGCCAAGGCCACATCGGGATACGAATCGTGGTTGAACATCCCGAGGGCGAGCGAACGGGGCTCTTTGCAGACATTCAGTTGGACTTGATCGCGAAAGGTGCCGTCACCGTTGCCGAGGAGAATTGAGAGCGTATTGCTGCCGATATTGGTCGTGACCAGATCGGTAAAACCGTCCTGATTGACATCAGTGGGAGTGACAGTCGTCGGATTCTTCCCGACTTTGTAGCTGGCGAAGTAGTAGAAGAGATCCGGTGGGGCATAGGGATCTTGCTTGGTGCAGGCGCTTCCCATAAACAAGAAGACACTGGTCACCACGACCATGAGGCTCCTGACCCTATACCTGCTGTGGCCGTGAGCGCGTCTGGTCCTGCACTCCTCCTCGCGCGAGGAACCGGCGACGTCGTGATTCATCTGTATGCGCACGCGCCCCCCAACCAGGCCTTCCCATCGAAATGAGCGTGGCCAGTATACAGACTGCCGCTTTCTCATGGCAATCAATCCAGCGACCCGACGATCTCCACAAAAACGCAGCTTCCTCAATCCTCGCCCGCTCGGCGACGGCTTTGAAAATGGGACAGAGGTTGAGGTACAATACCTTCCTTCTAAGGAGGACTCCATGAGCAACACGACGAAGATTGAGTTGTCGGTGTACGGAATCGCTGAAATCCTGCACTGGTGTCACGACCGCAATAAGGGCCGTGTCCCCGGGGTCGATACGGCAGGCTTCGATACGATGAAGGCGCTCTTGGCTGAGAAGCCCCAGTCAGGAGATTATTTTACCCTCGATCAGTTTTGGAAGAAGCGGGTCACCTTGGACCTGACCGAAGATGAAGTGGCAACGATCGATCGCTGTCTCTACGATATCCCCAATTTGGATAGCGAACCCCTCCCGCAAATCCGGCATAAATTTTGGCCGCAACAGGCGGCTAGCCACTGAACAGCAGGGGCCGTCCTCAAACGGCCCCTGCCTCTACCTCATAGCGATTTGCCCAGCCTACTCGTCCAAGATAGGGGCGAGAGCTGCGTGAAGAACCTGTCGCGTTTTGATGCGAGCGCGTGGGAAGAACCATCTGGCTGGGAAGAAGAACTTGCACTTGCAGGATGCTCAAAAAGTCCATCCAGCAAGGCCGCAGCGATTGAAGAGGCGAGGCGTATCCTTTGGGTTCGTGAGAGCCTGAACGAGGCGACCTGCCTGCGGGAAGCCGCTTCGGCAAAGGCAGGGAACGAAGCTGGCTGACTTGTTCAGCATTCTGCAGCTAGAGCGTACCCTCTCCCTTGAGATAGCGGCGAAAGCGGTCCATCAAATCGGCACCCAAGGTCCCACCTTCAGGTTTCTTGAGGTCCGGATCGGCAAAATGCTCGCGAATTTCCTGGAGGCGCTTTTCTGCCTGCTCATTTCCCTGCAACCGCTTGGTCTTCTCCATCGCC
>JBBRRK010000062.1:0-18122 GCA_038200765.1 Nitrospirales bacterium
GCAAGCAGCAGACAAGCTCTCTCGCGATGGCCATCAGGCCGCGTATGAAAAGGAGGCCAATTACCTCTACGGATTCCTGCGTGAAGCGTGGGAACGCGCCCTTGAGGAAGTTCTTCTGGCCGGCGTTGTCGAACGGTTCCGTCCTGGCGTTCAGACAAAGCTCATCGGCACGATAACCGACATCACGGCGCAAGATTGCGGAACGCTCGTTGCGGCGATGACGAAATGCTCGAAATGGCTGCACGATCAAGCGCCGGCGGCCCGTGCGCCGGTGCCCGAGCCAGCGGAACTCAAAGCCGACATCGAGGCACTGGAAAACTGGGTCGGCGCGATCCGCGGTCGTCGGTTAGGAAGACCGGTTTACTGAAGACCGCGGCATAGCAACCGGTTGCAGCGGACGGTCCGCTGCGCGGCCCGCCGCTGAACCGGAGCGTTATGCCGCAACACCAGGCCCGACACTGATACGATCAGGAGGTATTCGCTATGCCAGGCAAACGCCGCATTTTTGTTGTGGGTTGGAACAACGGAATCGACTTCGCAATGTATTGCGACAGCGAACCGATTAGCCCTGTCGCCCAGTGGCTGCAGCTCATCCCGGCAGCGGTGAACGCGCAAGCCACCGCAGAGGACGAGAAGGTGGAAGTGCTTGTACCCGGTAGTAACTGCCTGCTGTTTGACTGGGCTCTCGAGGAGCTTCCTGCGGACGTCCGCGTCAATCAAGTACCGAAGCCTGGCGTGGTCTTCGCCGTGCGCAAAGGATCGCGAATGGAGGAGGTAGAGCAGCCGGAGAAGCCCGAGGACTCCGATGCTGATGCCCAGCATGGCGAAACTGCCAAACCTGGCGGCGACCAAGTTAAGTCCGAGGTTGTACCGAACGCGGAGCCGACCAAGGATAGCGGTTCATCATCGCGGAAAGATGGAGGCGAGTACACCCTAGTTTACCTCCTCAAGCGAGACCTGTGGAGGGGTGAGAGCAAACCTGCGAAACGGTTGCAGGCTTTCATCTCCGCTCCCGAGGCTGACTACGAACCCCTGCCTATCACCCGCTATGACGCATTTATTAGCTACAGAAGCGAGGATCTTGCACTGGCCACGGAAATCGCTGCCGACCTGGAGGCAAGATCGATGCGCACCTTCCTGGCTAGCCGCAATTTGGCAGCCGGCATGGTGTGGACTGAGGAGGTGCGGCAGGCCCTGCTGGCCTCTCGCGTCCTGCTGATCGTGCTCACTCCGAACTCGGCCACTCGCCCCTGGGTGATGTGTGAGGTAGGAGCAAGCTGGGCGCTCGGCAAACCTCTGATTCCTGCGCTTCTCTATGTTGATCCGAAGACGCTGCCCGAAGTAATCACGTCGTATCAGTGCCGACGAATCGAAACGGTGCAGGGGCGAAAGGCTCTAGTAGAGGAGTTGGCTGAGCTCTGCCTCGTTGGCATCTGATCGCAAGAACTCCGGCGTGCCGTGCCTTCGTTGTAGGTTTCAAGCATGAGTCTATTCCTGAAGGTCCCTTGCTTATTGAGCATTCATGACGCGGCATAACAAATCGTTGGACCGGAGCGCGGGGAGCGTGTTTCTTGACTTGATTGATTGATTGAATCGAAGGTTGTATCTAATCGCCGCGCCCGGTCAACTCCGACGTTCGGGCGACGCTTCGCGTCCCCCGAACGGCCCCGCGGCTGTCGCTCGTGGTTCGAGACGCGAAGCGCGTCCCGAACCCGCGGCTGCACCGGACAGTCGCTGCACAACCTCCGGTTGCTCCGCGCCTGCCGGTGAGCCGCGGGGCCGTTAGGCGGCCGATCAACTCTCAAGTGTTGGAGTAAGTCCGATGTCCACCTTGCACAACGTGTTTGTGTCCTCGACTTTTCAGGACCTAAAGGCTTACCGTCAGGCCGTCCGTGCGACGATCCGGCGACTTGGAGCTATGGACGTAGCCATGGAGAATATAGGCTCCACAGAGGTGCGACCGAAAGACGAGTGCGAGCGTTTGATCCGCGAAGAGGCGAGCGCATTTGTCGGGATCTACGCGCGGCGCTGGGGCTATACGCCACCAGCTGATGCAGCATCCATTACGGCGTATGAGTACGAGGTGGCCGGAGAAGTCGGCCTGAATCGCTTTATCTATCTTCTCGACAGCAACGCGAAGTGGCCCGCAGCAAAGTGCGATCATGGCGAGGTACAAACTCGGCTGGAACGCTTCAAAGTGCAACTGAAGGAGCGCCACGTTGTGACCTTTTTCTCTCGGAGAGATCAGCTGGCAGCGATGATTGCAGCCGACCTCGGCAAGTATCTCTCGAGGCAAAGCACCCGTGATGAGGGCCTTCACGCCCTGTCACAGATGAGCCTCGACCGAGAGCAACGGTTGATGAAGGAACTTGAAGCCGGGGATGGCCTTAGCGCGGAACGAGCGGTTGCCGCTCTGGCTCATTCTAACCGGCCATGGGTTGTCGACACCCTGCACCGGATAGTGTTGGGCGATGATGCGCGACTCGCGAGAGCGGCCCTCGACACCCTCGCATCGCAACGCGGACGGCAGGCTGGCCGCGCTTTGGCGGCAGGAGTGACCTCACGGCATGGGGAAGTTCGCAGCTGGACCGCATTTCGTATAGGGGAAATGGCACTGCAACATCACGATTGGGGACTGGCATTCGTGCCTGACCTGATCAACGCCGCTGACGTGACGGGCGACCAGTTGGAAATCATTTGCCAGATTGCGCACTCCCTCGGAAAGATCGGTGGCGAGAAGGCACGCGATGCACTGGTCGCCCTGCTTCGCAGGCCGGGGTGTCCACCAAAGCTAGCGGCCACCATCCTCCACGCGTCAGTCAGATTCTGGACGGATGGTATGTTCGCCTCATCGGCCTCATACGGCCTAGTTGACAACTTCATCACGGTCGCAAAGGCGGAGATTCAGCGATGGGGGCGCGACTTCTGTAGCGCTGTAAAAAAGGACGATCTTTACCAGTACATGTCCGCACCACTGCGGCAGGCGATCGATGACCGGGCACAGTCGAGTGATTGATGTATCGATATTCTCCGCCAGATTCGTAGACGAATGCCTAACGCCCGGCATGCAGGCGACGGCTTCCAGCGTCCGCTCGTGCCTCGCTCCCGCTTCCGTCCGCGCCTGATGCCGGGCGTTAGATGTGCGGGACACTTGTAGGCACATACGAATAGTCGTATAATCTATTTCGATGAAGCCGCCCCGCTTTCTCGGCACAGCTCGTCGTGACTTAGCGGCCTTTCCCGAGTTGGCGCGTCGACAAGCCGGATACGAGTTGTTCATGGTGCAAGTCGGGCGTGAACCAGCAGACTTCAAGCCGCTTCCGGCCGTTGGATCTGGCGCCTACGAGATTCGAATACGAGATGCCGCCGGTGCGTTCCGCGTCGTGTACGTGGCCAAGTACGAGAAAGCGGTTTATGTCTTGCACGCTTTTCAGAAGAAGACCCAAAAGACGTCCCGGGCGGACATTGAGCTGGCAGTGCAGCGTTACAGGTTAATCGGAGGGCAGTCATGAAGAAAAAACAAGCACGGCAAGTGAAGGGCGCAAACAATGTGTTCCTTGATCTCGGCTTCCCACCGCATGAGGCCGCTGTGATGCTCTTGCGTTGCGAGTTGGCCGAAGCGCTACGTCAGTGGATGGACCGTGAGGCAATTACCCAGGTAGAAGCCGCCAAGCACCTTGGCGTGGTCCAGCCCCGCATCTCCGAGATCGCGCGCAACAAGGTTGACAAGCTGTCTCTGGACTACCTCGTGGGCCTGTGCGTAAAGGCTGGTGTCTCAGTCGCCGTGAAATTGGCCGCCTGACTCGTCGCCTCACCAACGGCTTGAGACCGGCGTTGAAGACGCGGCTCAGCCTTCGCGTTAACTCTTCGATGAGAGATGTGCATTGAACTCCTGCTCCACTACATCACGATCCCGCCTTCGCGCGATCGGCCGCCCGCCAGAGGTACCAGGCTGCGGCAGTACGGTAGGGCTTCCAGCGCTCCCCGTATCTCAGCACCTCGTTCGGTTTCGGCATCGAGCGCCGACCATAGGCGATGCGGAATCCGTTGCGCACGCCGAAGTCGTCGACCGGCAGAATGTCCGGCCGTCCCAGTTGAAAGATCAGCAACATTTCGACCGTCCAACGGCCGATTCCACGGACCGCAATGAGCCGCTCGATGATCGCCTCGTCGTCGAGCGTACGAACGATGACGCCTGTCGGCACCGTACCATCGAGTGTCTTGGCAGCCAGATCGCGGAGCGCGGCAACCTTAGCCAGTGAAAATCCCGCGCCACGAATTGCCCGCTCGTCCATCGCAAGCAGATCGGCCGGTTGAGGAAATCGTTTTGTCGGAAACAAGGCGACGAAGCGGCGCACAATACTCTCCGCCGCTTTCTCGTGCAGTTGTTGGTAGGCAATCGCTCGTGCCAACGATTCAAACGGCGACCGTTTCGATCGGGGAATCAAGGTGAAGGGACCCACCTCACGGATCAACCGCTTCATGACCGGATCCGTCTTGGATAGATGCCTGATTTCCTGGGTCTGTCGATCCATCTGAGAATCCGCGCTCTTACCCCTGACTGACGATGGCATCGGCTTCGATTTCAACCAACATGTCCGGATCGATCAAGCGCGTCACTTCCACCATCGTCGTCGCAGGCCTGATGTTCCCAAATACTTCCCCATGGGCTCGGCCAACGTCCTGCCATTGATCGATGTTCACCAGGTACATGCGGGTTCGGACCACATCGACGAGTGACGCGCCGGCTTGCTGGAGCGCCAATTCAATCGTCTTCAACGTCTGAATCGTCTGGGCATAGGGATCGCCTTTGCCGACAAGCCCTGCCGCCGTCATGGCCGTCGAACCGGAAACGGATATCGAAGCCCCGACTCGTACCGCTCGCGAGTACCCGAGCTTGGCTTCCCACGGACCACCAGTAGAAATATTCTGCCGCCCCATCTGTTCTCTCCTACATGACAATGCCCCCGCCGGCATGAATGTTCTGTCCCGTCAGCCACCGGGCTTCTTCACTGACGACAAACGCCACTACGTCGGCAATATCCTTGGGTAGGCCAAGCCGTTTCAACGGCGACAGCTGGATGCCGATCTGACGAAACTGATCCGTCATCATGCCCGTCTCGGTAAAACCCGGCGAGACCGTATTGACCGTAATGCCCCGAGGGGCGAGCTCCTGCGCCAGTCCTTTCGTGTACTGTTCCAATGCGCCCTTGCTACCAAGATACGCTGTCGCTCCGGGAAAACTCAAATGGGTTCCATCGGTTGAAATGTTCACGATGCGACCACCCTCTTTGAGCGCGTTGGCCGCTTCCTGCATCGCGAAGTAGGGTCCCTTGGCGTTCAAGGCGATGATCTGATCGAAATCCTCCTCGGTGGTGTCGAGCAACGCCTTCGGCATAAACTTCCCGGCATTGTTGACGAGGATATCGAGCCGGCTAAATTGCTTCACCGTCTCGACCACAAGGCGGCGCGCCGCTGCGACCTGGCTCATGTCAGCCTGAACAGCGACGGCCTTTCCGCCCTTGGCCTGAATGCCCGTCACCACTTGTTTGGCCTTCTCTTCGCTCGTTCCGTAATTCACCACTACAATCGCTCCGTCTTCGGCCAGTCGTTCTGCAATGGCCCGCCCGATCCCGCTGGAGGCCCCGGTGACGATCGCGATTTTTCCGCTGAGTGACTTCATGGTCTTCCCCTTGCCTCTTCTCTGTGTAACCGTCCCCATACCCAATCCCTGTGTGGTCGTGGACGCGTCCTGATTTTACCCTTGGGATGCGTCCCTTTTCATTCTTTACGGAAGAAGGGGCAACGATTGCTCCCAGGTTGTTGAGTATACAAATTCTTTCACGGGTTTGCGGGATCTTGGTTGAACCTCACGCACACGAAGACGATCCGACAACAGCGCAGGATCGCCTGGATAGCCGACCGCCATCATGGCCACCGGCTCATAGCCATCTGGGATCTGGCAGTCCGCTCGAGCCTGATCAATTCGAAAGCCCGCCATCTGGTGGGCTACAAGCCCGAGCACTGTGGCCTGGATCACGAGATTTTCTGCCGCCATGCCCGTGTCATGGAGCGCATGGCGATTCGGCGAGCCATCCTCGAACTGAAGTGTCGCCACGGACAACAGCAGCATCGGTGCACGATGTGCCCATGTCTGATTGCCTTCGACCAGGCAATTGAACAACCGATCGTACTCGGTCTTCTGCTCCTTCGTGGCGGCCAGGAATCGCCAGGGCTGTTCGTTATTCGATGAAGGCGCCCACCGTGCCGCCTCGAAGAGACTCCGGATCTTCTCCGGCTCAATAGGCCGATCGTCGAAGGCACGTGGACTCCAACGCTGACGCAACAGATCATGGATTGGGTACTGTATGTCGGCCGGTTTTCCCATGGCTTCACGATCCTTTACTGTCGCCCTTGGATCGGTCCATCTCAGGAGACCAGCCGCCGCCAAGGGCCTTGTAGAGTTGCACAACAGACACCAGATGGAGCCGATGGGTGCCGGTGAGCCCGAGTTCGGCTTCAAAGAGACTGCGTTGGGCGATGAGGACATCCAGGTAGTTGGCGAGGCCGCCTTTGTAGCGAAGGTTGGCGAGGTGCAAGGCCGACCGCAGAGCATTGACCTGTCTTTCCTGAGCGGCCGCCTGCTCACGGGCCGTGCTGACCCCCACCAGCGCATCCTCGACTTCCCTGAACGCAACGAGAATCGTTTGTTCGTACTGAGCCACAGCCTGCCTGGCTTGAGCTTCTACGGCCTGCTGTTGAAACCCTAACGTTTGGGCATTCAACAAAGGACCGGTCAGTACCGGGGCGAGGACTCCAAAACTGGTTCCCGGCGACACAAAATCCGTCAGAGTCGGACTCGCCACACCGAGAGTTCCCGTGAGCGAAAGTTTGGGAAACCGTTCGGCTTTCGCCACCCCGATCCTGGCGGTGGCTGCAACCAATTGTTGCTCCGCCTGCACGACATCTGGACGGCGTTGAAGCAGTTCTGAGGGAAGACCGGCGGGTACCACAGGCGGCATCATTTGTTCGGTCAGCGATCGCCCCCTAGCGATTTGACTGGGATTTCTCCCCAGCAGCACACTGAGCTCGTTTTCTTTCTGAATCATGTGACGCCTCAGCTCCGCGATGCGAGCGGCGGCATTCTCCCGCTCGGCGTCAAATTGGTCGGCGTCCAACTTCGACGTCATTCCCTGCCGCAACCGGGCCTGCGCGATGCGCACCGATTCTTCCCACGTCTTTAGCGTCCGCCTGGCGATCTCCAACTGCATGTCGAATTGCCGAAGATCGAAATACGCCTGTGCCACTCCGCCCACGATTTGCAAAGTGACGGCTCGTCGGCTCTCCTCCCGGGCCAAGAGATCTGCCAAGCCCGCCTCATTCGCCCTGCGGATACGCCCCCAGATATCTAGCTCCCAGGCCAGAGATCCTAGCCCATAATGAGCAAAGGGACTGGGGAAACCGGGGAATGTCACACCGCCCAGGCGAGTGACGGGAAGATTGCCCGCCGCACTGAGTTGAGGGGCAAAGTCCATTCGAGCCGTAAACAAGCGCGCCTGGAACTCGTCGATACTTGCGACCGCTCGTTTGAGATCTTTGTTCTCTTCGAGTGCAATACGGATCAAACGCTGGAGTTCTTCGTCCCGGTAGAGTTCCCACCACGGCATATTCGCCAGGGACGGCAAATCTTTCGAGTCTTCTGCCATGCGAAAAGAGTCTGATGTGGGAATGTCTGGACGAGAATAGTCGGGCCCCATCGCGCACGCGAGCAGGAGCAAGGAAAAGACTGCGAGGACGAGGCTGCGCATATCACTCTCCTCTTTCTATCCCTAACGGAATTGAGCTTGTCCCAGAACGGGGAGTCGCTTGACCAGCACCACGCCGACTCAGTTTCCGAACCAGCACAAAAAAGAGCGGCACGAAGAAAATGGCCAAGAAGGTCGCGGCAAGCATGCCACCGAATACGCCGGTGCCGATAGATTTACGGCTGGCTGCGCCCGCTCCGCTGGCGAGGACTAATGGCGCCACGCCCAGAATAAAGGCCATGGAGGTCATCACGATCGGCCGGAACCGAATCTTGGCGGCTTCCATCGTGGCATCAACTAGTGAATGTCCGGCTTCATAGCGTTTGTTGGCGAACTCGACGATCAGAATGGCGTTTTTGGCAGAGAGTCCGATCAACGTCACTAAGCCGATTTGGAAATAAATGTCGTTGGACATCCCCATCACCCATACGGCAGCCAAGGCTCCGAACACACCAAATGGCACGGCGAGGAGCACGGCAAACGGCACGGCCCAACTCTCATACTGCGCGGCCAGCACAAGAAACACCATCAGCAAGCCGAAGCCAAAGACAAAAAGTGATTGCTGCCCGACCATGCGCTCCTGGTAGGAGATCCCGCTCCAATCTATCCCATATCCTTGGGGAACCAACACCTCCTTGGCTACCTGATCCAGAGCATCGAGCACCTCCCCGGAACTGTACCCCGGAGCCGCGGCTCCCAAGACCAGGGCCGTATTGTAACCGTTGAAGTGAGTGACCGGATCCGGTCCGCTGGTGAATTCCGTTGTCACCACTGTATCGAGCGGGATCATGGTGGATCTCTGTCCATTCACGGCACGCACGTAGATCTTCGCGATGTCTTCGGGGGTGGACCGATATTGCGGCTCGGCCTCCGTTTGCACCCGGTAGACACGGCCGAATTTGAGGAAGTCATTGATGTAGAGATTACCAAAATACGCCTGCAGCGTGTCGAATACTTCGGAAATCGGCACGCCCAACGATTTGGCTCGCTCTCGGTCCACATGGGCAAAGATTCGCGGCGCGCTCACACGAAAGCTGGAGCCGATCGCTCCGATCGCCGGATGCTGTCTGGCTTTGGCGAGAAATTCTTGGGCCACGCCGGAGAATTTGTTGAAATCCCCGCTGCTAGGATCTTGAAGCTGGAGAGAAAACCCGCCTGTGGCGCCGAGTCCTCGGATAGACGGGGCATTAAAAGCCAAAATCAGCGCCTCGGGAATTTTCGCGAACTCTCCATACGCGGCGCCGATCAGGGCCTTCACGTGGTTCTGTGGTCCCTGCCGTTCATCCCAGTCATGCAAGGGCAAGAACATCGTCGCCGAGTTCGGTCCTCTGGTGCCGAAAACGAAGTTCTGGCCGGCCAATGCATCGGTCGAATGGATCGCGGGAACTGAGAGAAAGTAGTTTTCAATTTTGGTCAGCACCGCATCGGTCCGTTGCTTAGACGCACCATCCGGCAGCTGGACGATCGTGATGAAGTAGCCTTGATCTTCCTCCGGTAAGAAACTGGAAGGAATCGTCTTGAATAATCCGACGGCGAAGAGGCCGATGATCCCAAAAATCACCAGGGATAAGATTGAGCGGTTGAGCATCGTCCCCACGACGGCCGTATAGCGAGCCTGCGTCCAACCAAAGAATCGATTGAAGAGACTGAAAAAACCTCTACGATGACTATGGCCCGGCTTCAGCACCAAGGAACAGAGGGCTGGACTCAGCGTGAGGGCAGTGAGGCCGGAAATGATGACGGAAATGGCGATGGTGATCGCAAATTGTTTGTACAGCTCGCCCGTGATACCACCCAAGAAACCCACCGGCACGAACACGGCGCAGAGAACAAGCACAATCGCGATCACCGGTCCGGTCACTTCTTCCATTGCCTTCTTGGCGGCATCCTTCGGCGAGAGTCCCTCACCCATATGGCGTTCGACGTTCTCCACCACCACGATGGCGTCGTCGACCACCATCCCGATCGCTAGGACCATCCCGAAGAGTGTGAGCGTGTTGATCGAGAAGCCGAGTGCCTGCATGCCTGCAAGGGTACCGATGAGGGAGACCGGCACGGCGACGCCTGGAATCAGCGTCGCTCGCCAACTTTGGAGGAACAGATATACGACGAGGATCACCAGCACCATCGCTTCCGCCAAAGTCTTGAGCACTTCTCTAATGGACACGTCGATAAATTTGGTCGTGTCGTACGGAATATCGTAGGAGACCCCCTGTGGGAAGCTCTTCGATACCAACTCCATTTCTTTCCGAACTCGCTTTACCGTATCGAGGGCATTGGCGCCTGGCGACAGGAAGGTCAAGAGAAACACATTGGGCTTACCATTCCACCGGCCATCGAGACCATAGGATTGAGCACCCAGCTCAATCCTGGCTACATCTTTGAGGCGGATCATCGATCCGTCTGGAAGCGCCCGGACAATCATCTCCTCAAAGTCTTTCACGTCCGTGAAACGGCCTTGCGTGATCACCGGGATCGTCAGTTCGGTGCCTTTAAGCGCCGGTTCTCGCCCGATCGTCCCGGCTGGAAAGTCCCGATTTTGTTCACGGACGACATTGGCAATGTCGGTGGGAATAAGTTTGAGTTGCGCCATCCTGGTCGGGTCCAGGATCAGACGCATCGAGTAGTTCTGTCCGCCGAACACCACCGCGTCTCCGACGCCACGCAACCGTTTGAGGTTATCGATCACGCGGAGGGTCGCGTAATTGGAGATAAAGACGGGATCTTTCGTGGGATCGCTGGAGCTGAGGGCAACCACCGCTAACAAGTCCGGGGACACCTTCTTGACGCTGATGCCTTGACGGACAACTTCGGGCGGCAACTGAGGCTCCGCCAGCTTCTGACGATTCTGGGTCTGTACCTGCGCGATGTCCACGTCCGTCCCGATTTCGAACGTGAGCTTGATGGTCATATGTCCATCGTTGGTGCTGGTCGAGTCGTAGTAGAGCAGATTGTCGATGCCAGGGAGTTGCACTTCGATCGGGCGCGCAACTGAATCCGCGATCACCTCGGCGCTCGCACCGGGATAGTCGGCCTCGATCTGCACGACGGGAGGGGTAATTTCAGGAAATTGGGCGATGGGCAAAGTTTGCAAAGAGACAAGGCCCAGCACTACGATGACGATCGAGAGGACCGATGCGAAAATCGGACGGTCGATAAAAAAATGTGAGATCATTGCGCCTGCTCTGGCTTCGCCTCTGCCTGCGAGCCGGGAGCGGCCGGGTCGGATTTTTTATACGGAACGGTCTTCACGGGCGCGCCAGGCGCGATCATGTGAAATCCCTCCACGATGACCTGTTCCCCCTCATGTAAGCCGTCCTCGATAGACCACTGACCGCCTCGCCAGGACGTGGCCTGAACAGGGCGGATCTCCACCTTATTGTCCGCTCCCACAACAAAGACGATGGGTCCCTTGGGTCCCTGCTGAACGGCGCTCTGGGGAACCAGGATGACACCGGTTCTCACGGCGCCCAAAATACGGAGCTTCACGAACTGTCCTGGGAACAGGACTCTGTCCGGGTTGGGAAACGTCACGCGAAAGTCCCTGGTGCCGGTGGCCGAACTCACACCGACTTCGAGCAAATCAAACTTGCCTTCGCGGGCATAGGTACTGCCGTCCGTAAAGGTGATGGCACCACGCAGTTCGTAGAGTGTCGCGCCTTGGATCCGATTCGTCGCACGGTCCCGGAAGCGTTTGAGGACAAACGATTCCGGGGCACTTGCGTTTACGTACATGGGATCTAACTGATGGATCGTGGTCAGTAGATCGGTCTGCGCGGAAATGAGGCGTCCTTCATAAAGCCGGCTCCGCTCGATCCGACCGCTGATGGGAGCATGAATAAGCGTGTTGTCGAGATCGAATTTGGCCTGCACCAAATCACCCCTGGCCGCCTCCAGTGTCGCTTTCGCCCCTAATTCCTCGGCGATCGCGTCATCCACATCTTTTTGGCTCACTGCCTGTTCCGCCAGCAGCGGCTTCACGCGTGCCAAGTTCTTCTTAGCCTGCACCAAACGAGCCTCCGTCAGCGCCACCCTGGCATTGGCACTACTCACGGCTGCTTTGAACGGGATTGGATCGATTTGATAGAGGCGGTCGCCTTTCTTGACGTCGCGTCCCTCCACAAAGAACCGCTCCTTGAGAAGGCCCGTCACCTGCGAACGGATTTCGACCAGCCGAGACGCTTCGGTCTGACCGATGAACTCCGGTTCGTCCGGCATCGTGCCAGGCGACACCGTGACCGCCGACACCTCCGGGATGGGACGAGCTGGCGTGGAAGCCGCCTCCTGCTTACAACCAGGCAGCCCAGCTATCCCGGCCAATACGAACAGCGCAGTGGCAAATCCGAACGGTCGAGTTCCCGAAAACACCATGGCGATCTACTCCGTAATTCCTTGTCCTCGTCGATCCTTCATGTCGCACGCCGAACTCAACATTCTACCGATGGGAATGAGGCGACAGCAAGCACATTGGCCGGAAAGGTGGGAAACAGCATCGTGACCAAGATGAGCATGATAAATATGACTTGCTCCATATGATCTCGCTCTGTTAGTTGGGCTTGTGCTTGTCATGACATGATGAATCGACTCGACTAGACCCTGTGATATCTTCGACGACGCACCTGGTCAAGCAACCGGCAGCTCGAAGTTGGGCACCCTGTTGCCACAGCTTGGTCAACAGCGCCTTGCCGTCGGCATCGATGAACGTCACGCCGGTCAAGTCGATCACCGGGTCGCTCTGTTGCTGTCCAGAAATCTGACGCCAATAGGCATTGAGTTCCTCGACCCAAGGACCTGCGAGCTTCCCTTCGAGGATGATCGACATGGAGGCCTGCTCGGCATCTTTCTGTCCGGTGATCTTCAGCATGTCCTGTTCCTCTCACTCGTGTGTGTCGGTACAAGCTGTTCCGTCGAATAGCAACCAGCGTCCAGCAGGTTGCTTCGTTGAAATTGACATGGACTAGCTGTTCCGCCGACGGAGAATGGCGTAGAAAGCCGGGACCTTCACCACGTCACCCGTCGGGAGGGTATGCACCGTCTGAATGTGGCTCGGGCCGGTACGAATCAGCGTAAACCGATCCGGTGGAAACAGTGCGCCCAAATCGTTTTCATTCAACAAGCCGGGCGTAATCTGGTACTGGAATACCCGTGCAAGGCCGGGAGGCGGTCCATACTGTTTGATCAGCTGATCAAAGAAGGGCTCAGCCGCTGACGACAGTTCGATCAGATACAGAGTTCCTGTTGTCCCCAGTAGCCGCCCGATACTCTGTATCGCCGTCGCCTGATCTGCCGGAGACAGTTGATGCAACACGCCCCGCATGTAGATATTCGCATCACCAATTTCATCGTGAAGGGCTTGGGCATCATCGGGGCTCAGCACATCAAGGATCCGGTACGAGACGTTGGGCGCGGCATGCTTCATTCGGGCGATCTCCACTGCTGCTGGAGAAATTTCCGTGCCTAGTACCCTTGGAAAGTGATCCGCGAGACAGCGCGTTTGCGTTCCGTTGCCACAGCCCAGGTCAATTAACGGAAGCTGCGAGTCGATAGCATCTTTGAAGAGCACGACATCTTGTTGGGCCGCATAAGCAGGATTGGCATCCCAAAAGATTTCGCCCGGTGCTCCGGTCGTGGTACTCCAAAAACCCTCCCAGGATGTCAGATAACGATTCGGTGATGTCATAGATTTTTTCCTTTGCTGGTTAGTGATATCGATATGAGAATGACACGCTTGTCCCTTCCCTCATTTCTATAAACCATCTGGGCGCGGGCAGGAAGGCCCGGTTCCCTAGGAACGGCGGATGGCCCACCAATTCCGCAGCCACGTGGATCGTAGCAGCTTGTACCCGAGCCAGGCCATGAGCAGCACTCCTAGTAGTGGTACTGCAACCGTACGCACCAGCTTCTGATAATCGGTCATGCGGACCCGCAAGAGATACTGCGGGCGCTTCATCAGATTCTGCTTCTCGGCTGCGATGGTAACCGTGTACAGACCCTCGTCCAGCCGAGCTTCGCCTCTCAGTACACCGTCCGGGTGGGTGCTCGGCCGAATATCGGCCACAATCTGATCGTCGGCCTCTTTGCTCCCGTTCCCCTTCGTGACCCGCATCCCGACCAGCTCGTTGCGCAATGTCGGGTCCACGAGGTCGACGACCAGAAAGGTGTCGCCTTCCTTGGGAATGTCCGTGCAGTACTGATCTTTCAACTGGTATTGCGGCTGATAGGCGCTGAAATGGACCACCTTCTCCCCGACCCGGCGCAGGCACGGGTCGTCTTCTCCGCTCGTGGCTCCATGGGCTACCGCGACGTCGGGGTGGGATAGTGCGGCAACAAGAAGAAGCGCCGCCGCGCCTATCTCTCTCATCTGTTTCATCATGGCTGAACCCTCCTGTGTGGGACCGCCGCCTTTCCCCTCATCTCCCTGTTCCGTTCGGTGACCCAGTCAGCGCCGTGTCCGCATGCGACGCAGCGAGACGCCCTGGGCGAGACGCACAGGTGCCGTCACCCTGTTCCTTTGCATGGCACGCAGGCCCCAGCAGAGCGTCCCGATGGCGAGTACCGTCACAATCATCAGATCCATGTTGCCCTCCTCATCATCGCTGACCATCCAATGTATTATCGTCACCCTCTGTGGCTCACCGAGCAGACAGGCCCCTCCGGGGTGAAGAGAGGGGCCCATCTACCCCAGCGGGCGACGCCGCTCGGATTCGCGGCGCCTGCCTCGACAGAGAAAGGAAACCGGTCTGCGTATCCTTGTCGTCGTCATTCGATCTCATTCCTGGCCTCGCCGACTGTCATTCCACCCTGTCGGCGATTCTGCAGGATAACCGGATCGACGACCTCACCACATTGCACGCAACGCTGAGCGCGGTAATCCGACAGGTCCTCGCACCATTCGGCTACCATCAGTCCGTTGCAGCGCGGACAACGATCAGTGTTGTGGATTCTTGCTCGACTTTGAGCCGTTTCCTCAATCGATTGCTGTTGTGGAATCGCCAGCGCCGTACCCATCGATGCCTCCTTCAGCGATCTACCGGTTGACCTCACACCATTCATAGCAATGTTAAATAGCAACTCGCGTTCCAGGAGAGTTCGCACACGACCTGGGTCATTGATGTCGCTGAAACTATGGGAGATTGATCGACTTCTTTCGGAAATATTTGGCGCGAAACAAATGAAGTGCCGAAGACGACCTGCCGACGCGACGGCACAGTGCCGAAGTGTCGGCGCGAGCCTGAAACATTCATGAGGCTGGATGAGATGCCTGACTAACTACGGATGGCGAGAGATACCGAGCTTCTGCATCTTAGATTGCAGGGTCGTCCGCTTCATCCCAAGCTTGGCAGCAGCGCCTGCAGAACCACCGATGATCCAGTCCGACTCGCGAAGCGCCTTGAGAATGTGTTCACGTTCGGCTTGTTCAAGCGTTGTAGTCCCGGAATTCGTCGAGTGACCCGGCGTCCGCTTTAATTCGGCAAGCGACACGAACAGATCCGGTCCTTGAGTCAGAATGACCGCTCGCTCGACGAAATTCTCCAGCTCTCGCACGTTACCGTGCCATGGATAGGCCTGGAGCGCTTTCATCGCCTCCGACGGGATTGTCTCGATCCGTTTCTTCATCCGTTGGGCGAATTTCTGAGCAAAGTGTCGGACCAGCAAGGGAATATCTTCCACACGCTCGCGCAGGGGAGGGACCGTGATCGGAAAGACCTTGAGCCGATAATAGAGGTCAGTGCGAAACCTTTGCTCCTCTACCATCCGACTAAGATCGCGATTGGTCGCGGCGATGATGCGGACATTGACATGAATCGTCTTAGTACTCCCCAATCGTTCGAACTCCTGCTCCTGGAGTACCCGGAGCAGTTTCACTTGCAGTTCTAACGGGATTTCTCCCACCTCGTCGAGAAACAAGGTTCCACGGTCAGCTAATTCAAACCGGCCGATCTTGGTGGCAATCGCACCGGTGAATGCGCCTCGTTCATGTCCGAAAAGTTCGCTTTCAAGCAAGCCGGTCGGAATCGCGGCACAATTGATCTTCACGAACGTTCGCTCTCGCCGGTTGCTGAGATTGTGGAGCGCCCGCGCAACGAGTTCCTTCCCACTGCCCGTTTCACCTAGGATAAGAACGGTGGAATCGGTTGTGGCCACAGTCTGGACTTCTTTCAGAACCAATTTGAGCGCTCGGCTGTCCCCGACGATTTCCTCGAAGTTGTACGCTGTCTGGATTTCCTCCTCCAGGTACAGCTTTTCCTTTGCCAGCTTGTCCTTCAACGATGAAATCTCCTGATAGGCCATCGAATTCGCAGCGGCAAGCGCGACCTGAGCGCCGATCCGGCTGAGCAATGCGACATCGTCGTCGGTGAACGCATTCTCCTGCATACTGACGACGCTCAAGGTACCGAGTGCCTGCCCGTGCAAGATTAGTGGAATCGCGCATCCCGATTTCAAGCCTTCGGCCTCTGCCCGTTTCATGATCTCCGTAGGAAACTCCGTGAGGCTGAGACTCCTGACCAGGACCGTCTGCTGGGTCGTGAACGCCAGCCCTTCCGGGGTTCCTTCCAACGGTATGGGATCTCCCGCTCCGACAAAGTCTTGATGGCCGGGGAAGTCCAGCGCATGGGCTCGCAGCTGATGCGTCGCGGAATCGTAGAGGCAAAACCACGCGAAATCGTGGGGAATCACACGACCGAGTGAGGCGGAGATCGCTTTCAGGAGGTCTCTCAATTCGAGGTTCGACACGACGGCGTTGTTGATATCCAGCACCAAGCTGAGGCGATCTCGCTCTCGAGCCAGAGATTGTTGCGCGGCTTCCGTGCTGGCAAAATTAAGCACGTTGTCCACGGCCACAGCAACTTGTTTGGCCACCTGACCAAGCAATCCCATGTTCTGGTCTCCGAATGCATGGGGTTCGAGACTCCCGAACCCGATCGCTCCGAGTCGTCGCATGGCCGTCGTCAGGGGAAACAGACAAACGGACTGGACGCCGATGTCCTTGAGTGCCGCCATCCCCCTCGTGAATCGAGGTTCCTCGGCGAGAGACGGAATGACCAACGGTTTCTGATGAGTCCAGACCCAACCGCTGGAGGACTCCTCGATTGGAAGCTCCAGCCCATCCAATCTGGTGTTGAGGCGGTGCGCGGCTGCAGTCTCCAATACATGGACCTTCATCAGATTCTTTGTGGGATCGTGGAGGATCAGGCCGATAAAATCGAACGGGGCGACGGTCGGGAGGCGTTGCGCGAGGTCCCGAAAGAGCAGGGACAGGTCACGGTGCGACACGATGGCTTCGGACACCTCGAGGAGAAGCCGTAACCGGTCGCGATCGTGAGTCAGGTCTTGATGATGGAGGACATTATCCACCGCCACCGCAACCTGCTTGCCAACTTGTTGGAGGAATTCCAGGTCCGTTTCGCTATAGGCCTCTTTCTGCAAGCTCGAAAATCCCATGGCTCCCAAGCGTCGTACAGCCGTGGTCAGAGGAACGAAGCAAAACGAATTCGTGCCGTCCTCCTTCATGCGCTGAGTGACCTTCGGCCAGCGCTGCTCTTCGGCGATATTCGGGACAAGGACGGGCTGCTGCGTTTGCCAGACCAATCCGGCGGGACTCTCTTCGACCGGGCCTTCATGGCCACCCACGAGATCGGCCGGCACATTCGCCTGAATCGTGTGCAATCGCATCGTGTCACGAGCAGGATCGTACAAGGACAGGGCGACAAAATTCACCTGGACCACTCGGGGAAGGCGCTGGGCAAGATCTCGAAAAAGTTCGTCGAGATCGCGATGTGAGGAGATCGCCTGCGCAACCTCCAGCAGAGCTTGGTACTGCTCGGCAAGAGTTTCACAGGAAGATGCGGGATGCGTTTCCATAGGTGGGCAGTATGGCCTATTGGTCGGTAAGGGCTCAAGAGGAGGGAGAGGGGTGACCTGGTTGGTCCCCCGTGCTCACGGAACCCCCACGATGAAGCAGTGGTCGTTCGACGTGCGCAGTTGGGGACCAAGCCAGGCCACCCCTTGAAAGAATGTAGCGAGCTAGCTTGGAAGAATCATTTAGCATAAAAGGTGCTCGCGCAACGCGCGGCCTCCGAAGGCCCTCGTTGGACGCGCGCAGTGGAAGATCCATCAGCCCCCATCCCTAGAAACGAGCGGTCTCGGAAGGATGGGGAGGGAGCGGCCAGATGCCCTCTTTGCTCGCAGAACGCGCACAATAAGAATGTGCTCGTTCGATGCGCGCAATCGAGGATCGACCAGGCTACCCTTGGAAGTGAAAGCAGGGATTGGGATAACGCCCGCAGGGAAGGAAAGGCTGACTGCTCCCCTGAG
>JBBRRK010000063.1:0-18012 GCA_038200765.1 Nitrospirales bacterium
AATTCGGGCGAGACGGTTGAACGAGCCATCAACACTCCTTTCGGGATTGGATGCCAAGGATGCTACCTGACGCTTCTCGTCTTTCATATCGGCAGCAACGTAGCGGATCTTGAAGCTAACAAAATGACATAAGGGAGTCAATAAACCTCACGCGGTCCGCGCTTGTCGGGTGGTGTCGCCGTGCGCAGTCACACGGGCCGATGGAACCGCGCCTAGCAGGCTGCGGAAAAACTCAGTTTACGCTCAAATCCCGCTGTGTTCTTACGCGTGGCGTTGACGCATGAACAACTCGCAGGATGCTCAAAAAGGCCGTCCAGCAAGGCCGCAGCGAGCGAAGAGACGAGGCGTACGCTTCGGTACGTTGAGCCTCTGAGCGATGCGAGAACGCCGCTGGCGGACTTTTTCAGCATCCTGCTAGGGCATGCGTACGCGTACAGGTGAGGATAGCGCCTCGCACAAGACCTGGCTCAGGCCTTTCCCTCGCGACATTCATTGTTTCTTGAACGGACGTGAAGTCGGCGGCCATCTCAATCCGGCTGTGTACAGTTCTACGCCCCTACCCCCAATGACACGAGCAGAAGAGGGACGCCTGCGATGTATCGACATGAGGGCCGCTTCGACATTGTTTGACGAACAGAGCGACCGTCTGTTGCGAAGGAGCACCTGCTTACCACTGTGACACAGTAGGGTAGGCCACAAGGAAGAGGTGCTCGTACCGGCCTGAACCTGGCTGAGATCCGCGGCATGCAAGAAGAGCATTGAGCTGAATTCTTCTTCAAGAACAATAGGATAGCTTGACATGCCGGCAGTCTTCACGCAGACTCCCGTTCATGCAGGATCAGATGGAACAGACCCTTCTTGCCAGGCTCGCTGAACGTGCCGGCATCGCGACCGACTATTACGATATCGCGGGCACTCCGCACTTCACCTCCGATGACACCCGGCGCGCCATTTTGTCGGCCATGGGCTTTGCCGTTGATTCAGCCGCGTCGCTGACACAGGCGTTGCAAGAATGGGATGAGGCGCCGTGGGAACGCCCTTGCGACCCAGTGCAGATTCTGCGTGACGATGAAACGGAACCGTCTGTGTGCTGTTACCTGGCGCTCGAAGACGGCAAAGAAGGGTCCATCGTGGTGGAGTGGCAAATCCGCGATGACACGAACGGCGTGGTGCAAGAGGGGCACGCAGGGCCTGGGCTCTCCGCCATGGACGTTCGATTTCTCAAGGGTCACCGGCGAGTGCGTGTCGAGATACCGGTTCCGCGCGGTCTCTCGCTCGGGTACTACACATGGACGGTACGGGCCGAAGGCTTGGTTGGAGGCGTCGAGGGAAAAATGCGTGTCATCGTCGCGCCACGCCAGTGCTATGTCCCACCGTCGCTTGAGGCAAATCAACGTCTGTGGGGACTGGCCCTACAGCTCTATTCACTGTCCTCGGATCGTAATTGGGGATGCGGAGACTTCACCGATCTCGCCCGGATTGTGGAATGGGCCGGGAAGGAGCTCGGCGCCGGAGTCATCGGACTTAACCCGCTGCACGCACTGCGGAATACCACGCCCTATCACATCAGCCCCTATGGGCCGTACAGTCGACTGTATCTCAATGAACTCTATATCGATCTCGATCGGCTGCCGGAATTTTCCGGGTCGGAAGAGGCGCAGCAACAGTTCCATGCCCCCGAGTTTCAAGCCAAGCTCCAGGCGCTACGAGAAAGCCGACAGGTGGACTACGACGTCATTGGGACCGCCAAGCGCACCATGCTCGATTTGGCCTATGACAAATTCCTCTCAGAGGCCTACAACGGAGAGGAGCCCCATCTCCAACCGAACACGGACCGCGCACGACGCCTAGAACGGTTTATCCAGTCTGAGGGCACGCCGCTCGAGCTGTATGCCACCTTCCAGGTGTTGGAGGAAGAGCGCCGACTGATTCAATCCACGTCAACCACCTGGCACGATTGGCCCACACACTATCTGACGCCAGGCCAACCGGTTCGGGAATATGCCACACAACACCGGAAGCGCGTTCGCTTCTTCCAATACATTCAGTGGGTGGCGAGCGAACAACTGAACGACATCCAACGGACGGCCGAGCAGCTGGCGATGCCGATTGGGCTGTATCATGATATGGCGCTTGGGGCCGATCGGAACGGGGCCGAAGCCTGGATCTATCAATCGGTGTTGGCGCTCGAAGCCGACTGCGGCGCCCCGCCGGACTCGTTTGCGCCAGAGGGACAGAACTGGGGCTTGCCCCCGATCAACCCTCACGCGCTGCGCGCCAGCAGCTATGAGTTGATGATCCAGCTGCTGCGCAACAATTTTCGATCCGGAGGGGCTGTCCGATTGGACCATGTGATGGCGTTCTGCCGTCTCTTTTGGATTCCGCGCGGGAGGCCTGCATCCGAGGGCACATATGTGCAGTACCCCTTTGAAGACTTGTTGGCGATCGTAGCATTAGAGAGCGTTCGATCCAAAACCCTCGTCATCGGCGAAGACCTCGGCACGGTGCCCGATTGGGTCAGAGAGCAGTTGGCGAAGGCGAGAGTGCTGTCGTATCGTGTGTTCTACTTCGAACGCGGTGGGAACGGCGCATGGAAATCGCCTGGCGACTATCCCGTACAATCATTGGCTGTCGTCACGACCCACGATTTGCCGACCCTGGCTGGATTTTGGTCCGGCGAGGACTTGCGCGTACGGGCGGGATTAGGCGCCTTTACAGATGACGCGGCACGCCGTCAGGCCTGGGAGAAACGGCAGCGCGACAAGGGAGGCATCCTCAGCGCCCTCAAGCGGGAGGGCCTCCTGCCGAATGGCGTGACTGAGGACCTGGCCACCACGCCCGCCATGACGACCGAGCTCTGCCACGCGATTCATCTCTACCTGGCTCGTACGCCATCCTCAATCGTGTTGGCCAATCTCGAAGACGGCTTGGGCGAACTGTCGCAAACCAATCTTCCAGGGACGTTCGATAGTCATCCGAACTGGACCCGTAAGTATCCGATTCCTGTGGAGGAGATGTTGTGTGATACACGTCTGCAGCAGCTTGGAGCTGTCTTGCGTTCGGCCCGCCCGCTAGGATAAGACCCTCTGTGCCGGATGCTAAGCTATGCCGCCAGCGTCGTTCTCAAGAACCGTGAAAGGTAACAGGTTAAACGTAGGATTGCCGAGTGCTCTTCCTCCGAAACCTTTCACGTGTAACGATTCACGTCTCACGGATTGCGGGACGGCCTTTCCGAGCATCCTTCGACGACATTCTTCACTGATTTTCCCTGAGGAGCAGGCCCGTGAATGTCTGCTACATGAAATGAAGCTCCCCGCAGCAAGCTGCGGGGTATCTTGCGAAATTCCCCGAAGCCACTACCCTCTTTCGCCAAGGCTACGGAGGGTTCTCCTCGCCTTCATCCCCGTAGCTGCCTACTCCGCCGAAGTAGTCACTTCAGCTACGAAGGCTGGAAGCTACGGGGAATTCGGCGAAGGAGAATAATGTTCTCTCAGCCTGCGAGAGATCGGACGATGGTGCATCGGCAATCTACCTGTCACCCATTCCCATGTTGAAACAAAATCGCATTGTGCTGGCGATCGCAGGCGCGGTGTTCCTGGCAATCGTCGCGCTTGAAATGGCCGCCCCAGCAAACGTGGTCGGCGCATACGGTTTTGTGTTGCCGATTCTGTTAGTGGCGACCGTACGCAGTCGCAGCCTGATGCTCGTGACGGTGGGAGCCTGTATTGTGGCGACCTACATGGGGTTGATGCAACCGACCAAGCCGGGGCGGTTTCAATCGGCGGTGATCAACCGTAGTGTGGTCGCAGGCGTACTCCTGGTCGTCGCCTATATCGGCATGACATGGGAAGAACGCAAAACGAGAGAGGCGGCGGCGCGTGCCGCGCTCGCCCAGGAGACGGACAACCTTCTGAAAGCCAATACGCAGCTGGTCGATGCGAAAGACCAGTTGAATCGTTCTGAACGGTTAGCGGCGGTGGGGCAGCTGGTGGCGTCCGTCGCGCATGAAATCGGGACGCCGCTCCACTCGATTGCCTGGCACGTGCAAGCGTTGGCTGAAGAGCCGGGCGTCACGCCTGAGATGAAGAAGCGGGTGACCGTGATCGATGAACAACTCACACGGGTGGTTCGGATCATTCAGGACTTGCTGTCCTCAACCAGACAGCGCCAGCCTGAATCAACATGGTTGCCCGCGGAACAGGTGGTCAGCCCAGCGGCCGTGCTCATGGAACCGGCCTTCCATGCGAAAGGGATTACCCTGACGGTTGAGATTCCCGAAGGCCTCCCGCTCGTCTGGGCCGATGCGGAAAAAATCCATCAAGTGCTGGTGAACGTGTTCGCCAATGCCTTGGCTGCTACCCCGCCACAGGGAGCGGTGACGCTATCAGTCGGAGCCCGTGCCGCCTCGCCTGATGAACTCGACTGCGGCCGCCGGATGGCCGACTCGATGTCGCCTCTGGTCCTCACCATCGAGGTGGGGGATACAGGATGCGGCATGCCGGAGGCCGATATACAGAAAGCCTTTGAACCATTTTTTACCACCAAGGCGGTTGGCACGGGCACCGGGTTAGGACTATTCTTAAGCCGCGAAACAGTGCTAGCCCATGGAGGCAGTCTGGTGATCGTGAGCGAGACTGGACGCGGCACAACCGTCACCGTCACCTTACCTGGATTGAAGAACGAGCCAACGCACGTCACGGAGAAGGACTGATGCAACCAGCGAATATTCTCGTCGCCGACGACGATACGGTCGCGCGCGATCTCTTAACTGAGGCCTTAAGGAAGGAAGGCTATGCCGTTGAAGCCTTCGCCAGCGGAGAAGAAGTGATCGCGCGTGGACGCCAGGGTCGAGTGGATCTGGTGCTGACAGATATTCGTATGGGCGCGGTCGATGGACTCACGGTCTTGCGTGAGTTTAAACGCATGAACCCTGACACGGCGGTCGTGGTGCTGACCTCGTTCGGCTCTCTTGAGGGTGCCATCGAGGCAATCAAACAAGGGGCCTACGACTATCTGGCTAAGCCGTTTAAGAAGGAAGATATCAAGTTGGTCGTGAAGCGGAGTCTCGATCACTGTCGACTCATCCGAGAAAATGCCCGGTTCCGAGATGAGTTGAAGAGCAAAGATGAATGGTCTCCACTGGTGGGAAGCAGTCCTGCCATGCTGGAAGTATATAAGCTGGTAGCACGGGTGACCGAGAGCAAGAGCACGGTGCTCCTGCAAGGGGAAAGCGGCACCGGCAAGGAACTGATTGCGCGGGCCATCCATGCGAACGGGCCTCGTCGGGACAAACCATTTATTCCGGTGAATTGTGGGGCGCTGCCGGATGCCCTGCTGGAGTCGGAAATGTTCGGGTATGAGAAGGGAGCCTTTACCGGCGCGGTGGGAACCAAAGTCGGCCTCTTTGAATCTGCGAACGGGGGCACGTTGTTTCTCGATGAGATCGGCGAGTTGGGACAGGCCGTACAGGTGAAGTTGCTGCGGGTGATGCAAGATCACGAAGTCCGCCGTGTCGGCAGCACCACCTCGACGAAAGTCGATGTCCGTATCATCACCGCGACCAATCGAGATCTCGAGCAGCTCGTCAAGGAGGGCAAGTATCGGGACGACTTATTTTATCGCCTCAATGTCGTGCGTATCGGCTTGCCCTCGTTGATGGAGCGGCGGGAAGATATTCCGATGTTGGTACATCACTTCTTGCAGAAATGCGCGGCGGGAGCAACGCATGCGGTGCGCGGAGTGCTGCCGGAGACCATGGCGTTGCTGATGCAGTATCGCTGGCCCGGCAATGTGCGCGAACTAGAAAACGCCATTGAGCGAGCCGTCTCGCTGAGTCATGGTCCCCTCCTCACGCCGGAGGATCTGCCGGCGTCGCTGCATCGGACGGAGCTACCGGCGAAGGAGACCGATGGAGCGGTCGGCCACAGCGAAGAGGGGAATTTGTCCCTTGAGGAAGTCGAGAAGCGTCACCTCGTCCGCGTGCTGAAGGAAACCAAGGGGAATAAAGTCAAAGCCGCAAAGATCCTCGGCATCGATCGACGCACTCTCTATCGGATGGCCGACCGATTTGGGTTAGATCTTGGCGATGATGCCGACAGTGGAGAGATCGACCAGGAGCTGAGGTAGCCTGCCTTGACGACAAACGCCTCTGCCGCAATCTCGTCGATCACACCCAGATCATGGGGTAGGGGAAGAACTGCGGACGTGGACGCTCAGATGACAAAGAAAACGAATCTGCGCTCGTGAAAATTGCGGATCACTTGGCATTACCAGCCTTCAATCGATAGACAAGATGGGTGTCGGTGTGCAGGACACCGTCGATCTCATGGATTCGGCTCAGCACCAACTGAGTCAGGGCGTCCTGGTCCGAGACTTCCACCACTACAATAATATCGGGCTTGCCCCAGCAAGGATCGATGGTCTTGATCTGCTTGATTCCGGACAAGGCCCGAACCACATCGCTCGTGCGTCCCGGCTGTACATTGATGAGCACGTAGGCCCGATCTGACATGATTCTCCCGCCATCGACTGGAGCATGAATCGTACAAGGCACCGCAGAAATAGTGTGGTTCGCGTCAACGTAGCGGGTACCCTTCGCCTCTGTCAATGCACGAGTGCCCGCAGACGATTGGGGGAGTGTGTTCACAGCAGATTTCAACTTCTTCATAGATCACCTCATTTCGGAGCGACCAGGACATCGACAACAAATGAATCGTTCACGCTCGTGAGACTCGCTTCGAGGCCTCGCGGGTTCCCGATACGGCCCTCGGGGTCGTACATAAAGCACAAGAGCGTTGTGCAGCGGTCGTGGGATCGATACCGCTCTGTATCGATCCGGAGTTGGTCGGTGAGGTCTTTAGCGTTGAGACCGGGACGTGTTTTCTTCACGATCACCGCAAGCCGACCGTCGTTCAGTAAGAATGTCGTGCGCAGGGATCCGCCTAAATAACTCGGCGTCCATTCATCCGTGTCGATATTGTCGAATTGAGTCCGTAGGAGTGCATGCAGCAGATCTTGCGCATCAATCTCGTCTTCCACACTTAACGTGGCTCGATATTCCCCACGAAGACGCAACTGCCGGACGACGGCATGGAACCGGCAACAGACGGCCTTCACGGGTCCGAGCGGATCCGATCCGGCCTGAGTCAGTTGCGGCGCAGGCTCCTGGGGGAAGGAGGGGCTGACCGGCACCGGGGAATGCGACGGCTGATGCTGAGGGATGAGAAGCGCCTCCTGCATCTTAGGCTGTGGGCCGGCGGAGGGAATTTGATGCGCGTGAGCCCCCGGCTCAGTCCGTGGTGGCTGCGGTGGCTTGCCGGTATGCGATACGTCTGCCTGTGCAGGCTGTGCCGCTTGTGATGGCATTTGCCGAGGCTCCGGGGCGACTCGATCCACCGGCTGCAGAGCGATATGTGGCACCACTGGTGTCTGTGCCTCCGGTGTAGTTGGAGATGGTGTGAGCGGAGATATGGATACGCCCAAAGGCTCTGGCTGTTGCGGAGAGGCTGAGGGGGCCGGAGGGATCGGGGGGAGCGGATGTGGACTCGGCACAGTGGCGGCTGGAGCAAGACCGAGGTTCGGAGTGATGGCGGCAACGACCGGCGGTGGCGTAACCGGCCCTGTTTGCGGCATGGTCATCTGCACCGTCGAGATGGAGGCCGGGACTACGGTTATCGGTGGGCTTGCAGATACGGATGATGCTGAGGCCGGCGGCGCCGGAGGGGTTTCTTGGGGGGAATGTCCACCTTGCAGATCAAGTTTTTTTTGCTCAAGCATAGCAATAAGAGTCTTGATCAAGGTGATGCTCTGCCGCGTCTCCTCAGGGCTGTCCATGAGCAGTCTGTGGTGCCGATGCTCTTGGAATTCAGGGGATTTCTCGCCAAACGTGCGGCGGATGCACTCGCGGAGTTGCATCTCTGTTCTCGCCCTAGCTGCGTCGAGATAGGGGAAGCCTTCTCGGCCAAGGTCTCCCACCTGTGCAAGAAGCTCCTGGAGCTCTCTCGCGCCACGAGTACGCTGTTCAACCGTGGCAGCTTTAGACCGCACGCGGGATGGTTCTGATGTTTTTACTCGAGACATAGAATCTGAGAAAAGTCTAGCCCAGCCTTCACAACGTGGCAAGAAAACATGGGAAAGCGGACGAGGGCTCTCGAAATCGATGGAGATAATGACGCTGTCTGTCCGGCTATCACAGGGACTACCTCATGGCCCGACTGATGAGGCTCGAAGCCTACGATGACATCAACATGTTTCTGAGCCCCATCTGCTGGCCGGATGCTCGTACAGTTAAGACGCCTGCAGCCATTCCCTGCTCCAGACGATTCCGCTCCATTACAGGGTCACGGATATTTCCACAGT
This sequence comes from Nitrospirales bacterium, assembly GCA_038200765.1. Taxonomy (GTDB): domain Bacteria; phylum Nitrospirota; class Nitrospiria; order Nitrospirales; family Nitrospiraceae; genus Palsa-1315. The sequence continues at coordinate 8,359 of JBBRRK010000063.1, forward strand.
TGAGGCAACGCCAACCCGCGTGTACTGATCTGGTCACAAGAATACCGGGTCACCCGGGGTCGGTTAGACCTACAAGAAGTACCTCTCACATGAAGGGGGCCGTGCCGCAGCCCGCATTGTTCATGATAGTTCGTCGTTCCCTCCCCTCCCCTATACTATGGGGAAGGAAGGGAGGGGGCACGAGACCGGGGCAATTCCAAGCTTGAACGGATATCAATAGTTTTTCCACAGCCTGTTAGCCCGCATCGTTCACGAGAACTCGTGACGAAACTGCCGAGACGCCACGCGAGACGGGCGCGTGGAGTCACGCGGGAGGGAGGCATACGTGAAACAGTGTGTTGACCGACCGAGCGGCGAGCCCGCCCGCCATCAGGCCTGTCCTAGCGGCCTATCGGCGTGTGTTTGGAAGCCTTTGTAAATCATGCGGGTTAGGTGCTAGGTGCGCCCTGGTAGGCCGAGAGAAGGTCGTGGAGTTGCGCCATCACTACTGGTTCCATCGGGCCAAACTTGACTCCGAATTCTTGATTGCGTGTCCATCGCACATAGGCGCAAGGGATCTGAATCGGTATGGCAGATTCACCGACCGATAGTCGAAGGGCAAGGCGCATGCCGACATGAACTGGGCGGGTGCCGAGGATTTTCATTCCATCGCCAGAAAGATCCGTCATCGTTCCCTTCTCCGTAAAGTTCGGTCCAAGGTATTGCACGACGCACGGGCTGGCTGGGCGGCTTCTTGGCTTCAAGGTGCTTCGCTTCGACACGCGCGCTCCTTTCTCAAGATGGTTCGCTGGCTCAGAGTGAGTATACGCAACCCTGAGTCGCAGGCAAGCGAATTTGAACTCCTTATCGACGAGAGGAGAGGGGCATTGCTAGGAGCCTGTTCGACATTGCCTTCGTGAGGAGGCAAAGGAGGTGCAGCCGAATGCGAGGCCTCAGGCTCGGCAAACAGGAGGTGTATTCACTGGAATACCATGAGGATTTTTCCGAGCCGAGAACGATACAGATGGTCGCGGACCGTTCGCCTCAGTAGAACGGTCATATCGGACAGGTTCCTGGCACAGATGGACATCATGGCTGGCATTGATGGCACACGCACAATGCAGAGTCTACGGACAAGCCACGTGATGTATCGAAGACGATGTTGTTGGGGGGATCGTTGGTCGATATGACGTGGGAGCGATAAAGATGCTGACGGCGCGAGCGATTGCTGTTTGGTGCCCCCGACCGGAATTGAACCAGCGACAAACGGTTTAGGAATGGAAGCAAGACGTTTTTAAAAAGGCTCGGTGTTTCAAATGGTTTCCCCGTTTTTTATTTGAATACCGAGGCTTAAGAAGATTCCAGCAGCTCTACTGATTTCAGAGGTTCTCATGGATTCGAACTACTTTTAGCACAAAATTAGCACAAGCTCTGCGAGATGGTTCGAGTCTTGATCGGGTCCCCGGAGCGAATAAATCTGGGCGCTGGACACAGGTACTCCCTTTGACCTCAAAGAAGTAGCCTGTCCAACTCTTAATCTGGCTCACTCGAAAGCCTCCGGCTGTAGCGCCGGGGGTTTTCTGCTCACATCTCGCTGTCCGGCATCGCGAGTTTAAAAGGAATGGGCCCCACACTTCGACCAAGGCACCAAATACTACAAATTGACCAGCCCTCCCAGTTCAGCGTACAGTGTGAAAGGCTTGTGTTGAGTCAGGCTGATTTCCCTAATGCCCTCTCGTTTCATGATTCTTCCTAATGCGTTCGCCTCCCCTGTCTCTGCCGCCAGCGATGCAGGCCGAAGTCGCAGATTATGTCTGCGACGTTTGAGGTAATCGCGGGATTAATGGATTCAAAGATAAGAGGAGAGTATGATGCCCGAGGCTTGACTGTAAAGGCGTTTTACAGTTTGATAATATAGAAAGGAGCTGGAGTATTCGAGCCGTATATCCGAACCTCATTGTCGGCATTGGCGGCTCAGCTGGAGTTCTTAACGCCTATAAGGCGCTCTTGGACGCCCTGCCGTCTGATACAGGGATGGCCTTTGTCTTTGTTTCTCATCTTCTCCCCACCGCCCATAGTCAGTTAGCTCAAATTCTGTCGCGTCACACGAAAATGCCAGTACTGGTGGCGTCCACGGTGATGCCGATCCGGGCGAATCACGTCTACGTGAATCCTCCGAACGCGGATCTTCTCATTGAGAGCCATACCTTTAAAGTCGTCTCCCCACGCACTGGGAAGAACAAGCAGGTAGATTTGTTTTTCACTTCTTTAGCAGAGGCTCTGGGGGCGCGTGCGATTGGCATTATCCTCTCTGGGTATGATAGCGACGGTACTGAGGGATGCAAGCGCATTAGGGCAAAGGGAGGAACAACCTTTGCTCAGGACTTGTCTGCCGATGTAAACGGCATGCCTCTCAGTGCTCAGGCTTCAGGCTGTGTTGATTTCGTGCTGTCTCCTCAGGAAATCACTCTTGAGTTAGCCAGAATCAGCCGCCGTTTTAGGCCGCTGCCGCTTTCAAAGAAAGCAGGAAAGGAACCGAAGTCAACGCTGCCTTTCGATCCCCTTATCTTTCTCGCCAAGATCGGCGCAGGACACACGATTGCCAACTACCGGAAGAACCAGAAAGTATTCTCGCAAGGCGACCCGGCCGACGACATCTTTTTTATGCAGCACGGCAAGGTCAAGCTCACGGTCGTTTCCTCAAAGGGCAAAGAAGCAGTCGTCGGCATTCTCGGCACCGACGACTTCTTTGGCGAGGGCTGCCTCGTGGGCCAGCCGAGATGCATGGCTACTGCCACGGCCATGACGAACTGCAGGATCGTGCGACTGGAGAAAGCGCAGGTGGTTCAGGTGCTCCACGACGAACCGGATTTTTTCAAGCTGTTCCTCTTCCATGTGCTGACCCGTAACATCCGGCTGGAGGAGGATCTGGTGGATCAGCTCTTCCACTCCAGCGAGATGCGGCTGGCGCGGGTCCTGCTCCTGTTGGCCAACTTTGGCAACGAAGCCAAACAGGAGCGGGTGATTGCGAAGATCAGCCAGGAAACTCTGGCGGAAATTATCGGCACGACGCGCGCCCGCGTGAGCTTTTTCATGAACAAGTTCCGCAAATTGGGGCTCATCGAATACAACGGCGGATTGAAAATACACAGTTCCCTTAGAAAGATCATCCTCCACGATTAATTCCATTTATTCCTGCGGTATGAGCTCACCGTCCTCTCTCATTCATTTTCTGGAAACTGTGCACTATTGGACAGTTATCGATGTTGTATTATTTTATTCTTAGGCCGGAATGTCAGAGCGAACTGAATTGGAGACATGGATGCGTAAAACCCCAAAGAAAAAAAGTGCCTTGCATCGTAATCAATTACACAAGTGCCTCACCGGCATCAAAGGCTTTGACCAAATTACAGAAGGTGGGATTCCGAAAAATAGAATCACGTTAATTTGTGGAAATACCGGCTGTGGGAAAACCCTTTTTGGGATTGATTTTCTCATCAATGGTGCAGCCAATTACAACGAGCCAGGCATCTTCATGTCATTTGAAGAAACAGAAGATGAACTGTATAAAGACCTGGCGTCGCTCAACCTGGATTTACAAGGGCTCGTTTCACAAAAAAAGATTCTGATTGAATATGTTCTGTTGGAACGCAGAGATATTCAAGAGAAGGGCGAATTTAACCTTGAAGGACTCTTCATTCGTTTAGAGCATGCTATTGATGCCATTGGCGCCAAACGCGTGGTGTTAGATTCTATTGAATCTCTCTTTGCAGGCGTCACAGATGCTGGCATTCTTCGCTTAGAGATAAAAAGACTGTTCCGATGGCTGAAGGAAAAACATGTTACGGCAATCATTACCGGCGAGCTGGGACAAGGCTCGTATACTCGTCATGGCCTGGAGGAGTACATTTCCGATTGCATCATTCTTCTGGACAACCGAGTGAGGGAACAAATTTCCACCCGTAGAATTCGTGTCATTAAATATCGTGGCTCAAAGCATGGAACAAACGAATATCCATTCGTCATTGATAAAGATGGCCTGTCAGTCATTCCTATCACGTCTGCCCGACTCGATCAACCAGGCACAAACAAGAGAGTGTCGACAGGCATTCCATCGTTTGATAAACTGTTCAAGGGGGCAGGGTATACCAGAGGCAGCACGATACTCGCGTCAGGTACCGCAGGCACTGGAAAAACAAGCCTCGCGTGTGCATTCGCAGTAGCAAGTTGTAAGCGTGGAGAACGGTGTCTGTTCTTGTCTTATGAAGAATCTGCAGGGCAACTCGTTCAAAATATGAGTTCTATTGGTTTTCATCTTGAACCATTAATGAAAAAAGGACTCTTAAAGATTGTGTCTGCGAGACCTTCCTTTTTTGGGTTAGAGCAGCATCTACTCGATTTATACAAGACCCTTGAAGGTTTCAACCCACAATCTGTGATCATAGATCCCCTGACAAGTCTCATTGGACAGGGGAACCAACTTGAAATTCAATCAATGCTGACTCGCATGATTGATGCTTTAAAATCGAAGGGCATCACCGGCTTTTTTACCAGTCTTGTTTCTTCAGCCGCACAAAATGACACGAGCGGCGAAATCGGCGTGTCGTCCTTAATTGACACGTGGATCGTCGTGAGAGAATTAGAAGAAGATGAGGGTAAAAGACGCATTCGTGGACTGTACATTGTGAAGTCTCGTGGCATGGGCCACTCCAGTGACGTTTACAAATTGATTTTGAGTGATGATGGAATGAACTTAGTACCAATGGATGCTGATGCTACCGCAGGCGCCAATCAGAAAAAGAAGATTGATAAAAGTATTTGATGGAACACTGCCTAAGCATGGGAACAGTACATCCTCACTTCATTGTCGGCATTGGCGGCTCAGCTGGAGCTCTGAACGCCTATAAGGCGCTCTTGGACGCCCTGCCCTCGCATACAGGTATGGCCTTTGTCATTATTTCTCATATGAACCCCACCGCCCATAGTCAGTTAGCTCAAATTCTGTCGCGTCACACGACAATGCCCGTAGTGGTGGCGTCCACGGCGATGCCGATCCGGGCGAATCACGTCTACGTGATTCCTCCGAACGCGGATCTTCTCATTGAGAGCCATACCTTTAAAGTCGTCTCCCCGCGCACTGGGAGGAACAAGCAGGTAGATTTATTGTTTATTTCCTTAGCAGAGGCTCTGGGGGCGCGTGCGATCGGCATTATCCTCTCTGGGTATGATGGTGACGGTACTGCGGGATGCCAGCACATCAAGGCCAAGGGAGGAACAACCTTTGCTCAGGACGTGTCTGCCGAAGTCAACGGCATGCCGCTCAGTGCGCAGGCTTCAAGCTGTGTTGATTTCGTGCTGCCACCCGACAAAATTGCAGAAGAGCTTGCCAATATTGACGCGCGCGTCGCGCAAGATTGATGAGTGGCTCCGGCGCTCTAGTCGAAACTCATGTTGTCTTCATTGGGGACGCGTGCGCAATCCGCACCAACTCCTGAGCGATACCCTCAGGTGAAAGCACATAATCTATATACCCGCTTTCTATGGCACTCTCAGGCATATCTGGCTTGACGGCTGTCTCGGGCGACTGCGCGATCGTAATGCCGCCGACTTGTTTGATACTGCTCAGTGCTGCGGCTCCATCCCCATCTAGACCAGAGACAATGACCGCGACCAGTTTTCCGTCCCAGTGCTGCACCAGGGAACACAGGAACACGGTAATCACGTCAGGCCATCCCCGGGGCTTCGAGATCGGCTTGAGACGGAATTCTCCATGAAGTATGTGTAAGTCGCGATTTGCCGGGATGATGAATACATGGTTGGGCTGAATGCATAGGCGTTCCGTGATCAGCTCAACCGGCATTGTTGTATAGCGGGGAAGAACCTCATGGAGCCTGGTGGGCATGATGGTGATGTGGTTCACGATGACGATCGCCACGCCCATATCGGCCGGCAGATGTGTGAGTAACCGGATATAGGCGTCGAGGCCACCGGCCGAACCGCCCACGCACACGACAGGAAAGTCTTTTACGAACGGATACTTTTTGATCGGCATGCGCCACCTCCTTCTGATTCGCACGTTCAAGGTACCACAAATCTTTGCCGGCTCTCGGAATAACTCGCCACCCGCCGCCAAAGCTATCTCCCACAATCTGAATTATCACTCATGTATGTAGAAACATCAGCATGGACTCGGCACAGGACAAGGACGTTCTGCTCCGGGCTTTGACTGGAAGGTCGACACACAGTATGCGCAGATCGAATGGCGCATGGATACGGGTTGCCACCCCAACTTGGGAGAGAGTGGCCCTGAATACGGAACCATTCACCCCCGTCGCTCGCGTTCAATCCTACTAGGATTGGCATAGAGAGAACGTTTTTTGCACAATTTTTCCCACTGTGCGCGCTCGACAGCCTGGTAGACCCCTGCTCGCTCATCATTCGTAATATTCAGTCCTCCTATATTCGTACACCGAAGTTACATTCCCTTCGGCTTGCTTCGTGACTGTTGTCCCTAATGGTCCCTCACTGTCCTAAGCAGGCTTAAGCAGGGTACTTCCCACACTCATCTCACACAGGTATGGTCAGCGCGGTGCTGAGCCGCACCGGCAGAAAGGACTCGGCATGAAGAAGGATCTGCTCACGGTGAAGGAATTGGCAGCGGAACTGCGCATGAGCCAGAAGTCGATCCAGCGGGCCTATCGTAAGGAGGAGATTCCCGTGCAGTGGCTGGGTCGCATGGCTCGGTTCAATCTCGCCAAAGTCCAACGGGCGATGGAACGGAATGGACGAAGCCGCATGCGTCGTCTCAACGGCATCGCGACACATCCGGGCGCGATCGCTGGCGCCAGCCGGCGGCGCGCACGAAACAGCCCCCGTCTGGTAACACGGGGGCGCTACTTACAAGGGTTTTTACAGGAGTTCTATGGATTCTATAACGTCTATCCCGTCACCATTCACCCTCACTATGGATTGGCTCGCCTTTACCCTGCCGATTGGCTCCGTCCAGGATACGATACAGGTCCTTGAAGGGGAGTGGACCAAGACCGAGGGTAGCTTTCGCCGCTACCCCCTATCCTGGATAACCGCGAGTACTGGTCGTGGCGTTGGCAAACTTGGGACTGGGGCGCCTCGTGCTCCCCGCGAAGTGCATGTCGATCTGTCAGGCGGGATTGTGGCCTCCTGGCCTATCGAGAAGGTCCGCACCATCCTGCAATGGGTCTTGAGCCACGACGGTCATTTCACACGCCTTGATTGCGCCTTAGATGATCGAAACAGTCTCGTCCCGCTCTCGACCATCAATCACGCCATTGACGCGGGGCAGTGTGTCACCCGAGCCGACACAAGGCGGGGTATCACGTCCGGGTCCATCCATACGGGCACACCCAGCGGAGGAACCATCTATATCGGCAGTCCCAAGAGTCAGACCCTCCTGCGCATCTACGATAAACGCCTGGAGCGCCACGCCAAGGCGCACGAGGATTGGCAGGAGTACGGGATTCGCTGGGAACTGGAGCTCAAGAAGGATCGCGCACAGTCTTGCGGACTGGTGCTCTCTTTTCTGAACGAAGGCGACTGGCTCGAATATATCGTCGGGGTTCTTCGGTCTCATGTCGATTTCCGAGACACTAACCGAGAAGAATCAGACGAGCATCGGTGTCAGGCTCCCCTCCTGGACTGGTGGCTCCTGCTCACAGAGGGATTCAAGAAAGCCCGGCTTGTCGTGGAGAAGGAGGAGCAGACCTTAGTCAAAGTGAAATTGTGGATGAGTCGGTCTGTGTCCCCGCTGTTGGCGCTCTGTGTGGAGCAACCCGGTGGACGCGCCTGGTTAGACCAATTACTCGTTGTAGGAAAGAGTCGATGGAAGGAGAAGCATCGGAGACTGGGATCCATGCCCCAACCCACCGACCGTGCCACGTCAGAGCAGAAACCATTTAATATCGCTTACGTCGGCGGTGACGCGGACGCACCATATCAGGGGGGTGAGGGGGTGTCGTCAGACTCCCCCTTCCGGTCGTGACCGATGCTCTTGAAGGTCAAAGATCTCGCCGCCTGGCTTAATCTGCCGCAGTCTACGGTGTACCTGTGGGCGAATCAGGGAAAGATTCCCTGTCAGAAAATTCATGGTCTGATTCGATTCGAACGGGACAAGATCCAGCACTGGCTGGCTTCCTTCGCTAATAAACCGTCGAATCCGGTTACCCATATTCCAGACCGTCACCCCAATATCCCTGTCGATGACCTGATTGCGAGGGCCAAACGCGAGGTCTATACTTCCGCCCACGGGGAAACCATCGCACCGAGTCCCACTGGAAAGGAGTGAGGATGGGACTTGTGAAGAGAGGTCATACGTGGTGGATGTCGTTTATGTATCAAGGTCAGCAAGTCAGGCGCTCAACGGGAACCACTGATAAACGGCTGGCTGAGGCGATCTTAGGCCAAGTGCGGGTCCAGATCATCGAAGGGCGATTCTTCGAGAAGCCCACAGCGCAGCAACGGACGTTCACGGAACTGATGCATCGGTATATCAGCGAACATGCCGCACGACGGGCCAATTATCGCCGGGAGCTGACCAGCGTGAAGAACCTGAAGACCTTTTTCGGGAATCCGACGCTGGATCACGTCACACCCAAGCGTATCGTGGCGTACAAGAACCAGCGCTATGTCGATGGGGTGAAGCCGGCCACGATTAACCGGGAACTGGCCACGCTGAAGAAGGCCTTCAACCTGGCGCGGCGAGAGTGGGAATGGTGTACGGATAACCCCGTATGCCGTGTCTCCATGGAGCGAGAGAACAATACACGGGATCGTTGGCTGACGGTGGATGAGGAAACACGCCTTCTCCATGCAGCGGCTCCCTGGTTACGGGACCTCATGTTGTTTGCCATCCATACCGGCATGCGCATGGGGGAGATTCTCGGCCTGACGTGGGTCGGAGTAGACCTCTTTCGGAGAATCGTGACCGTGTTCAAGTCGAAGAACGGAGAACGACGAAGCATCCCGCTCAATCAGACCGCGCTCGAACTCCTGAAGCACAAGTACGGAAGTCGTTTGGTGGACACCGAGTTGGTGTTCCCGAGCGAAGCTCAGACACGGCTGAATGCGAGCAATATCAGCCGAAGCCTGAATCTCGCACTGGAGAAAGCCAAGATGACCGATTTTCATTTCCATGACCTGCGCCATACCTGTGCCACGCGCATGGTTCAGGGCGGAGTGGATCTGTACAAGGTGCAACGGCTGCTGGGACATAAGTCGCCGATCATGACGCAACGCTATGCCCATCACTATCCGGAGAGTTTGCGGGCTGGGGTCGAAGTGTTGGATGTCGGTCGGGGGGTTAGCACAAAATTAGCACAATTGCGGGTCGTGTCCGAAGGCGGGCCTGCAAGCTGTTGAAAAATTGGTGCCCCCGACCGGAATTGAACCAGCGACAAACGGTTTAGGAAACCGCTGCTCTATCCAACTGAGCTACGGGGGCGTAATGTGAATTTAGCCTACTCACGGGTGGATTGGAAGGGGAGATTGAGGCCGATCCGGCTATTGCCTGAGCTGGAAGGTTACTTATTATTGATGGAAAGATACATGGTGACCCGCCCGCTTTTCTTCACGTCAATGAAGTACACCCTGATCGCCGAATTCGTTCCTGGTTTATTGGCCATGAATTTGTCTGTCTTGGTG
>JBBRRK010000064.1:0-17991 GCA_038200765.1 Nitrospirales bacterium
CAGCGATAATGAGGCCGCCAAACACCTCAACGAGGCCAGGACACACCTGTTTCAACTGATGAACAACTCCCAACAATACGCCACCTGAGGCTCAACACTGACACGGTTCGCTCAGGCTCATGTCGGGATTGGAAAATACTCCACCACCCAATCTCAGCACCGGTTCCCCGTGGCCGAGAACACCCTCGATCGCCAGTTCACGGTCGCGTCTCCGAATCGGGTGTGGGCCGGGGCCATCACCTACGTCTGGACCACGGAGGGCTGACTCGATCTTGCCGTCGTGCTTGATCTCTACTCGCGCCGCGTGATCGGCTGGGCGATGGGCCACCGGCTGACCGTGGAGCTGGCCGAGCGGGCCCTCACCATGGCGCTCGCGAACCGGACACCCCTGGCAGGGCTCCTGCACCACTCTGATCGCGGCAGTCAGTATGCCGCCACGCACTACCAGCAAGTACTCGCCGCCCACGGCCAGCATGAGCCGCAAAGGTAATTGTTGGGACAACGCCTGGGTCGAACGCTTCTTCGGGACACTCCAGCGCGAACTCGTGTACCATCGGCACGACGAGCCCCGTGAAGCTGCGAGACAGGAGATCTTCGAGTATCTTGAGGTGTGCTATAACCGGAGACGCTGGCACTCGACCCTCGGCTATGACTCCCCGGCCGAGTACGAAGCGAGGACGGTTGTGGCGTAACCAGGTGTCCACGGAATTAGGGGAAGATCATCCTGCTTCTAGGGTAGGAACTTAAGACCTGGCCATCGTGGGCTTGAATGGTCAACAAGTGCAAACAAGGGAGAGTAACCTTTGAGGGTAGAGCGGCTTATGTGCTTCCAGATGAAATGGCGTAGCTGAGCCCGCATCTGTGCCTTGACACGAAGAAACTCGATTCCGTATTCGTTTTCCACCGCCCAGACCACCTGAACTTTCACGATAAGAGCCGGATCGGATGTCTCGGGAATTGTCAGATGGAGATCCCAGACAGTTCCCATGGGCAAGACCAGTGCACTGCAGATTTTGCACCCTCTCTCGGACAGGTCAAGGACCACCCCATCGCCAACATGCTGTAAGCTATTTATTGTTGCAATACGCACCATGATCTGAACAGGGGTCCGTTGAGCCTCTCTGCGGTCAGTGGCATGAACTGGAAGCTGGCTTGTCACTCGTGTATTTGCCCGTCGTAGTTTGCTCATTGGATCCTCCTTGCAGCATCCTATTCGGAATGTGCGAGATTCGCGCGTAAGAAGTAACAGAGCCGGTTGTGTTCCCGTAGATTCATCTTGAGAAGCTCGACTCCAAACCGACGTCCTGAGGTCCACGCTACCCTTGCTTCCATCACGAACAGTGGGTCTTTCCCGTCGGGGAGGTAGAGGAAAATTGTAAGTGCTATCCCTGGCGTGACGGAGGCGTTACCCTGAATGCCCAATCCCATAGGCGAGAGATCCGTGACCATGCCATCGCCCATGAGGATCTCGCCGTAAGAGTTTTCCGCTGAGTACATTAATCCGAACTCTACTGAGGGTCGGGGGCCTTGTCTTCGATCAACTATTTTCGTTACAGACTGAAGCCAGCTTCCAGATGCGATCTGTTCTCGTTTCATAAGGGCGCCTCCTTGTTCCTGCTAGGTCTCAGATGCCACCGTCAGGGTCTGAGGGAGCGACGTGTGTTCACAAGAGAAAACGCAGATGATTCTTTTCCTCCAGCGTCAGGGCGTCCATCTCCACCCCAAATCGACTTCCTTCAACCCAGGAGATCTTGCTTCGGGTAATGCAGAATGGCTTCTTCGTACCAGGAAGGTCGATGAAGAGGCTCACTTTCATGCCGGGTGTGATCGATTGATTCCCACGAATGCCGATTCCGCTGGAAGAGAGGTCTGTGACGACGCCGTCACCGATTAGCATCTGTCCTGAATCCATGCACGAATAAACCAATGAGCAGAGCGTCGGGGTACGGCTGCCATGCCGACGATTGGACTGACTGGAGCCAGCTACTGTGGTGATGGGAGTGGCAGTCTCAGAATCCATGATTCCCTCCTGGCATTAGCATGGATGGTGAAACGATGCGGAAAGCTGCTCGTCGATCGTCAAAGTATGACAAGCCGATATTCTTCAAGACCACGTCTTGCAGGCGTTTCCTTTGTTCCGGTGACAACATGGGGAATTTGAGGGCAAACGAGTCTTTGGCGATCCAGGAAACGAGGACATCGGTGAGACGCATGGGGCCTTGCCCATCCTCCACGTCTAGGAGCAGGGTGAGTCGGCTGCCCAGCGAGCTCGTGGTCGCGCCCAAGATCATGCACCCAGTTTTTGAGAGGTCTTTCAAGACTCCCTCTCCTGTGACAATTCGTGCGCCTTTTTCCTCGAAGTACTCGATGCGGTATCGAATTGGAATCCGTTTGGCATAGCGCCTGTCCGAGAGCGAATAGGCTTTTGGAGTATTGACCTTGGGAACGGGGTGATTCAGCTTCATCGGTACCTCCATTCTATAGTGGCTCTGCCGAGGCCTCTTTGCCCCAACGACAGTATGAGAGTACCGTATCCAAAAATTTCATCAATCCCTAAAGAGAGGGGATAAAGACCCCACCAGAAGAGGGGGGAGTTAGGTGTTGAGGCGCAATTGACAAGGACTTTCTGGAAGGATAGCCGTATGCGGCTGGCTGAGGTCAGGTCAAGGTTGAGTGAAAACAGGACTTTTCACCATCTTGTAAATAGCTTCGGAAAGACCAGGCAGGAGGCGTGGTGACAACGGTCAAAATACGGTGGCGGAATTGCTGTCGGTCATTTTTTGGCGGAGCTCTTGGCTTTCGAAAAAGATGATGCCGCGATCAGTGCCGGTCTCATATCGGAGGTTCACATCGGTTTCGAATCCAGTCCAGCTAAAGAATTTTACGGGGCCGCTGGCGATCTGTCCCGGTGTGCGGTCGAGTGGACCATAGAGCGATTGGAGATAGGCAAGAATCTGGTCGTGGGCCGCCTTGCCTTGGTAGCGGACAGTGACACGCGCGAACTTGCCTTCGGAAGTCACAAATCGCATGGAGTCAACCTGTACTGTGCCAAGTGACGGGGCTCCGGTTTTCAGCTCATAGGTTTGAGACCGTCCGGTGTCCTCGACTTTTACGAAGGTGTCGGTTTCTGAAAATGTTGCACCCCAGGGAATCCCCTCGAACCCGTTTGGATCGTTCCGCATCGGCACGGCTAATGCCAGGGTGCTCTGCAGGATAAGCGAGAAGAAAAGGCAGATGAGGGGAGCGTGCCAGACCCGAGGGTCTGTGTAGAGACGGCGAGACATGCTATTCCGCTGAATCGGTGATGCGGTCATTGAACCGAGGGGCCAGGGTGCGGCTGTCGATAAAAATGAATCCCCGCTCCGTGTTCGCATGGTAGGTCACGTTGATTTCAGTATCGGTCCCGCGCCACGTATACTGCTGATTGAGGCCTCGCATCATCTGCCCTGGAACGCGCTCAAGGGAGCCGAATTGTCGCTCCAGATAGGTGAGGATCTGTTTGTGCCGATCCTCACCCTGATAGTGAATGGTCACGCGGGCGAATTGCTCGTCGACCGATAAGAAACGGAGGCTTTCGACCGGGACTCCGGCATACGATGGCGAGCCGTCTCTCAATTGATATTCGTTCACATGCGGACCTGCCCTGGCGATTTCCAAGTCCGGCCTCGCAGCCAGGGCAACACCCCAGGCCAGGCTCTGAAAACCGTTCGGATCGTTCAACATCGGCACCGCATGGGCGATAACGGGGAGGCTCAGACAGAGCAGAAGCCCCAGCAGGGCAAGGTATCGGCCCGTGTGATGTCTCCGTCCGATCATGGCAGAACGCTACCATGGCCGATCGTATAGCGCAACTCCCGCAGTTTTGTTGAGAATGTCCAGAGGCATAGCTTATAATGCGCGCGTTTTTCTATGTGCATAAAGCTGAGGAATCGACTAGATGATTGAAAGTGATACGTTCGTGCAAGCCCTACAAGATATCGGGGTGGATTTCTTTACAGGAGTCCCGGATTCAATTCTAGGCGGCATTATCGCGGAACTGATGGAGCGGCGTCTCTACACTCCGGCCGTTCGCGAAGACGAAGCCGTGGCCATGGCCGCCGGGGCCTATATGGCCGGCAAGGTTCCTGCCGTCTTGATGCAGAACTCCGGGCTAGGGACATCGCTGAATACGCTCATCTCTCTCAACTATATCTATCAGCAGCCCTGCATCTTGATCGTGTCCTGGCGTGGTCACGATGGCAACGATGCGCCGGAGCATCTCGTGATGGGCGAAGTCATGCCGCAGTTTCTCGATACGATGAAGATTCCTCATCGGACGCTGACGGAAAAGACCGCCATCGACGATCTGAGGTGGGTGGCGGAGACGTTTATGAAGAAACGGATTCCCGTGGCACTGAGTATCACAAAGGGTGTCGTGAAGGGGTTGCATCCATGAGGCCGGAAGAAGGCACAATGCAAAGTCGGGCCATGGCTATGGCCGCATTGCTGGAATTGCTCACCGACCAGCCCGTCATCATTTGTAATGGATTTCCGTCTCGCGAGGCGCAGAAGATTGCCGACCGGCCGACTCATTTCTATATGATTGGGTCGATGGGATCGGCAGCGGCGATCGCGCTGGGCGTGGCGTTGGCGAAGCCGAATAAACACGTGATCGTCTTCGACGGCGACGGGAACGTCCTAATGGGCATGGGGACGCTCGCCACCGTGGGGGCACTGAAGCCGAAGAACTTCATTCATGTGGTGTTCGACAACGAAGTCTACGGTACGACCGGCAATCAGCCGACGATTTCCAACGTGGTCCCGCTTGAGAAGGTCGCGAAAACGGCTGGATATGTGCACGTCGAACGAGTGCGAGAGCGTGAAGACCTCGTCTACGAGTTCAAAGACATGCTAACGAAAGACGGGCCGAGTATGTTGCTGGTAAAAGTCAATGAGATGGTGGAAGATGCTGGACGCGTGCTGCTCGATCCGCCGGACATTACGAAACGGTTCATGAAGGCCATCGAATAAGCGATCGAGCCGCTCCCTTGCTCCCGCAACGCGCGGCCTGTCGGGAAACGCGGCGTCTCGGCGCCGCGAGGGTGGGCGGGTGAGAACGAGAGACAAGCCCTCGTTGGACGCGCCCAGTTGGAGCGGTCTTGATCGCGTATTCGGGGTAGGTGGAAGGAAGAGAGACGAGATGATCTTATTGAATCCAGGACCGGTGAATGTGTCGGAGCGGGTGCGGCGGGCACTGTTGCGTCCTGATGTCTGCCATCGAGAATCGGAATTCACCGAACTCTTGCACGGGATTCAGGCAAAGCTGCTGAGCCTCTTTGTGCCGGGGGCAGAAGCGGAGTATGCCGCGGTGGTGTTGACCGGATCGGGCACTGCAGCGGTGGAATCCGCCGTCATGTCGTCGCTTCCGCACGGTAAACGGATGTTGGTGCTCAACAACGGCGTGTACGGTGAGCGCATTTCCCAGATGGTCGGCCTCTATCGCCTGGGCGTGTCCGAACTCAAATACGATTGGACGACAAGGCCGGATCCTGAACGATTGCGGCTCGCGCTACGACAACATCCGGAAGCGCATGCGGTCGCCATGGTCCACCACGAGACCACCACCGGACTCATCAATCCGGTCAAAGAGATCTCGAATGTCGTCGACAGCCAGAACCGAGTGTTCATTCTCGATGCGGTGAGTGCCTTGGCGGGCGAGCCGCTGGATATCGCCGGGTCTCACATTTATATGGTCGCGGGTACATCCGGAAAATGTATTCAGGGCTTCCCAGGCCTGTCTTTCGTGCTCGTCCGCAAGGGATTTCTGGAGCGGATGCGTGGCTACCCCAGACGGTCGATCTATCTTCACATCACTCAATATGTGGACGACCAGGGTCGCGGGACCATTCCGTTCACGCCAGCGGTACAGGTCTATTACGCATTCGACGAAGCGTTGAACGAACTCATGGAGGAAGGGGTCGCCAAGCGGATCCAGCGGTATAAGAAAATCGCAACCTTGATCAGAGACCGCATGGCGAAACTCGGCGTAAAGCCGCTCCTGACTCCTGACAAACTGTCCAACACGATCACCTCCTATTATCTTCCCGAGGGTGTGACCTATCAGTCGTTGCACGATCAGCTAAAGAACGAGGGCTACGTCATCTATGCGGGCCAAGGCCAACTCCAGAACCAAATTTTTCGCGTGGCGAACATGGGCGCACTCACGGAGGCGCAGTTCGTCGGGTTCCTTGACGCGTTCGAACGGATCTGCGGCACAGTATGAAAGCCGTCATTCTCGCAGCCGGGGTCGGGAAGCGACTGTGGCAAGTCACGCAACATCGCCCGAAGTGCCTCATCGAGATCGGCGAGCAGACCCTCTTGCATCGATACCTCACGTCGCTTCGGAGCGTCGGCATTCACTGCACCGACATGGTTGTGGGTTACAAGCAAGAGATGATTCGCGCGGCTGTGGCAGCGAATTCTTGTGGCGTGCGCGTGAATTTTCTCGTGAATGAACAGTTCCATCGCGGCAGTATTTCCTCTCTCTGGGTCGCGCGCACGGCATTCGATGATGACGCGATCGTCATGGATGCAGACGTGCTTTTCCATCAAGAGATCTTGCGCCGCTTGGTACAATCGCCCTATGAGAACGCGCTGCTCATGGACGAAACCGTTAAGCAGACCGGGGAAGAGTGCATGGTCGTGGTCGAAGGCGGGCGCGTGATTGCGCTGACGAAAACAATGCCGGTACACTACGACTATGCCGGAGAAGGTGTGGGGTTTCTCAAGGTCCGGCGTGCCGATGCCCCACATGTGATTGCATCGCTCAAGACCCATGTGGATCGCGAAGCCTGGCAGATGGAGTACGAGGATGCGCTGATGGAATTTTTCCGCGACGTCACAGTCGGGCATGAGAAGATCGGTGGACTCCCCTGGACCGAAATCGATTTTCTGGAAGATGTGACGAAAGCAGAACGGGATGTGTTGCCGAAACTGTAGTTCAGAGGATGTCACGAATCAACGGTCATTGGTAAGGGAGATCGCTATGAGATTCTTGCCATCGACTCATGACCAATGACCATTAACGGTATTTCAAAATGAGCGAGAGTATCGTTCAGAAACAGACAGGCCTCCAGGGGTTGAACACGGCGATTCTTTTGCCCTCGGTGAATCTGTTTGGCGAACCCGCCGGATCGCATGCCGATGAGGTGGGGCCACTCACCAGCGTGGTGGGCATTGGCCTATTTCAGCGGACCGTGTTGACGCTACAGCGCGCCGGCATTCGACAGCTTATGGTGTTGGTCGGGCCGGAGGAAGATCAGCTCAAACAAGCGCTGTGTAAAGGGTCACGCGTGACGATCCCCGTGCGCTGGTTACCTATCCGTGAGTTTCCGTTGGATGATCCACGCACATGGGAGGTGCTGGCTGCTGAAATTCGCGGCTTCTGTCTCCTGTCCGGCGTACAAGGGGTGTTTGCAAGCCCCTTGATCGAGAGCCTGCGCCATGAGGTGCAGGAGGGCCAGGCGATCATCGTGGTACGAGCGGATCGCGAGCGAGATCGACAGTCACGCCGGTCGAATTTACGCCTGAAGGCGCAGGCAGGAGGACTCCTCTCGATCACCTCGAAACAGGACGATGCCGCGTTGGTGGCGACAGACCTGGTGGTGCTGCCTGCCAGTTTCATGAGCGCTGCCGGTCACGTCAATGTGGAAATCGGTACAGTGCCGATCCGTCGATGGCTCGAACGGGCCGCGGTGGACGGGCATGTGCGGGTGTTGTCTACGGAGACGAACCGGTCCCACTGGTATCAGGACGTGCGCGATGCCGCCGATATCAAGGCCGCTGAGAATCAGCTTTTCAATTCCCTCAAGGGCGAATTCGAGGGTTTCGTCGACCGGTTCTTCAATCGGAAAGTCTCCCGCTGGTTCACACGTATCTTTCTCGCCGCAGGGCTCTCGCCGAATGTCATTACGATCCTGGCGACCCTGGTGGGGCTGGTCGCAGCCGCAGGCTTTGGCGTCGGGACCTACAGTACTGGCATCATCGCCGCGCTGTTGTTCCAATTGGCAGCGATTATCGATTGCTGCGATGGTGAGGTAGCCAGGCTGACCTTCACCGAGTCGCCGTTCGGGGCCTGGCTCGATATCACCATGGACAACGTGGTGCACATGGCCATCTTCGCCGGCATTGCCGTGGGATCCTACCTGCGTCTGGCTGGGAGCAACGGCGCATGGGTTCCTCTTGCCCTGGGTTCGGCAGCGGTCCTTGGAAATGGGCTCTCGTTTTGGCTCGTCACCCGTGCACAAAAGATCAAGGCCTCAAATGGATGGAAGACACCGGTGCAGGCTGCCTGGTCGGACTTCATGCTCAAGAATGTCGCGAGCCGTGATTTTTCCGTCGTCGTACTGATATTCGCTGTGATCGGCAAGCTCGAATGGTTTCTCGGTCTCGCCGCGATCGGATCTGTGGTGTTCTCGCTTCTGATGCTCTGGGTCATCAGACCGTCCGCCAGGACCCGTGCTTAACAGAAAAGATGGGAAGGGCACCCATATTGGTCCTGTGCTCCCGGAACGCGCGCCCTGAGAAGGGCCTCGTTCGACGGCCGCACTTAGACCAACATGGGTGCCCTTCCCAAAGGGAAAAACGAGCGAGCTTGGAGGGAGTATCTATATCGTTCGATGCGAGCAGTGAAGGACAACCTTGGCCGCTCCCTTGCTGGAGAGGTGAACATAAAGATACGCTCCGCTATAACCTGTCTGGTTGTTCTCACCGTGGATTCCTAGTCTAGCGTGCTAAAACTTTCCCTACTCGTCGTCGGTCTCCTCACCCTCGCGTTCATCGTCTGGCATATCGGTCCCGGACAGATCTACGAGGCGGCGGCGCAACTCGGGCCGGTCGCGCTCCTTGTCCTGCTGATTCCCTCTGTCATCATGTATGTCGTCGAAGCGTACGGATGGAAAGTCACGTTGGGGCCGTCGGCGAAGAATATTCCGTTCTGGCGTGTGCTCGCGATCCGGACTGCCGGTGAAGTGGTAAACATGACCACGCCCACCGCCTACGTCGGAGGTGAGCCGCTTAAAGCCTATCTCCTCAAAAAGCAGAACGTGCCGATGGTGGAGGGGCTCGCCTCGGTCATCATTGCAAAAACGACGATGACGATTGCCGAAGTGTTGTTTATTTTGCTCGGCATCGCGTTGGGGGTGTGGCTGTTAGGCGGGAACGATTCATCCGGTCAGACCGTGGCCGCAGCGCTCTTGGGTGTGGGGCTCCTGGCTTTCGGGACTGCAGCCTTCGTGTTCGTGCAGCGGCAAGGCCTCTTTACGTGGCTTTTGAGATCTCTGAGGAAAATCGGGCTGAAGATTGCCTACCTCGAAGTGCGTGAGGAACAGTTACGGTCATTGGATCGAACGATCTTAGCCTTCTACCGCGACAACCGTCCGGCCTTTTATTCCTCTACCGGGCTTTTCTTTCTTGGCTGGATGGCGGAAGCATTGGAAGTCTACGTCATCATCTATTATCTCGGTGGTCCGGCCATGGCGCTTTCCGCCATCTCTATCGGGGCTCTCTCCGTCTTTATTAAAGGCGGCACCTTCTTCATCCCCGGCAGCCTCGGCGCTCAAGACGGTGGGAACATGCTCTTGCTGAGCGCCTTTGGTTATTCAGACGTCACCGGCATCACCTTCGCGTTGCTCCGGCGGTTCCGAGAACTGGTGTGGATCGGGATCGGCCTGGTTTGTCTGACATTCGCCGGCGGGCGATCGGTGGTCATGCAGGCTGGTCGCACTGACGACTCAGGAAATGGTTCCTAACGCCCTTCACTTTCCCCATGCGAATTGATCTGGATCGAACTCGGCTTGCTCTGTTTGGCGATCATTGGGAAGAACGGAATTGAGCAGGAGGACGTCTAAGACGTCGCGCAATGCGCGCAGACCCAACCGTCAGAGCGGAAGTCGGTCAAACGTTCCGCCCTGTTCAGCGCTCCCTTCTTAGCGCACCTTCGCCACGTTTCACATCTCTCACCTTACCCACACGCCTTACGTCCCACGGTTTGACAGCCCACAGGCCTTTTGCTACGCTCCGCCCCAATTCTTGGCGTGTCACGACGAGCCCGGCTTCCCCTCCATGAATATCAAGGACTACCTCGAACAGAAGCGGGTCGACGTGGATCGGTTCCTCGATTCCGTTATGCCCAGCGCCACCACGCCGCCTACCATACTCCACGAAAGCATGCGATACAGTCTCATGGCGGGAGGGAAACGAGTCCGCCCGATCCTCGCCATTGTCTCGGCAGACGCGATGGGACAGTCGGCGCCAGGACTGATGCCGATCGCCTGTTCGCTGGAGTTGATCCACACCTATTCTTTGATTCACGACGACCTGCCTGCGATGGACAACGACGACTTCCGGCGCGGAAAGCCGACGAATCACAAGGTCTACGGCGACGCAATGGCGATCCTTGCCGGCGATGCGTTGCTGACGATGGCGTTCGATCTCTGCAGCCATCCGGATCTGATGAAGGGGTGCGACCCGTCCCGCCAAGTGCGGCTGATTCAAGAACTGGCCTACGGCTCAGGGAACATGGGGATGGTGGGCGGGCAGGTGTTCGATATCCAAGCTGAAAACAAAGACATCGATCTCCCAACACTCCAGAACATTCATAAGCATAAGACCGGCATGTTGATTCGCGCAGCGGTACGGATGGGTGCGATTGCCGCCGGCGCAAAGGATCGCCAACTGGACGACCTCACGAGTTATGCCGAGGATGTCGGGCTGGCCTTTCAGATCGCGGACGATGTGCTCAATGTGACTGGAACGCGCGAGGAACTGGGCAAGAATCCCAATACCGACGCGGAGCGGGGCAAGAAAACCTACCCGACGTTCTACGGAGCCGAGGGAGCCAGAACACTGGCAGACGACTGCGTGGCTCGCGCAATCGCGCGCCTCTCCCCGTTCGGTCCGGCCGCCGACCCCCTCCGTGAGATCGCGCGCTATATCACCTCGCGGAAGAATTGAGCCTACGGCGTGAAACGTCACACGTGAGACACAACCCCCTCCCGTTCAGGCTATGATTTCTCGCTATTCACGTTTCACCTTCTACATGTCACCGTTCACGTCTTCAAGATGAAGGCCCTCGTCACTGGTGCAACCGGGTTCGTCGGAGGCGCCGTGGTGCGAGCGCTGGTCAAGAACGACCTCGACGTCCGCGTCCTGGCCCGCGCCGGAGCCGACCTCCAAAATATTCAGCATCTGCCCGTCGAGCGGGTCGAAGGCGATCTGCGTGATCAAGCCTCGTTGCGGAACGCGCTCGCCGGTTGCCGACAGCTCTACCATGTCGCAGCGCACTATGCGCTCTGGGCCAAAGACCCCTCGATCTTTTATGACATCAACGTCACTGGCACGAAGAATCTGCTGGAAGCGGCCCGCGACGTCGGCGTTGAACGGATCGTCTACTGCAGCACCATCGGTGCGATCGGCCTCCCGCCAGGCGGAGGACTCGGGACGGAACAGACACCCGTCTCGCTCGACCAGATGGCCGGCCACTACAAACGGTCGAAGTACCTGGCAGAGCAAGAGGTCGTCACGCTTGCGAAAGCAGGGTTGCCGGTCGTCATCGTGAAGCCGAGTGCCCCGGTCGGCGCCGGCGACGTAAAGCCGACCCCGACGGGACAGGTTATCGTGGATTTCATGAAGGGCCGCATGCCGGCCTATATCGAAACAGGAATGAATATCGTAGACGTCGATGACGTGGCAGCCGGCCATCTGCTCGCAATGGAGAAGGGTCGGATCGGCGAGCGGTACATCCTAGGCAACAAGAACTTGATGCTGCGCGAGGTGTATGAGATCTTGAGTCGATTGACCGGCATCAAGGCGCCCACAATCAAGCTGCCACGATTGGCGATCCTCCCCCTGGCCTACCTCAACCAATGGATGGCCAACCTCACCAGCCAGTCTCCTCGTATTCCGCTGGAAGGGGTAAGAATGGAGAAATACACAATGCATTACGATTGCAGCAAAGCCATCCGCAAACTCGGCATCCCGCACACACCGCCGGAGGTGGCGCTGGAAAAAGCCGTGCGCTGGTTCAGAGACCACAAGTACGTGTAACCGTGACGGTTGAGTGTTGAATGATGAACGTTTAATGGCTGACTCCCCAAAAGCTCTTACCCCCGACATGTAACATTCACCATTAAACAGTACACATTGATGGACACCCTCGCCCTATTTTTAAATACTATCCTCCTCCGCCCCTACGTCTTCGTCTTCCTGGCCGCATTCTCGTTCGCCGCGATTAGGCTGATCGGCTGGCCGAGGACCTGGCGATTCTGGCTGATTAGCTGGGCCACGGCCTTCGTCTGCGAATTTTCGTCCACGCGCACCGGTATTCCATTCGGGTGGTACCACTATAACGGCTCGACCGTGGGCCAGGAGCTCTACTTCTTCAACGTCCCCTTCATGGACTCGATCTCGTTCAGCTTTCTCCTCTACGCCGCCTACTGTGTCGCGCTCTGTCTCCTTCTTCCAAGCAAGCCGTCCCCTGCTTCCACTCGCCCACGGCTCACACCGCTCCATCTTGATATCAACGCGCGAACAAGTTGGACTGTGTTCTTTCTCACCGCCTTCTTGTTTGCCTTCATCGACGTGGTGATTGATCCAGTGGCGCTCCGCGGCGACCGCTGGTTCTTGGGTAAGATTTACTTCTACCCAGATCCAGGTCTGCACTTCGGCGTCCCCTTCGCCAACTATGTGGGATGGGCCGTCGTCGGGCTCATCTCCCTCGCCATCTATTTTCCACTTGAGCGTCGGCTTCCCGCGCTTTCGACGCCTCCATCGGTCACACCTCGTCTCCTCCTGGGCGTGGGCCTCTACTATGGCGTCCTGGTCTTCAATCTCAGTGTGACGTTCTGGATCGGTGAATCGTTCATGGGAATGAGTGGGCTGCTCATGCATCTCCCGGTCATCGTGCTGCTGGTATATCGCCTTGCAGGGCCACGCGCTGTCTCTTCCTCCTGATAGCCCGGTGGCAATCAGACAAAAGAATTTGTATAGTGAACTGCAGTCGCCATGCGAACGAAACTGATCGTCTTCATCATCCTCACGATCCTAGGAATTATCGGTGCCTTCGGATGGGTGGGATATCAATTGTTCATGACCGGTTTTAGCGCCAAAACCGAGCCGCATGCCCTGGAGGTCTTTATCGCGCGGAAAATCCGCCATCTGGCCATCCCGATCGAAGCACGAAATGTGCTGAATCCCATCCCCCTGAGCCCCGACGTGATCAAAGATTCGCTGGCGCACTCTGCCATGCGAACGACGGGAGCGGCCAGACGCCTATCGGCAAGAATGTGAACCCCAGGGTCCCGGATCTCCGGCTACCCGAAAGCCAATCGATGTCGGACGGTGAGATCTTCTGGGTGATTCACAACGGTATACGCTTCACCGCCATGCCGGCCTGGGGAGAGGGTGACCCAGCAGAGGACAAGGAGAGCTGGAAGCTGGTCCACTTCATCCGCCATCTACCACAATTGACGCCGGAAGAACTGGAGCAAATGGAGGCACTCAATCCTAAGACCAAGAACGACCGGGAAGAAGAAGCCGCCTTCAGCCAGTTCTTGCAGGGAGACGATGCGGCGGCAGCACGGACCGATAGCGGTCATCATCATTAATTCGTCGACGGCGATACAGCAAAGAGGATTTACCATGTGGTTACGTGTGATTGTCACTTTAACGTGTCTCTTCCTCTCGACGCCAAGCTTCGCCCACAGCGCCGACCAACATGTGCTCGGGACGATTACGGCCATTGACGCGACCCATGTTGAAATCAAAACGAGCATGGGTCAATTGATACATGTTCAAGTCAACAAAAAAACTCGGTACAAAGACCAAAGCAATCCGAAAATGGCCACCATGCCCGAGGTGGGCAATCGTGTCGTCGTCATGGCCGAAAAGAGTGAAAAAAAAGGCGGCACCGTGTTACTCGCTACCGCCATCCATTTTTCTTCAGCCAAGCGTGCACCGTCTCCCACGCCGTCGGTTCGAGTTCCGTAGGGTAATCCATGCCGCCGCTTCACATCACACCTGAGCACAACAACTTTTTTAGCGGTGGATTTCGCACGGCGATCATTCGAGTCCTGGTCACGGGCATCGCCGTTTTTCTGGCGGTCATGATCGTGCCCGGCCTGGAAGTCGACTCGCTTACCGCCGGACTTGCCGCAGGTCTTGTGCTCACCTTTCTGAATCTCTTGCTCCGGCCCATCCTCTTTGTGCTGACCCTTCCCTTAATCGTCCTCTCGATGGGGCTCTTTCTCATCGTGGTCAACGCGCTCCTTCTGGAACTCACCGCCTACCTGGTCAGCGGATTTTCGGTCACAGGATTCTGGCCGGCAGTCGGCGGAGCAATCGTGATCAGTCTGGTCACCATGATCCTCAATTTCTGGACTTCGGACCACCGTCCGACGGTACGTCGTTCGTTCCCGCAACGCCCTCCTCCTAAGATTATCAATCCAGACGAGTAGCGAACCCTCTCCTTTTCATTGAATTGCTCGTCCTGCATTGTTACAATGCGCGATCTTGATTGGCCTAACCCACGAATGACACCCATAGCTCCACAAAACAAACCCCTTCCCGAGACGCATCTCCAACGGACCTTGACCTCCGTGCTCAACGAACTGCCGGTCGACGCGGCACTCGCCGCCCTGTTCACCCGTGACCAAGGCCCGTTGGTGAGCCATGCCGCACGAGGCTTCGCACCTCGCGATATTCAAGCCATCCTCAGAACACTGTCGGCCCCCTCTGTCGCGGCATCGACCCCCGCGAACGATCAGGAGGGCGGACGCACCATTCGACTCCGTTTGATTACGCCGGGGACGAAATCGTTGCTCGGGGTTCCTCTTCTTCATCGGAACCGGACATACGGCTTCCTCGTCATCGGGCGAAAAGAAAGCGTCGCCTTCGCGAAAAAAGAGAAGAGCTTGATGGAGCAGGCCAGCGACGAGGTGACGAAAGCGCTGGACCGCGAAGGCCTGTTCGATATGAACGTCGTGCTCCGCCGCCCGTTTGTCGCGCACGAGCCGGTTCCTCCTCCGCCCTCTCCGGCAGAGCTATTCACTGCTCCCGCGTCGCAGCTCACACCTGAGATCCAAGACAAGATTATCGCCATCTTGACGGATGCCAGCCAATACGTCGCCTACGATCGCATCTGGGCCTGCCGCTATGATCCCCTTGCGGGCAATGTCGAAGTCCTGGGACTGGCCGGTGATCTGAAGAGCGAACAGAAGGACGGGAAGAAAGATCTGAAGCCGGGCCACCGCCTCACACTCGATAGCTCAGCCTCCGGATGGGCGGTTCGCCATCGTAAACCACGTGTGGATCATGATCTCGCCTCCACACAGGGGCGCTTCCTCGATCACAAATATCTCTTCAAGGACCGGCTTCTTTCCTCGCTCGTTATCCCCTTCTTCGTCCGTGGGCAAGTAGGCGGGACCATCACCCTGGCCTCGAAAGAAGCCGGACGGTACCTACAAACGGATGCCCGCGCACTTGAGCCGACGATTGTGAAGATTGCGGACATTCTCCAGGCTCCGGCACCGATACCGACTATTCAAGCCTCCGACACTGGACCAGCAGGCACTCCTGGAACAGCAATAGTCCCAGGGCCCTCGGAGCCCATCATCAGAAAACAAGAGCGGCAAGCTGCGATCGGCGAGTTCAGCATGTTCCTGGCCACAGAAGTGCGCGAGCCGCTCGCCTCGATCCGCGCCCAATTAGAAGAAGTCACGGGCGAAGGCATCCTCGACTTCGACCCGCAGACACGCGTCGAAAACGCCATGCGCGACTTGATCCGCATCGAAGCCATCCTGAACGAGATTTTGGACTATGCGAAACCACTTGAGCTGACACGCCGGCTCCTCCGCATTCCCGAAGTGATCGAAAGCGCGCTCACAGTCATGGCCACCGACCTCGAAGTCACCAGAATACAGGTCACCAAGGACTATGCCACGATGATCGCACCGGTTCGCGGGGACGAAGCCAAGCTCCAGCAAGTCTTTCTCAGTATTTTCAGGAACGCAGGTGAAGCGATGAACCCCGGAGGGCATCTCCATATCCAGGTCACCCAGCACCGGGCGGGGCGCGGAGTGGAAGATCATATCCTCATCAAGAACGACGGGGCTCCTATTCCTGCAGAAATCGTCGACAAAGTCTTTGAGCCGTTCTTCACCACAAAGCGGACCGGCATCGGTCTGGGCCTCGCCTCAGTGAAGAAGATTATTGAAGAACATGGTGGCTCGATTGCCATCGGCAGCACTCCTGGCGAAGGCACCACCGTCACCATCCGCCTCCCCGGCCTCAGCCACGGTCCGTCCTATCGCGGACGCGGCCGCCGCAGGCCTCCCGCACGCCGCCCAGCCTGATATCACAGGATGCTGAAAAAGTCCGCCAGCGGCGTTCTCTCCTTGAAAGCATCCTCAACGTAGCCCAGAGGCTACGCCTCCGGTGCTTTCATCGGCTGCGGCCTTGCTGGGCGAACTTTTTGAGCATCCTGCGGGAATACGCGCCTATTCTGCCACTCATGTGAGCCATTGAAGTGCAAGCCCGTAGTATTCATAACTGTTCGTCGCAAAATCGCTGAGCCGCGTGCGGATCCCAGAGGGCCTGAAGCATACTCGTACAGTACGTGGAGAATCCAAGGGACGAGTCTGCAGACTGAGAATGAGGGTTAAGGGGTCTTGACCCCTTACATATTCCTCCCATTTCCTCCTTCCATCCACATCGCAAACCGCTAACGTCTGCAATATACAGGACATACTATTCTCGGAACGGAAACATCAAACGAGAGGCCTGCCAGGTGCGCTTGACGGAGTTCTCGAATCGGCAGAAAATGTGCCGCGCTGGTTCTTACATTATCCCGTAGATATTGGGAAATCTTAAACACTTGACGGTCCTCAACCGTGAGCCTGGCGGTGTTCGCAGTCCGCTGGACGAATTGTGATCCCCCCAAGAAGATGGTGTTATTCAGATCCGCATAAAATGTCGTTATAGCTACCACGAGAACTGCACCTGGCTGAAAGGCAGGGTTTGTCGCGCATGTTTCAGGGAAAACGATGATGTGTTATTCGTGCAGAAAACGGCAGATCCGGCTCCTATGCGCATCCACAATGTTAGATCTCTGTTATATGCCATGCCACCTCTGAAGAGTAACAAGTCTCCAGACGGTGAGACCAGCCCAGAGCTCGCGAAGCCGACGCCCAATCCATATGCCATAGCGATGTTGACCGCACTTCTCGCCGGCATATTCTCGATAATCGGCGGCTACTTCACCGCAGACTTCCATGCTCGACACGCAATCGCTCAGAAGCAGTTGGAATATCGGGTAGGCGCGTACGCTATATTCCTCGACAAGACGGACCGAAACAAGTCCCCCGCAGTCAGTCAAATACTCAACATCGGAGCCATGGCTGCTAGCCTTGCCACCGATGGTGAAATACAGGGATTCGAAGATCGTATAGCAGAGCTCCTTAGGAAGAATGACGCGCAAGATCTGCACTGGCAGCTGAACTCCGATTTAAACGTGCTGCGTCTACACGGCTCTACTCGCGTAGCCCTAATCTGCGACGACATGTTGAAAGCGTTGCTTCTGCGCGATCACGACATCGATTGGACTCAATACTCGAAGGACGTCCAATCATTCCATGACCAATGGAAAACTCATCAAGAGCACGGTATCGCGTATGGTTGGAAAGAAAAAGTCTCGTCCGAAGAGCGGCTGATGATCGTAACCATTGGAAAGCTGATGCATGTTCTTGTAGAACAACTTCGAAATGAAATCCAAGGAGAAAAGACCTAACGTGCATTCGGGCAGACGGATAAATTAAAATGGTTCTTCTCCTCGCCGAGTGGGTGATTTCGGCCTGATTTCATATCGGGTCCAGCATGCAGGTGAGGACTTTCAGGCGCAGGTACTCCTCGTCGCGTAAGCCGTAGCTCCGCCGCTGAATGACGCGGATCTTGTTGTTC
>JBBRRK010000065.1:0-17936 GCA_038200765.1 Nitrospirales bacterium
ACGAATCGCCTTGGGCCAGTCCCAGGCTCAGCGTTTCACGTTCGTCGGCAGTCATGTGCGTATAGCAATTGTTCGACATAGCAACACCTTAGCCCAACCGGGCGTGTAGTGTTGCACTTGGAGTTAGAACCCAAGGGGTTAAAGCTTGAAGTCCAAAACTTTGCGCTTAATCCGGGGAATAAATTTTCTTCTCAGGGATGGAGGTACGATCTAACGAAGAATGGACTTGGATGCCAGAATGATTATACAGATTTGATAAACGACCTGGATGTAAGAATTTATAACATGCTGACATTCTTTGAAGAGGTTTTGCTTATTTGCTTACAGGGCGAGCTGCAAGATACGGCCTTGATGATTTTCCGGATACCAAACGAGAAATTAAATCCGAAGTGTCCCATCTCCTACGAAGTAAATTTGAGGAGTTCTGCTTTACCATGATGACATTGTTATCCCAACGTATTACGTTCCATGCTCAATATGTTCAACCTGACTAAAGGTGCACATGCCAAGGGCGACATCTATCCCCAAGCCGTTCCTTTTGAAGTGAAGATGGAACACATCCGCGGGCACAATCGAATCGATCTGAACAACACCGGCAATCTCATAGCGCTTTCCTCGGCTTTGCCGACGAGTCGGGGGTGCACTCGAAGCAGTATCGAATATTCTTTTAGCAGGCTCCTGAAAGGAATATGTTGGCACGACAGAAGGATATTTCCACAGGAGGCTAAAAAAGGCCGTCCGGCAAGGCCGCAGCCGATGAAAGCACCGGAGGCGTAGCCTCTGGGCTACGTTGAGGATGCTTTCGAGGTGCGAACGCCACTGGCGGACTTTATCAGCCTCCTGCTAGGCCCGACTACAATCCCACCAGTGTTTTGATTTCTGCCCGCAACGTGTCGCACTGTCCAGCCGCCCAGGTATCGAGTCGTGTGAATAAATGAGTCTGTGGCCCTGTGAAGGGAGGTATGATGGTATCGCGGCGTTCCGACAACAGACCGTCCGCCTCGGTGATGCGGATTTTTTCGTCTGCGATATGCCGCGACAAGCACTTTGAAATCATGAGTTGTTGACCCGGTGTTCCGACGACATCCCCCAAAATCCTGCTCCTGATTATATCCAGCTCCTCTGGAATGGCCACCTTCACGCGGACAGCCTGGGCGGTCGGCCAGGAGGCTCGTTGAATCGAGTAGTCGTAGGAAAACACCTGCTCGCGAGGTTCGCGATAGGGACCAGCCACATCCGTAATCTTCATCCGAGTATCCATGGCAATCTCCAGCAGTCAGTAGAAAAACTCAGTTTATACGCGGGCACTGTTTGCAATCTTGCATAGCGATACCATGTCAACATAGCCCCAGGATGCTCAAAAAGGCCGGACTTCTCACCTACCCACCCCTGGCGACTATTTCACCCTCCCGCCCTGAGTCTGCCAAGACAGCCTCTCCACCCAGGGGCGCGCCCTTTCCCAAGCAAGGCCGCAGCGAACCATCACTTTGTAATAAGGGGTGGCTGGGATGATCCCAACTGCGCGCGTTCAACGAGGAGAGTCCGCGACCGCGCGTTGCGCGAGCAAGGGGATCGTTCCAGCCACCCGCCCTCTTTTTCAGCATCCTACTAGGATCGTTCTCCTGCCAGATAGCGCACGACCTGCTCGGCCGCGACCGCCCCGTCACGGATACAGTCAGGAATCCCGACGCCGCGATAGCCTGCGCCGGTGAGGATCAGGCCCCCATAGCGACTGAGTGATGCCTCAATCTGGTTCAGTCGTTCAAGATGTCCCAGCGTATACTGCGGCATGCCCCTCATCCAACGATTGACCTCCACAAAGCCCGGCTCTGCCGTCACGCCGCATAGACTGGCCAATTCTGCTCTGACTCGTGCGAGCAGCGCCTGATCGTCCAACTGTAAGATAGCCTCTCGTCCGACTCCACCGATGTAACAACGCACCAGCAATTGATCCGGCGGAGCGCGGTGCGGCCACTTGAGTGATGTCCAGGTTGCCGCAATGAGGTCGCGTCCTTCTGCTCGCGGGACGACAAACCCGAAGCCCTCAGCTGCGCCGGACACCGCCGCACGCGGATAGGCCATTGTGATTGTGGCGGTCGAGGCATAGGGAATTAATTCCAGCAGCCCTCCGGCAATGGGCGTGAGTGGGCGCACCAGTTCTGCCGTCACATAGGCCGGGGTGGCCAACACGAGGCTGTCTACGGACAAGGCCGAACCGTCATGGAGAATGACATCGTACATCCAACGACCTGGCTGATGGGATCGTACACGCAGGGCGTCAACGGTATAGCCTCCTTTGAGCACGACGCCTTGCTCTGTCAATCGACGGACCAGGGCAGTGACCAGATCGGACAACCCGTTTTTCAAGCTGACGAACATCGTGGGCTTCGGACCGGAATGCGTGGTGGAAGGACCGGCCTTTCGGGACGCCATCATCCCGCGAATCACACTTCCGTACTGTTGCTCCAATTCGACAAACCGTGGGAACGTCGCCTGCAGGCTCATCTGCTCCGCGTCTCCCGCATAGATGCCGGCCATCAAGGGCTCCAGCATCCGCTCGAACGCTTGCCGACCAACACGTCGCCGGAAGAACGATGCCAGTGATTCATCCCCCGGCGACCGTTTCACCGGCAGGACCAGGTCCAGCCCCATCCGTGCAATCCCCGCCCAACTCATGAGGCCGTTTCGGAGAAAGGGCCCCAACTGATTGGGAGAGATGACGACGAGTCCCTCTGGCAGTTCATGTAGACGGCCACGCGAATAGACGGAAGCCTTCTTGCCGGTCTCGTTGGTGTTGATGAGCTGATCGGTCAGTCCTAATTTGGCGCAAAGCTCAAGGCCAGCCTGCTTCTGAGACAGAAAGGAATCGGGTCCTGCCTCCGTCAGAAGATCGCCGATCCGATGGGTGACGATCTTGCCTCCCCAGTCGGAGGCGCCATCGACCACCGTACAGCGGATCGGGATTCCGGCGGCAGTCGCTCGCTCGTGAAGGGCGTAGGCCGTCGAGAGACCTGAGATCCCTCCACCGATGACGGCAACGGTTCGGAGATTGCTCACGACGGACAGAGGGAGGATTCGTGCGCAGTGAGCACGGAAATCAACGTGTCGAGGAGGGCAGGCGAGTCGTTCAGCATGGCAATGCGCTCAAGTTGAATCCCTAAACCGGCCGCGAACTGTTTCAATTCGATATCGATATCGTAGAGCGTTTCCACATGGTCGCACAGAAAGCCGATCGGCGCGACCAGGACTTGTCGGTGCCCGCCGCGTGCCAGCTCGTCCACGACCGACTCCACGGTCGGTCCCAACCATTGTTCTCCCGATCGGCCCTGGCTTTGGTAGGCAAAGCGTGTGGGTCGGCCGCGCAGTAGCGCTGTCACCGCCTCAACCGTGCCTCTCACCTCGTCGGGGTAAGGATCGTTCATCGCTACGATACACTCCGGAAGGCTGTGTGCCGTAAAGAGCACCGGCATTGTCGCCCGCACGTCGGCAGGGAACTTCAGCAGCGCGTGGTCGATATTCTCGATGATCGCCGAAATCAGCCCGGGATGCCGATGCCAACTGCCGACGTAACTCACCGGGCAGGTATTCTGTAGCGCAGACCGTGCTTCTTCCACTTTCTTTCGATAGGCTCCGGTGCTCAGAGAGGACTGTTGCGGGGCCAGACAGAGACCGGTGATGTGTTTAGGTGTGTCGCGGAGCAACTCAGCGTAGGTCTCCTTGATAAAGGGATGCCAGTGCCGTAACCCGACGTAGACGCGATACCGTTCGCCGCCAGCCTCGTTCAATCGCTGTTCGAGCTTGGTTGCCACATCTTGGGTGATCCCAACCGCTGGGGACTTCCCGCCCGTGGCTCGATACCGCGCCCGAATCTCTTCAACAAGTTCAGGCGGCGTGGGGCGACCGCCCCGCACATCCAGGAGAAATGGCTCCACATTCTCCAGATTATCCGGCCCACCCATGGCCATGAGGAGTATCGCGGTCGGTCTCTGTGATTCCGGCATGCTACCTCGTCGTAATGCGTGACGCGTATCTGTTACGACGAACGAGGTGTCGTTCACGTGGCACGTCTTCTATCACGTTGCAGAAAAACTTGGTGTATGCGCACAACGATGTTGGAACCGTACGAATGGTTTTGATGCCAGAATAATCTCAGGATGCGCAAAAAGGCCAGACTTCTCATCCGCCCAACCACTAGCAGTTATTTCACTCTCCCACCCTACCCTCCGATTACTTCGCAATCGATTTCCAGGGACGTGCCCGTGGCCCTGGCGAGGACCTTCGGATTCCCCAACTTCCCCAGAGGGAGTAGGCAGATTGTTCTTCACTGCGCGCATCGAGCGACCACCGTATTATCGTGGGGGCTCTACGAGCAAGAAGAACGGTCTGCCTGCTCCCTCGCATCTTTCTCAGGCCGCGCGTTGCGCGAGCACAGGGGACTCACCGGGCCATCACTCCCCCTGCGGGCGGACTTTTTCAGCATCCTGCTAGCGTTGGCTGAGCTTATGCACCATGTCGATGGTTGCAGCCACATGTTCGATCGGTGTCGTCGGCAAGATCCCATGGCCTAGATTAAAGATATGTCCCGGACGTCCGGCGGCTCTGCGCAAAATATCTTCTACGCGCCGTTCGATTTCAGGCAACGGGGCAAACAACGTGAGGGGGTCGAGATTGCCCTGTACTGCCACATCATGTCCCACCGTTGCCCACGCCTCGTCGAGATGGATGCGCCAGTCGACTCCAATAACATCGCCGCCTGCCTCCCGCATCTGACGCAGCATCGCCGAGGTACCGGTGCCGAAATGAATCATCGGCACGCCTTCTCGCTTCAGCCCCTCAAAAATCAATTGGACATGCGGCATCACATATTCGACATAGTCGCCTACCGAGAGGCAACCCACCCAACTATCGAACAATTGAATCGCCTGTGCGCCAGCCTTGATCTGCCGCCGTAGATAGCCGGTAATCACCCGTGCAAACTTGTCCATGAGTTGATGCCAGGCCTTCGGCTTGCAATACATCAACTGCTTGGTGAGGAGATAATTTCGTGAACTTCCACCCTCGATCGCATAACTGGCAAGTGTAAACGGCGCCCCGGCAAATCCAATCAACGGCACCCGTCCGTTCAGAGCGAGCCGAGCCTGACGAATGGCTTCGGCCACATAGTCGAGTTCACCCCCATCGATGACATTGAGTCGTTCGATATCTGCCTGGTTTCGTACCGGATTGTGGATGACCGGTCCCTCGCCTGCCGCAAACTCCAGGCTGAGCCCCATCGGTTCTAGCGGCAACAGGATGTCGGCAAAAATGATGGCGGCATCGAGTGGGAAGCGATCGATCGGCTGGAGCGTGACCTGGGCGGCCAACTCGGGCGTCT
The DNA here is from genome assembly GCA_038200765.1 of Nitrospirales bacterium. Classification (GTDB taxonomy): domain Bacteria; phylum Nitrospirota; class Nitrospiria; order Nitrospirales; family Nitrospiraceae; genus Palsa-1315. The sequence goes on from JBBRRK010000065.1 coordinate 5,375, forward strand.
TGCACAGTTCGAGGATCGAATGTTTTGCGCGGAGCGCACGATATTCTGCCATATACCGGCCCGCCTGGCGCATGAACCAGACCGGCGTACAATCGACCGGCTCACGCCGGCAGGCTTTGAGGAAGCGATCATTTATCATTTTTGCATTCTAGAGACGAGGGGGCGAAGGTGTCAATTCGCAATGAGTGGTGGACGTGATGTAATTGTGGCGTGGAGTCTGTGAACATAGTAGGCGTCCCCTCCGGTTCCGGCGAAACAAAAAAAAGAAGATTATGTGTCGCACAAGCCTTGGTTGACAGGGCGCGGAGCGCTCCACTAGACTTAGACGCGCGCGCCCCTAGGAGCGGACAGTCAATTAGATCAATGAGGTATACAGGGAGGCTCGAATCCGGATGGCGAAAAAAACGGCAGGTGAATCGGATGAAACCAGACTGAAAAAGAAGGTGGCGGAGAAATTGGCTGAAAACAAGAGCCCCAAAGAGGATGCGGCCCTTCGTTCGCTACAAAAGCGGCTGCGGCGGACACAGCGGAAACGGCGTACGGTTGCGCTACGCAAGAAAAATGCGTCGAGCAAAAAAACGGCGGCTCCCGCTGCGAAGTAGTGTTCCTGACAGTTGGCGGGTCAATGAATAGTCCGGGGTAAGGTAGGACGAATGGAACCATCACGACCCATAGAAGAGGGTACGACTCCCGCCGTGTCAGAGACGGTGACCGACGCACTGACCGATCAGGTGGCGGCGGAGTTTACGGGGGAGCAGCCGGTACCAGGTGAGCCGACAGCGGAATCGACCGAGCAGGTCGTCCTTGAAGAAGAGAAGGTCAAGGATGAGATCGAGATCCAGATCGATCTGCTCAAGGATTCCGATTGGGTGGTTCGCCGCGAGGCCGCCATCACGCTCGGAGAAATGGGCGATGAGCGCTGCGTGGAACCGCTGGGTCGCGCATTGCGAGATGGGGACTGGCAAGTTCGGGAAGTCGCGATCGAAGGGTTGGGACTGATCGGGTCTCCCGCCGTCGAACTGTTGATCAAGCTGCTCCGCGATTGGGACGTTCGGAAATATGCGATTGCCGCGTTAGGGAAGATTCGCGACGAGCGTGTGCTCGATCCTCTGATGATGCAGCTGCGGAACGACGAGTTCAAAGACGATGCGCTCAACGCGTTGGTCGAGCTGGGTCAACCGGCGTTGCCGCGATTGGTCACCGCGTTGAAAGACAAAGACGAGAATATTCGGAAGCAATCAGTGCTGGCCTTAGGCCGGATCAAACATACTGAAGCGATCGACCCGCTTATCGACATGCTCTCCGACAGCGATTGGTTTACACGCTTAACGTCTGCGGCGGCGCTCGAAGCGATCGGCGATGACCGAGGTCGTGAAGCGATCAAGCCGTTGATGAAGGATCCGGATATGGTCGTCCGTATGCGGGTGGAACGGATACTCGCGAAGTGGAAGAAACAGCCTGCTACCACGTAGCAGGGTTGTGAGATTATTCAGATACCCCTGAAAACTGCTGCGTCCCGAGTGGGACAATAATATCCCGCAGGCTGTTCAAAAAGATCGTCAGCAAGGCCGTAGCGACCGAAGACCGGAGGCGTAGCTTTCCTCACCCACCCATCCCGAACTGCCAAGACAGCTCGTTTCCCAAGTGGGCTACGTTGAGGATCTGAGCGATGCGAGAACGCTGCTGGGGGACTGTTTCAACAGCCTGCAGGTTATTTGTTCAGCTGCCGGTCAACCTCCCGCTGAATGTCATCGAGCTTCTTGATCGACACCGCTTTCCCCATCGACAACGCGAGTTGTACTTCCCTGAGCGTTCCGGTCAATGCCTTGAGGGCGAGGGTCGACTCATCGTGATTCGCGCCCTTTGTGGCATTGTCTAATATCTTAGCCGCCTCGCCGAGTTGCTTGGCGGCTTCCCGAGGATGTTTCTCGAACAGTTCTGATTTCGCCTGCACCACCCGTGACTTGGTGTCGAGTAGGCTCTGCCGCCTGCGCAGGTCGCTCTCGATTCCCATCGTGGTGTTCAAGATGTTGCGCGACGTGGTTGTGAGCGAATGTTGGAGGTCCGAGACCGTTTGTTGCAGCGTGCCGACGGGGCGTTGGCCGAAGAAAAACCCGAGACCGAACGATCCGGCTGCCAGGATCAGCGCGGCAATCAATTTCCACATACGGGGTCCTTTCGGCTAATGAGCATTGGGGACGGGTGTGGAACGGCGAAGTTGTAGGAGTAGACTTCCTGCCGCAGCGAGGCGAATGGAGACATCTGAGTCTTGCAAGCCTTTTTTGAGCAATGGCGTCACCGGTGCGCCGCTCATACCCAAAGCTTTTACCGCGAAGAGACGTGGTTGTGGCTGCTTGTCTTGTAGCAGTGTCTGCAATATTTCCACCGCTTGCTTGTCGGAAGTGGCCGACAGTGCATGAGCGGCCGCAGCTCGTACCGAAGGATCCGGGTGTTTGGCCAAGTCTACGGCGAGTAAGATGGCTGATGTGTTGCCCAGTCGAAGCAGTCCTTCCACCGCGCTGGCCCGCACCTGCATACTGGCATCGCGCGTGAGAGCCCGCAGCAATGGCTGATTGTCGCGAATCCCCAGCCGTCCAAGACTCGTGGCTGCTACTGCTCGCACCCGCGCATGTTCGTCCCCCAGGGCATGGGTGAGTGGCGCGACGCCACCGGCTTGTCCATAGTCTCCTAATGCCCCGGCTGCGAACGCACGAACCGACGGTTCAGGGTCGTAGATTCCCTGGCCCAAGACCGACAGACTCGATGGGCGCTTCAGCTTCCCCAGTACTCCCAGGGCCGCCATGCGGACATCGGGCTCCGGAAGCGTCGCCGCTCCGGTGATGTCGATCAGCATGTCCTGTTTGCCGAGCCGGTAGAGTGCCGCATAGGCGAACACGGCTTCAGGTCCATCGTCCGTTCTTGCGACCTCGATGAGGTAGGGCATGATCTCGGTGACCTTGGCCTCACTGAGCACGTTCATGGCGGCAATACGCACGGGCGGCATCGCATCGTTCAAGGCACGCCGCAAGGGGCCTGATTTCCCTGCGAGCCCAGCCTTGCCGATGGCGTCTGCGGCACGAGCCCGCACTAGGACGGATGCATCGAGCAGCCCGTCTTCCAGGACGGCCCTTGTTTCTGCAAGGCCAAGTTCAGCCAGTATCGTATAGGCTACGATCCTTACCGACTCTTGTGGGTCGCGAACATGGCTGGTGAGAAAGCTGAGTGCCAAGGGGCGTAAGAGCGTGGGATCGTCCGGTCGATCTGCAGGGACAAGCCGTTGATAGAGTGTGAGCGCTTCCTCCGGCCGTCCAAGCTTGAGGGAGCTCTGGAAGGCAAGGCGGATGAGCGGCAGCGATGCGGTGGTCTCAGGCGCAAGCGAATACCAGATCTGTAGAACCTGGCCGTATTCGGCACGGTTGAACGCGAGTGAGGCTTCACGTTCAAGGGCGAGGTTGGACGGTGGCGTCGATGTGCCTGCTTGCGCAGAGAGGGGGCTTACGACGATCGCTCCGAGGGTAAGCAGTAGGAGCATCCGCAGCGTGGCAGTCGTGGCGTCGCGACGGACTTTCTCCAATACATGAAGGATCCCTCGGCTTGGCTCAGGACGGTGAGCGTGTCGAACCGTCAGGCGTGAAAAGTGACACGTACGACGACCGAGTCTTTTCCCTTCGGAACCTTTCACGTGTGACGATTCACGTTTCACGGCTTGTTAGATGGTCCATTACCATGTCGAAGATGCGAGAACCATGGCGGGCGTATACATCATGTCGACGTACTCCTTGACCATTCGTTTGGTGCAGAAGCGAGGGGCGTTGGTTCGAAGACTTTCCTTCATGAGTTGCAACCAGCCGCGTGGTATCCCGTCAAGGTCTCGTTGATAGTAGAGGGGGATGGCTTCTTGCTCCAGCATGCGGTAGAGCTGTTGCGCGTCATGCTCGTCTTGGGCCTGAATGTCCTGGTTCCCGACTAAGGGTTCAATGCCCCATCCATTGGCTCCGTTGTAGCCTTCTTTCCACCATCCATCAAGGACGCTGAGGTTGATGACGCCGTTGAGCGCAGCCTTTTGTCCACTCGTGCCGCTCGCTTCCAAGGGAAAACGTGGGGTGTTGAGCCAAATGTCGACCCCTTGGACGAGAAATTTCGCCATGTGCATATCATAGTTTTCTATGAACGCCACGTGTCCGCCCAATTTATGGTCGTCGCAAAAGCTCAATACTTCATGGATGAAATAGCGACCAGGTTCATCGGCTGGGTGGGCTTTGCCGGCAAAGATCAATTGGACGGGACGCCATTGGTTGTGGAGCAGCTGTTTCAGCCGTTCGAAGTCGCGGAACAACAAGGTGGCCCGCTTGTAGGTGGCAAAACGCCTGGCGAAGCCGATGGTGAGCGCTTCGGGGTCGAGCAGCGTGCCTCGCGTGATGACCTGCGAGGCTTGGAGGTGGCCCTGCATCCAGCCGCTCCTGGCACGTTCACGAATGAAACTCATGAGTTTACGTTTCATGGTTTGACGTACGGTCCAGAGTTCTTGGTCTGGAATATCTAAGACCCGTTGCCACATCGCCGTCTCGTCACATTTTTCCGCCCACTCGGGGCCGAGATGCTTACCGTAGAGTTGGCTGAGTTCCGGCGAGACCCAGGTCGGTGCATGGATGCCGTTGGTCACGCTACGAATCGGGACTTGCTCGATCGGAAGGCCGGGCCACAGATGTCGCCACATTTCTCGCGAGACCTGCCCGTGCTCACGACTGACCCCGTTTACATGGGCGGCCAGCCGCATGGCCAGTGCCGTCATGTTGAAACCATGCCCCTGGGATTCTGGGGTATCTCCCAGACGAAGGAAGTCTTCCCGTGAGAGGCCCAACTGTTCCCAATAGCCGGCAAAGTACCGGTCCATGAGGTGGTGGGGAAATACGTCGTGACCGGCCGGTACCGGTGTATGGGTTGTAAACACCGTGCTCTGGCGGATGGTTTCGCTGGCGTCCGCGTGCGTCGACCCCTTCTGGACCAATTCGCGAATGCGCTCCAAGGTGAGGAAGGCGGAGTGGCCCTCATTGGCATGCCAGACCGTCGGCGCGATGCCCAATGCACGCAGCATACGGACACCGCCGATACCCAGCAGAAACTCCTGACAGAGGCGCATCTCCTGATCGCCGCCATACAAACGAGCTGAAAGCGCTCGGTTTTCAGGGCTGTTTTCGGGGACGTCTGTATCGATGAGGTAGAGGGTCACCCGTCCGACGAGCACTTTCCAGACCGCTGCTGCGACGATCCGGCTACCAATCTCGACCGTTATCCTGCAGGCCTCTCCTGACGGAGTGAGGGCAGGATGAATCGGCGATTCTGCTTGTTTGAATGGAGCATAGGCGGCTTCTTGCCACCCCTCCGGCGTGATCCGTTGTCGAAAATATCCTTGTGGATACATGAATCCGATGCCCACCAGGGGCACACCCAGATCGCTCGCTTCCTTACAATGGTCCCCGGCAAGAATGCCTAGGCCACCACTGTAGATGGGAATGGACCGATGCAGACCAAACTCTGCAGAAAAGTAGGCGATGGTGGGAGCATTCAAATCGCCGTGCTGTGTTTTAAACCAACTAGATCCGTTCTGATGGTACTCGTCGAACATCTTGAGGACGGCGGAGTACATCCGCATATACGAGGGATCTTGGGTCAGGTACATGAGTCGGTCGGGCCTGACTTTGGCCAGTAGTTCGACGGGGTTGTGGTGGGTCAGCACCCAGAGGGTTGGATCGATGTGTTCAAATAACCGACGGGCCTCCGGAGTCCAACTCCACCAAAGATTATGTGCCAATTCCATGAGACGTGAGAGACCGGATGGAATACCGTTCGGTAAGTTGGCTGCTGCCTGCGAGTTATCCACTAAACCTCCTCGTTATAGTATCGAACCGAGTATTGTCGTGGGGGAACGGCCTGCAGAATGCTCAACCCGGCCGTCTGACGATTCGTGAAACGTTAGACGTACAATGTTTCGCGGAGGAAGAGTATTCGGCAGTCCTACGTTTCACGTCTTACTTTTTACGGTTCTTGCGGCAATCATGCGTGACCGGCCTTATGCCAAGATGTCCACTCGTCCGAGAATGCCACGGAGGCATACCGTTCGCCAAGTATTTTCGCCACTCGGTTCATCAGTTTGGCGATTCGTTGCATGTCCTCCGGGGGAAGATCTTGTCGAAATCGAGGATGCAGCCCCCACCGAGTTTCCACTTCTTCTCCGATGACGGTCGACATGACGCTCACCAATGTGATGTCGGTTCCCGTCGGACCTTGGAGCTCAGGCATCGCGGGGGCGGGTGTCGGTGCAGACGTGGCATCGATCGCTATCGGAGAGGCTGTCTCGACTGCGGTGGCTGGCGGCGCGTCTCCAGCTAAAATCGCTTTGATGGCCGGAATCACGGCGCTTGCGCAGAGCGTTGCGGCGGACGACACCTGCGCGTTCCCTGCGATCCCCATCGCGTCGGAGACTCGCCCACCAAAGTCTTTCAACATCTCGTCCTTCATGGGATTGTGTTCGGTGACGAGAAATCGGTACGTCTCATAGATCTGCCGACTCTCCGCCACCGCCGCCCCGACGGTGAGCATGATTTCTGTTTGGTCGGTGTCGGAACCGAATGCCGGTTTCAGCACGTGTTTCAATTGTAGGGTGACGGCGTCCTCGAGACTGTCCATGAACTGGGGCTGTGCTTTGATCGGCAGGTACAGCGCAGAGAGCCGGTCGGTGAGATTAAACATAACCTTGAGAAACTCAAGGTAGATGTCCCACTCATCATGTCGTTTCAATTTCAAAGCCCGCTCCGGGGCGTTCCGTTTCATAACCGAGACGGATTCGCCAGCGACGGCCAGTATGAGTTCGGCGAGTTGGCGGAGTTGCGATTGGTGTTCTTGGTTGGCGGTGGCCATAGGGGTCTCCTGTTCGGTCGTGTGATTATAGCGGAGACAGGTTCGGCGATCAAAGAGACAGTTTTAGGATTACCTTGTCCGCTTGTTGTCTCACGGGTAGGATTACTTGTGGGAAATGTTGAATGGTCAATGTTGAATGTTGAATTGAGAGTTGAGGAGATTGCGATGAAGAAATCCAAATACACGGTGTTCTTCGGAATCGGGTTGCTGACGATGGTGGGGCTATGGGGCTGTAGTCAGGAGACGCCAGTGGAAAAGACGAAGGCTGCGGCTGCGTCTGGCAATGCGGCGACGCAGGCAGCAGGTCAGGCCGCGGTGGATGCGATAAAGACTCCGATGGATAAGGCCCGTCAGGTGGAAAGCATATTGGAGCAGTCGGCTGAGCAGAGAGCTGCTAAGGTCAAGGAATCGACGCAGTAAAGTAACAGGATGTTGAAAAAGTCCGCCAGCATCGTTCTCGCATCGTTCAGATCCTCAACGTACCCCAGAGGGTACGCCTCCGGTCTTCACTCGCTGCGGCCTTGATGGACAGCCTTTTTGAGCATCCTGAGGGAAGCCGTTGCTGTTATGGACAACTGCAGACTATCGAATGCGAACTTTTCCGTCGCATCGCCCTTGCTGCTTTTGCGCATGAAACGTGGGCTCAAAAGGGGTCTGGAACGATTGTTTGATTGATGGCTGTGAGTTCTGGTGAATAATGGCTGCTGACACCATTCACTTCCCCTCCTGACCCTTCGATGTGGTGACGGAGCGCATTTATGGTTAAAGTCTATAAGACTCTTATTGAGGGCAGAAACTGTTGGGCAAATCTAGATGGCACATGCAGGCGGTTAGGATTTGTTACGATACGGGCAGCTTTTGGGGCTGACGTAAATCAAGCCGCGATGGCTATTCAAAGAAAGCTTACTGATGACCAACGGTTAATTCTTCTAAATGAGAAGGAGGATGCTCCGGAGCATTACTATAGGTGAGCTTGAAAAGATAGATGAGGAAACTGCACGTGGGATACCTAGCGCTGGGTACACATGGTATTCAGATGAGCACCCACTTTCAAGCTAAGCTATTCGGTAACCTGGAGAATATAAGGGTGTCAGCAACTGTCTTGAGTATTGCGCATGTTGCATCTCCGTCTGACGCCAAGGGGTCGATGCTGATTTGACGCCTTTCCGCGCCCTGTAACGATTCTTCGAGCCGCTAGAATCCACACCGATCGCTCATGTCATCCCCCTCGCCGTCACTCCGGTATTATTCGTCTTGTCGGCGACGACACGCACATCCTTACAGGCTGAGGGAAAACTCAGTTTTACACAATGCGCCTTTGGCATTTTAGATGGTGGTGCAGTTGTACAAGAAACCTCAGGATGCTCAAAAAGGCTGTCAGCAAGGCCGCAGGCGAATCGAAACCGGAGGCGTACCCTCAGGGGTACGTTGAGGATTTCGATGAGTCGAGAACGAAGCTGGCGGGATTTTTCAGCATCCTGTTATGCCTCGTCGTGCTTTGAAAGGGCGGCGAGGAGTATGCTATACAGCGCTTCCCCTGAATGACTGGACTGCCCAACAATTTTCTCACTCATCCCTATGGAACGAGAAACCAAAACGTATCTGCTCAAACGGCCGGTTGATGAGGCCGTTCCTCGGACGCTCTCCATCGATTATGCGGCGGCGTTGAATGCCCAGCAGCTTGCGGCTGTGACTGCGGGCGAAGGGCCCTCGTTGGTCATTGCCGGCGCCGGTAGCGGCAAGACACGGACGTTGGTCTACCGCGTGGCCTATTTAATCGATTCGGGGATTGATCCGTCCCACATTCTGCTCCTGACCTTTACCCGAAAATCAGCGCAGGAGATGCTCCACCGGGCCGGTGAATTAATCGGCGTGCGTAGCGAACGTGTTCGCGGCGGCACGTTTCACTCTGTGGCCAATATGTTGCTCCGGCGCTATGGCCGGTCTATCGGACTTGAACCGGGCTTCACGATTCTTGATCGGGGCGACGCCGAAGACTTGATCGCGTTGGTTCGCGCGCAGCTGGGTTTGAACGAAAAAGATAAGCGGTTTCCTCGTAAAGCCACGATTGCGGAGATGTTCAGCAAGGCCGAAAATACCTTGCGCTCGCTCGACGAGATCGTGGTCGAGGAGTTCGATCATTTTTCAGACCATCTGGAGGCGTTGGGTCAGTTGCAGCGGGGATATCAGGCGTCGAAGCGTCAGCGTCAGCTGGTGGATTATGACGATCTGCTGGTGTTGCTGCGGCGGCTTGTGATGGAAGATGAAGGAGTCCGGCGGACGATTTCCTCGCTGTATCGATACATTCTGGTGGATGAGTATCAGGACACGAACCGCTTGCAGGCGGATGTCGTCCGGCATCTCGCCTCCACCCATCAGAACGTGATGGTCGTCGGCGACGACGCGCAGTCGATTTATGCCTTCCGCGGCGCGACGTTCAAGAACATTATGGAATTCCCATCGCTCTTTCCCGGTACGATAATCTATAAACTGGAGGAGAATTACCGCAGCACCCAGCCGATTCTGAATCTCGCGAATGCCATTATCGAAGCGGCGACGGAGAAGTACAGCAAGCATCTCTTCACGAGGAAGCTTGATGGGCCGTTGCCGGTTCTGGTGGAGGCGGCAGGAGAGAACGCCCAATCGCGTTTTATTGCCCAGAAGATTTTGGAGTTGCGGGAGGAAGGGGTTCCGCTCGACGAAATGGCGGTGTTGTTTCGATCGAGCTTTCATTCGTTCGATCTTGAAATCGAGCTCTCTCGTCACGGACTGCCGTTTGTCAAACGCGGCGGGGTGAAATTTATCGAGACCGCACACGTCAAGGATTTGCTGGCCCATATGCGCGTCGTGGCGAACCCCTTGGATGTCGTGAGCTGGCATCGCGTGCTGATGCTCGTTGAAGGCGTGGGGCCAAAGAAGGCGCAGGATGTCATGGCCGCACTGGTGAAATCAGACAAGCCCTATCACACCCTTCGTGAGATGACGGGGCGATCAGGGAAGGGGCTCAGAGATTTGGCCCTGACGCTCGAAAGTCTTGCCGTGGCCGGCGATCTTCGGCCGTCCGAGCAGGTGAATCATATTTACGAATATTACCTGCCGATTTTGAAGACGCAGTACGACGACTATCCCAAGCGTATGCGGGACTTGGACCATTTGCAGACGATCGCGGAGGGGTATCAGGAGGTCGAAACGTTTCTATCTGATCTGGCGCTGGAGCCACCGGATGGACGTGTTGCCGGCGTGGAGGCATCCGATCGAGACGATGAACGACTCGTGTTATCCACAATCCATTCTGCCAAGGGACTTGAGTGGCAATGTGTCTTCGTCATCTGGATCGTGGATGGACGATTTCCGTCGGTCTATTCGTTTAGTGAAGAGGAGGGGCTGGAGGAGGAGCGCCGGTTGTTCTATGTGTCTGTGACGAGAGCCAAGCGGCATTTGTTCTTGACCTACCCCATCAATGTGTTCGATCGGGGGAGTGGCATGGTCCTGTCGAAGCCGTCACGTTTCTTGGACCCTGTCTCGCCTGCGCTGCTGGACCAACTGGTCCTCCTGGAAGAAGGTGGGCGTCCTGACTGGTATGCTCGCGATGATCATTAGCAGGATTCTGAAGAATCGTAAAAGGTAAGATGTGAAAGGTGAAACGTAGGGCTGCCGAGTGCTCTTGTTTCGAAACGTTTGACGTTTCACGTCTCACAGATTGTTGGCGATGTTGCGTACGTTATGCAGAGTGGTTGCGATGGGACTCCTCATGGGCGGACTTTCCCTCGCGCCGAATGTGGGAATGTCGGAAGAGCACCTGCCGTCCGCTGACCGAATGTGGCGTCAGTTGCTCAATGAGGCTCACGCGCTGGGTCTCCCGACGAAGTTCCTCAAGACCGTCCCACCGAGCTTCGTTCATTTTGAGTTTGACGATTTACACAGCTATGCGGCCGAATATCATCTCGGGGAGCATCGGATGGTGCTCAATCGTGCGCTGTCCTTCAATGGAGCCGGAGCCACGTTGCGTCCACTCGGGCGGCTCACCCATTCCGAGATCGAGACGCTCTATCACGAACTGTTCCACGCGTACGTCGATTACTTGGTGACGGCAGCTGAGGCTTCGTCCGAGGTTGCGCCGGATCCCGTGCTTGCTTTTGCGAGGGTGCAGCAGGACTGTCACTATGGAGCGGTACTGATCACACCGGTTGTACAGAGGAAGTATGAAACTGAGGAGCGGTTTCTGACTGAGGGTGAATCCTGGGAAGCCCTCAACGAAACATGGGCGGTGTTTGTCGGGTGGATGGTGTGGAATCAGTTGGAGCTCGCCAACGGTGCAGGGCGATCGATTCGGAAATCAGGAAAGGGTCAGGACGAATGGGTGCGTCGTCTCAAGAATGCCGATCGAGAAGGAACGCTCCGCGGGTATTACGAACCGGAAGATCCCGGTGAACGGGTCGTGGCTCGAAAGCGGTACTTGGCCCCTGCCTCGCGTTTATCGGAGCAAGAGGCAGTGGTACTGATGAAGAATGTCCTTGAGTTTCCCCCTAGCCTCCTAGCCCGTGCGAAGGGAGCACTTTCCGGTTTAGGCCAAGTGGTTGAACGACAGGGTCGGTGCGGATAGGAAAGTACGTATTTCCGTAAACCCATGAAATACCTATGAAGTGCCAGGAACGTGAGAGTGGTTTAACAGCATGAATGATTTCAAGAGGTGGAAATATGAAAAAGAGATGGCCTGGCAGCGCGGCACCAGGAAAGTCCATGCAGGTTAGGTACTTTCTGAGAAAAACAAGATAATTCTACTTTTGGGTCTTGACTTCGCCATACTTCATCAATAGAATCCAGCGTTTCATAAACAGGTCTGTGTCCACATCGAATCGTGTTCATCCGTAGTCAAGACGGAGGGGAGCCGTGCGTGGACCGGCTTGCTTTTCTTTTTTTCATCATCTGGAAGAAGAAAGCAATTATTAAGGGCTCTCGGATTATTTGTTGTGTCGCATGCAAGGTGTTTCGGGCAGGTACCCAAGTGGCCAAAGGGGGCAGACTGTAAATCTGTTGCCATCGGCTTCCAAGGTTCGAATCCTTGCCTGCCCACCACATGAAGACCTAAAGCAGGCAAGTGACGAGTCTTGAGTGCTGAGCGAGCGTATACACCTAGAACCAGAAAATGGACTCAGCACTGAACTAGAGAAGGGCGGGCGTAGCTCAGTGGTAGAGTTCCAGCCTTCCAAGCTGGCTGTCGTGGGTTCAAATCCCATCGCCCGCTCCAATGAGAAGACGTGAGGCGTAAAACGTGAAAATTCGAGGCCATAACATGGAGAGCTATATCAGCGTGTCGTTTCACCTTTTACGATTCACGTTTCACGGAGAGGGCCGCCCACGTAGCTCAGTTGGTAGAGCACGTCCTTGGTAAGGACGAGGTCACGCGTTCGATCCGCGTCGTGGGCTCCAAGCAGAGCTTGCTCGATCTGCGGGCTCATTCAGTGAGCGCGAGGGGATAAGGCTTCCAGAGATTTTCAGAAAAGGAGCGAGGTATGGCGAAGGCGAAATATGAGCGGCGGAAGCCGCACGTGAATATTGGGACGATTGGGCACGTGGACCACGGCAAGACGACGTTGACCGCGGCGTTGACGAAAGTCTGTGCGGATAAGGGCATGGCCAAGTA
>JBBRRK010000066.1:0-17871 GCA_038200765.1 Nitrospirales bacterium
ATGCGCGTATAGATGGTGTGCCAGTTGCCGAATCGCTTGGGGAGCCCGCGCCATTTGCACCCCTGCTCGGCGACGTACAAGATGGCATTGAGTACGTGCAGATTGTCGAGCGTCACGTTGCCGCGTGGTGTCGGCAAACACAGCGCGATGTGGCGATACTGTGCGTCGGTGATTTCCATCTCCGCAGTATCTCATAAAAATGGCCATTAGTGTTAACACGCCCTAGTTACAAGGATGCTAGTAAGGCTTAAAATAAAAAGAATAAGTTCTCGCATAAGGTGGTGCCTGTATATCATAAGTTGCGTATTAGTATCCAGAACGACCAGCAGGCAACCATGGGAGGTTTATCAGATGACTAAGGAGACAGTTAATAATGAAGATGATGTGAACGACCCATGGTCCGTTCACCTTAACCAATGGCGTGCTCGTTTGAAGATGAGTGCTTCTTTGTTGTGTCAGGTTAGCCTTAAGTTGCAGGAAGCCGTCAACGATGAGCGTCGTTTTGCCTTGCTGACTGATCTTACAACCTTCGACGATCAGGCAATAGGAGCAGAACACCAAGAGTTTAAGCGTTTATTGGAAGAAGCTCTCACTGCCTTGATAGATCTAACCGCCTACAACAATCCTGACCGGGAATACCCTGATTTGAAAATGGGATTTGGGTTCGAGTGTGCTAACGTAACATTTGGGAAGATTATCGACATATTCCGTATTCCTCCCCAGCCTTAACCCTCGCGAGTAAAGCTGGCTAGCGCCAATCCACGGCGCCAAATCCGCTATTTCCTAGCAATACGTACATCAGACTCACGCTGCTGACCGTCTGATCCTTAAAGGCCACTTGCGGATAATTCGCATCGCGATGGGAGATGTCATACCGGATGCTGAGACCATGACGGTCGAAGATGCGGACGGTGAAGGATCCCTCGCCTCGCAGGATATTTTCCCTTGCTTGAGGGTCCGCTGAGAGCAGCCCAGTGACATAATACTCGCGTCCCGTGACATCGAGCATGGCTCTATCGCCAAGAATGAGACGGAACGAGAGCAGGGCTTGTGGAGTGGCGCCATAATGATAATCCCGCTCATCCGCACGTTGGACGCTGCCGGCTGCGCCATAACCAACGCCTCCGAGTGAGGTTCCCTGAAGTGCGACGTCCTGGGAGAGCCAGGTCTGCCAGGTGGTCCCAAGTGAGAGCGCGGTCGTTGAGACGCGAAATATTTGCGGCGCGATATAGTCGTAACTCCCGTACAGGCCCCAAATACCGCGCGTGGAATCGCCGGACGCATAGCTGGTACCGATCAGCAGCCCACGTGTCTCTATGCTTTGAATCGTGTTTGCCGTGGTGCTGGTAAGATGGAAGTCAAAGTAGTCGAACGGCCGTGTATACGTATAGCCAGGCTTTCCTGGAAGCCCGTAGGTAAACGTAACGTCTCCGGTGGCTCCCTGCTCTTTAATAGAGGATGAGACATTCTCGCTACCGGAGGTCAGCGTTGCACCGACTTGAAGGCGCAGGAAGATCGCCGGCTTATGACTTGGGTAGACTTCGTCGAATCGGTTGCCAAAGGCAAGGCGGTTAAAACCCGTGGGAGGAGAAATGACGGCAGCTGCTAGTTCCCGCCAGAAGCCCGGCTTGCCGTTATCGTCGCTTTCCAGAAGCAGATTGGCCATTCGGAAGAGTGGCTCTCCCAGAAAGGTCCCGCCAAAGGTGGTCGTGATCTGGTCGTTGATAGAGGGTGGTGTCTTCTCGCCGGCGATTTCCCAGAGAAAACTACCAGCGCCCGCATAGAGAAATGATTCCCAAAAATTGAGGCGGGCCGATCGAGCCAATCCGAAGTAGACTGTTCCACCGTAGGGATGCAGAAACTGATTGACGGAGAACTGGTCTCTGTCAAGGACCCACCGCGAGTCGGTCAAATTCGTGCTCACCGTGTTGAAGGTCGTGCGGTATTCATTCTTTGGTTCGGTGTAATGCCGATCATAGAGGTTGAGCAAAAAGCCGTAGGCGAGGATTTCAACCGCCGGTATGAGATAGCTCCTGCCGGGCCTCATTTCCCAGGACGGAGACTGCCTCGCCTCCTCGGGATCGGGCGGGCCGATGGGAACGGCCTGAGGCGGTGCTGGCGAGGTGGGCCCGACGACGGAGATAGAGTCCTGCGCGATGCCCGTATCAGGCGCCACAAGGGCGAAGACGAGGGCGCCGATGAGGAACAGGATCACGCGCACATTCAAAATTGAGTTCGACATGTTGTTACTCTCCTCGCCAGATGTCGCGATCAAACTGTCAGGACCAGATTGCTCACCCGGAGCTAGAGGTTAGGCCTGCGGATGAAGAATGTTCTGATCAAAATAGCTCATGTGTGAGTAATTGCGATGGGAGGTCAAGTGACTCGGTGCCGGCGGACATCAGCGATGCTCATCAGAGCCTGCCCATGAATCCTGCGCAATAGTTCCCTGCAATATCGATGAACTTGCTCTCCGCCTCTCAGCTGCGATCAGCCGAATTGATCGCTGCTTGGATCTCGCCAAGGACCTTCAGTTTCTGTGTCATGTCTAGGCCCTGAGATTCCGCAAGCTCCTGAGCACAGAACTGCAGCGACGGAATCAGCGTGCGGCACTCATCCCGCAGATGTTGATCGAAGGCGAATCGCCGCAGGCTAGGCTCGACCATCTCGCGGGCTTCGCGTTCATACAGGGGATCGGCAGGATCAAGTCGGCCCAGCCTCTCCACATTCTGCTCCAACGAGACCCCAAGCTGTTTGATCAACGCCAGAAGAAAGTCCAACCGCAGGCGGCCTTCAGTCCATTGGGTGGCGATATGCTCATCGAGAGACGAATCAGGCACGACCGCCCTGCGGATCGTCCCGTTGGTGGCACGATTCCATCGTCCTACCCATTGACGAGCGATCCCAAATGAATAATAGATCGCGGCGCCGCAGACAACAGCGCTCAACAACAAGAGAACGGAGGCAATATCCAAATTCTGCATCATGACTGGTCCGTGACCGCTGTCGTTCATTCAGGAGAGTGTCGTCAAATTCCTGCGTACAGCACAACCTCGACGCGTCGATTCAGTTGCTGTCCGTCTTCCGTCTCATTGCTCGCGATCGGCCGAATGTCCCCATACCCTTCGACAATGTAGCTCTGCGAATCCAATTCTGTTTCCCCTGAGTACGCGTACCGTGTGAGTCGCTCATGCTTTGGATATGGCCACCTTCTCGAAATACTGATTGGAACGGTCAGAGACCGAGTCTCCGTCAGCATGTCCAACCGCTCGGATTTCCTTGAAAGAAGCCGTCTTCAAGAGCACTCCCATCTGCTTCAACACTTCGATGCCACCCGGCTTGAGATCATAACTCCCGGCATCGCAGGGCACCCGTTCCGCAATCACGACGGCCAGATGGTCGCTGGCACGTTGCATCCTGATGGCACCATTGCGCAATGCCCTCCCTATGATGCAAAGCATGCTCGACGAGCCGTTCGTTGCCTGACTCCGC
The DNA here is from genome assembly GCA_038200765.1 of Nitrospirales bacterium. Classification (GTDB taxonomy): domain Bacteria; phylum Nitrospirota; class Nitrospiria; order Nitrospirales; family Nitrospiraceae; genus Palsa-1315. Next base: position 3,493 of record JBBRRK010000066.1, read on the forward strand.
TCATCAGCTACGCAATGCCGCCAACGAGCGCCGACTCCCTGAGTAGGGTATCCGCGGAATCGTCTTTATTGTATCGACTGCGGCCTGGAGAGGGCCGAGGTCGATCGCCTCTTCCGGGTTATACTACGCTTCAAAGTGGAGTAAGACTGGTCAGAATTGCTCAGGTGGAAACATTGGACTCGCAAGACAACAGTATCGCGACGAGGATCTCGGCAAGGATGCTCACGCTGGCCCCTAAGGAATCGTTCTCGCCCGCATGATGCATGACGGTTCATGGCAAAATCGCTGAGCCGCGTGGCGAGACGGCGCGCGGAGCACTGAGGCCTCAATGCGTACTCGTGCAGTACGTAGAGGTCAGAGGGGCGAGCCCGCTGGCCGAAGGCTTATCGTAGCAGCGGATCGGCAATTGCAGCAGACGTGCTCATGCATCATGCGGGCTAGGAAGCGTTTCCAATAAAAGAACGATGGCCGAGTTTCACCAGCAGTGCCTTGGCGGCCGGCTCGGAAGACGCGGGGTTTTGGCCTGTGATCAGCAGTCCGTCGGTGACAACATAGGGTTGCCAGTCGGCCACCTTAGAATAGCGACCGCCGTTCTGCTTGAGCATGTCTTCGACCAGGAAGGGAACGACCTGGGTCAGTCCGGCCGCCTCTTCCTCGGTATTGGTAAAGCCGGTGACCGCTCTATCCTGCACCACGTGAATGCCACCGGCGGTCTTGGCATGGCGTAGGGCTGCAGGCGCATGGCACACCGCGGCCACCGGTTTTCCCGCTGCTAGCATCGTTTCAATCAGGGCGATCGAGGATGCGTCTTCTGCCAAATCCCATAGGGGACCATGACCGCCAGGGTAAAACACCGCGTCGAATGTGTCCCCCGACATCTCGTCCAACTTGAATGTGCCGGCAAGCGACAGCTGAGCGGCGAGATCCGCCTTGAAACGGCGAGTGGATTCGGTATGCGATGCCGGGACGTCGCTCTTGGGGTCGAGCGGCGGCTGGCCACCGAGCGGTGACGCCAGTGTGATTTCCGCGCCTGCGTCCTTGAACACATAGTAGGGGGCGGCGAATTCTTCCAGCCAGAAGCCGGTTTTTTCGCCAGTATTGCCGAGCTGATCGTGTGAGGTCAGTACCATTAAAATGTGCATGTAGACTCCTCCTGAGTAGGTATGGGAGCGGTCAGTCGTTCGCGACGCGAATGACGAGCTTGCCGAAGTTCTTGCCTTCGAGCAGGCCGATGAAGGCCTGCGGGGCATTCTCAAGACCATCGACGATGTCTTCGCGGAACTTAACCTTGCCCTCCTTGAGCCAGACGCTCATCTGGCCGAGGAACTCGCCGTAGCGGTCACCGTAGTCGTCGAAGATGATGAAACCCTGCATCGTGATTCGTTTGGTCAGCAACGTGCGGGTCAGGAGCCCTAAGCGATCCGGGCCTTTGGGGAGCTCGGTGTGGTTGTAGGTCGCGACCAAGCCGCATAGCGGAACACGGGCTCGCACATTCAGCAGAGGCAGGACGGCATCGAAGATGGCGCCGCCCACACTCTCGAAATAGATGTCGATACCCTTCGGGCACACCGCTGCCAATTGTCGTGGCACATCGGCGCTGAGGTGATCGAGGCAAGCATCGAAACCCAGCTCTTCGGTAACAAATCGGCACTTGTTTGCGCCGCCGGCGATCCCAATCGCGCGACAGCCCTTAATCTTAGCGATCTGACCCACTACTGAGCCGACCGCTCCGCTTGCGGCGGCGACCACCACCGTTTCTCCTACTGTTGGCCGGCCGATGTCGAGGAGACCCATATAGGCCGTAAAGCCGGGCATGCCCAGGAGACCAAGGGACAGCGAGGGGCGAGCCATGCTTGGATCCAGCTTGGTGAGACCCGTGCCGTCGGAGAAAGCATAGTCCTGCCAGCCGCTGTAGCTGAGGACGAGGTCGCCCCGTTGGTAGCCAGGATGCCGGGAGTCTTCCACGCGTGAGACGGTGCCGCCGACCATCACGTCGCCCACAGCCACAGGCGCGGCATAGGACGGTGCATCGCTCATACGGCCACGCATATAGGGGTCAAGTGAAAGAAAGAGCGTGCGCAAAAGCAGCTGGCCGGCTGGAAGAACCGGCATAGCGAGTTCTTCAAGATGGAAATTCTCGTCGGTCGGGGCGCCGATAGGACGGGAATTCAGAACGATCCTGCGATTGACGGTGCTGTGTTGGGACATGGCATATACCTTTCTTGAGCTGGCTGCGAACATCAATTCACTATTACGTGAATGCCTTGATCAAGGCTTCAACCTTCGTTCGGAGTGATGTGTCGTGTGGCGTAATGGACGGAATCTTGCGCTCGATACCCAGCAACTCATAGACGGCCATCTGAGTCGCGCGCACCGAATACTTCACCGTAAACATCACATCACTCTCAATTTCGACGAATTGACTGATGAACGAAAATTTTCCGAGCCGCGAGGCACCGGCAGCGGTCGATCGCTGAGCCTGCGCGGCATGAACATGCTGGTGATGTAGGGCATTCTGCACGGAATGCAGTTGGCCAATTCAACGGTCTCAGATCGAACCATAGGTGACCGCAGAGTTCCTGCAGAATTTCTGCGCCTGTGCATTCGGCCATCGGCTTCGGAACGAAATTGCCGATCCGGTCCGGAAAGAGCGAGTACCCCCAAAACACCTGCACATCGGCAGGCTGGTTCGCGAAGTGCGGTTGATGGGCCAGCACAATGGACATCAGCCAGTTCGAGTCCTTGAACGTGACCAGTCCGCCGGTGCCCGGCTCGTTGCCGCTGAATTGATTCATCTTGTCGAAGAAGGCAGGGTGCTTCAGCGTGACGGTAAACGACTCCCTACACGACTGCGCGATACAGTACGGGCGCCGAATCTGCCCCGGCGATCTTGAAGAATCGATGAATCGATAGGGACAAGCCCGCTTCACGACCTCTTCAGCATCAATGCGATGCTGATCACCCGGCGTAGCCTCTACCTTGATGGAGCCATCCTGGCCTGACCGGGTAGACGAGGCCCGTGCATAGCTTATTCATCGGTGGCTCTGCACTCTGTCGTCATGCCTTCTTGTGTCCAGACAGCCGCTCACGCTCCCGCTGCATACCCGCGCGCCCGGCCTCGACCGCCTCGGCCACAACTGCTTTTTCGCCTGGACGAACTCGCGCCCCTTCTCCACCGCCTGATCCATCGCCTGGGTGGCCTTCTCGCTCAACTCATGGACATCCTCTTCGGCTCGCCGAACATACTCGCGCACCTGCTCCCGTGACTTACGACCAGACTGCGGCGCCAGTAACAACGCCATCGCCGCCCCCACCATTCCTCCGCCCACAAACGCCAATCCCACCGCTCCCAATGAACACCCTCTGTCATCTGCCATTGTTCGCCCCTCCTTCTCGATGAATGTGTGCCTTGGCGACGCCCGTCGTGGCCCTGAGCCCCGCTACCATGCTAGCCAGGTTGACCAAGAACGATCGGCTCGTACCTTGCACCATCTCATGCATGGACCCGCTGCACAGTGTCGCCCAGTGCTTCCGCCGCATGCTCGACGAGCATGTTCAAATTCTCCGTTGTCGCCCGCACTCCACCTCCTCTATCAGGTATCAGGATCCCGCTAGACCAGTAGGCCCTCCACACGCGGTCTTATCAAATGATCCCGAAGGCCCAGAGGGCGACAATCAACGTGACCGGCACGCCCAGCAGCCAAAAAGTGAACCCTTTTCCCATGATGCCTCTCTTCCTCTGCCGATTCACACCCTCGATTACGGGCATGAGCTTACGGGCCCAGCTCCTTCAGAAGACTGGCCAGGTCCTCGGCATGCTCTTCTTCTTGCGCAAGGATCCCCTCCAATACTTTACGAGTCGTGGGGTCATCAGTGTCGACATAGGTGATCATTTCCCGATAGCTGTCGATCGCAATCCGTTCGGCAATCAGGTCTTCCGTGATCATCTCCACCAAGGACGTGCCTTCGACATATTCCGAGTGGCTCCGGCTCAGCAGCCCTTCCGGAGACAGATTGGGTTCTCCCCCCAGTTGTACAATCCGTTCAGCCAATTGATCGGCATGGACTTGTTCCTCAGCGGCATGCTGGAGAAACTCGCCCTTCACGCTGAGGGAGCTGATCCCGGTGGCCATGAAGTAATGGCGCTTATAGCGAAGGACGCACACGATTTCTGTGGCGAGGGCTTCGTTCAGCAACGTGATCACGGTCTCCGCTTTGGCCTTGTATCCCGCGGTCATGGCCCCGTCCTCAATCCCTTCCCGTGCCCGAGCCCGGAGCGTTTTCACATCGGTCAGACCGATGGCTTCTTTGATGATTCCTTCCTTCTGAGAAGTGCGAGGCGCCGTTGTTCCAGGTTGCACCGTCGTCGTTGTGGTTTCTTTCACGATTTCCTCCTGTCGGGGAATACCCCAGGTTTTATGTTGCAGATCATGAGTCGCCGAAGGCTTTCCAATCATCCTCGTGCTGTTTTCGCCAATGCCGGCTCGGAGAACTACAGCCGCTTTTCCACTGACTTCCAATCGATATTGGAGAAGAATGCCTCGATGTAGGACGCCCTCTCCGAAGGCTTATAATCGAGGAGATAGGCATGTTCCCACACATCCATAACGAGAGCGGGAATAAAACCGGCGACATTTCCATTTTCATGCAGGCTAATCCAGTGATTCGAGAGTCGGCCACTATGTGGATTCACATAACAAATGGCCCAGCCCACTCCTCGCATCTTCCCCACGCTGGAAAAGTCCAATTTCCACATGTCATAGGAGCCGAAACTATCTTCTGCGGCCTTTACAAATGCAGAGCTTTGACCGGGATTGCCGGCTCCGCCTTTGGCCAAATTCTCAAAGTAATATTCGTGCAAGACCATCCCGTTGTATTCAAATCCCAGCCGTCTGGTCAGCTCGGAATAGGCAGGCATTTCCTCCTGATCAATCCGTCCATCTTTGAGCATCTCGCCAATCTGGGTCGTAAGCTGGTTCGCGGCCTTCACATATCCCTCGTACAGCTTGAGATGCATCTCGAGCGTTCGATCAGAAATCCCGACCAGCCCGTGCAAGTCGAACGACTTGACGTCGTAGTCATTGTCCAATTTCATGTGCCACCTCCTGTGTTCCTTTGATTGTTCAAACGATCACCGCCATGACTGTCTGCGTGTTCCTCCGCGGCCACAATTTTTCCACGCCGTCTTCCTTATGACAGTTAAAGCACGCGCAGAAATGCCACCAGGTCCTGTTTCTCTTCGGCCGTCAGCTGGGTTCCTAACACAAGGTTGAAGAACCCCACGGTATCCTCTAACGTCAGCAGCCTGCCATCGTGCAAGTACGGAGACGAATCCTTGATGCCTCGCAAGGGGAACGTCTTGATGGGGCCATCAGCGCTTGCCATGCGTCCATTGATCATCCGCGGCTTGTAAAAGCGCTCCACCTTCAGGTTGTGCATAGAATTATCCGTGTAGTAGGGCGCCTGGTGGCAATCAGCGCATGTCGCTTTGCCGAAGAACAGCTCCTGACCTCGCTTCTCAGATACGGTGGCTTTTTTGGGATTCAACTTGCCGTCAATGCCCAGCTTGATTGCCGGCGGGAAGTCCAAGAGTTCCTGGAATTCAGCCATGAAGTGCACCTGGCTACCTCGTTCGAGAATGTTCGTCCCTTTTTTTGCCGCAATCACATGATCGCCGTCGAAATAGGCGCCCCGCTGCTCAAACTCCGTGAAGTCCTCCACGCTCTTCAGCGCCCTCTGCGAGCCGAACAGCCTCTGGATGTACAAGCCGCGCAATGTTGGGGTATCAATTCGATGACGAAACTCCTGTGGACGGACGTCTCCTGCCAGATGTGTACTGGCGTTGGTGTGACCATTCGCATGACACTCGAAGCAGGTCACGCCACGGCTTGGACGGACGGTACGACGGTCTTCCGTCTGATTGAACTGCTGCTGCGGGAACGTGGTGACGAGCAGCCGCAAGCCTTCGAGTTGTTTCGGATTGAGAATCCCGTTGAAGAATTCATAATAGTTGTCGATGGTCACCAATTTACCCTGTGACACATCACCGAGATCAGGTCGTGTCGTCAGATAGATGGGGGGCGGGAACTCTGGTAAAAAATGGGCCGGTAGGTCAAAATCCAGGTCGAAGCGAGTGAGATCACGGCCCTCCTGCTTCTGAATCTCCTCAATGTGAAACGTGGGGAACACCATCCCTCCTTCAGGATGGTTGGGATGCGGAAGAGGAAAGAACCCGGCCGGAAACGAATCCTTCTCCCGGATCTCTTCGGGGCTCATGGCCTGAAGTTTTTCCCAGTTCATCCCCTTCGGAAGTGCAACTCGTATCCCTTCCTGAAGAGGCTTCCCGCGGGACATCGTGACATCTTTGGCCGGGCGGTTTGCGAGGTCGTATCGTTCCTTGAGCAGCTCCATCTGTCGCTTCATGATTTCAGGCTTTGCGGCTTTCATGCGAGCCATGACGACGGCAAAGTCATCCTTGAGATCGACGGGGGCATAACTCGTCCCCTTCTGTGGTAATTCTTGCGCGTCCGGTGTCTTTTCTGTGGCCTTGCCCGAAACGGTCATCGGTGCCGTGACGAGCGTGGCTCCGACAGCCAGAGCGGCTCCAAGTGTTATTAGATAGTGCCTCTTCATGATCTCCCTCCTCGGTCGTTTACAGCCGCGCCATGCGAGTCTATGCCCAAGCTAACAATTTCATCGTGTGTCGTCTGGTCACAATTGCTCAGATGTTCAGAATCTTTTGTCCAAATCCCATCCGTCTGGTCAGTTGGGGAATAGGCCGGCATTTCCTCATGATCCACCTTGCTATCCTTTACGAGATCGGAAATATAGTCATTCAACTCATTGGTATCGTTGACATTCCCTTCATCCAGAGCCCTATGCTTGTCGACGGTCCGGATCGGAGATCCCTCTCATTCCATGCACACTAAACGTGTGGGGGATCTTCGTTTCGAGGGTCTTGATCATGATGTCTCCCTTGTCATAGCCTTTTGGCCCATGCCTACACCACTTGGATCCGATCGTCACTCGCAGAATGCCATGGCGAAGAACCATCCGGTCCCCACCCCTTCGGCCTGCATCCGCCACGTCAGCGTGGCCGCCATGATCCGTGTGCCATCGCGCCCGATGACTTGGGCAGTGCCTGCGGGCTGTGCTTCGGGCGGCCTGCCAGCACAAGGGCCAGGCAAAGCGCAGGGGCTACTGGGTGCCATGAGATGGAGGGTTGATTCAGAGGTATGGTCGTGTTTTTTCCCATGGTTTAGGATTTCTCCTTCACCGTGAGGTCGTTCTTCACAGACTTCACGCCGGGCACTTGCCAGGTTGTCCAGGATGCTTGGGCACTGGTCGTGATGTCCGGAACCTCACCAGTTAGCGTGACAACCCCTGCATTGGTCTGAACATTAATATCGGCGTCCTTGAGACGCGAGTTCTTCATCAGATCCGAATCCTTTGCGATGTGCTCTTTGACGCGTACCGTAATGGCCTCATCCTTCTCCTCGATCGCGTCGCGTATAGACGGGGCGACTATTTGCAATTCGTTTTTCACTGTCTTGACGCCGTCGAGCCCTGCGGTGATTCCCTCAGCCGCACGTTTTGCCGCATCAGAATCGACCTTCCCGCGGAGCACCACCCGGCCCTCTGTGGTCTCGACCTCGATCTGTCCCCCTTTGACCCGAGAGTCGGCAGCGAGGGCGATCTTGGTTTTTGCCGTGAGCCATGAGTCGCTGACCAGCGCCTTTTCTTTGGATACGTCAAGGGCAGTGGCCGGCACTGCGATGAGTGCTGCTCCAACAACCAGAGCGGTGCTGAGCGTGACAAAATAGTGGGTCTTCATGATTGTCTCCTTAACTGAATTGTGAATGTACTCAGCGATCCATCTCTTCTTGATGACTTCTCATCAGCGCGTCTTTTCCTTCATGGATTTCGGCTGGGACCGCTGCTGCCGCCGGTCCGCCCACGTCATGAGTTCCTCTTTCCTCTCGCCGTAACGATTCCGGACCAAGCTGACACAGTTACCACCGAACCGTTCCTGAAGCATGCCGATAATCATGTCGAAGCTCCCTTCGATTTGCGCAAGTCATTATCGACAAACTTCCCCCCTCGCTGTTTTAGTTCGCCTTTGAGCTGCATCCATTTTCCCTTGAGTTGATCCCCATTCATGGTTTCCTCCTCCTGTGTGGGCCCGTCTCACTCCTCGTACCGATCTGGCCCCGTCATTCATCATTTCCTCCGTACGATCCAGTATGGCGAGAAGACCGGCAGCAATCTGGTCAAAATTGCTCAGGGTGGAAGTCTTACTGGGGTGAGCCGAACACCGTCTCAGTGTCAGATCTCATGCTGCGGGAAAGCCATTTTATACGCGAGAATTTCGAGAGTCGGGACGTCTCGAATGGCGTCTCGGCGATTGCGGCAGAGTGCTCATGAATCATGCAGGCTAGGGACTCGTCACCAGAAAACTGAATAAATTTCGTCATTCTGGTCAAAATTGCACAGTGTGCAAGACTCCGAAGAGCGTACTGTTACGCCTATGTGTCTTGTCTATCTAACCCTAACCGAGGAGGCTCCCATGGTATCTATCCCAAAAGTCGTCGGTGTCCTGTCGTGTAGTTTCTTACTGTGCTTGGGTTTGTCGACTGTCGCGTCGTCTGCAGACAAGCTCAACACCGGTCAATCTGGGGGAAAGATATTTACCGTGGATGATAAAGAAAGGTTTGTACCTGGCAAGGAGGTTGAGGGCGAAATAGTGAAGATCGATGGTGAGAACTATGTCGTCAGAGAGGCATCTGGGGCAGAGGTGCGCATGCATGTTGATTCCAGTACTGAAAAGAGATCCAGCTTAATGCCTAAAGTGGGAGAACATGTTATTGCGAAAGTGGATACTAAGGGTCACGCAGTTTCGTTTTTTACGGACGCACCTGTCTCCCACTGACTCTTCTCGAATTATAGGAGCGCGTGATGCGGTGGTAGTAAGTTGTCAGTCTTAGTGAGAGCTTTGTGGATGGTTCCGCCTTGGACCATCCCAGTCCATGCATTCATACGCCAGGACGAGGATAGTTCCGCGAACTGAGCAGAATTGCTCAGCCGGGCGAGTGTCAGAGCGCGTATCGTTGCATAAATAGATGTTATCCATTTCTAACCGAGGAGACTCCCGTGGTATCTATTCCTAAAATTGTCGGTGTCCTGTCGTGTAGTTTCATACTGTGCCTGGGTCTGTCCAATGCCGTGCAAGCAGAACATGCTCCTGGGCCCTCAGACGTTATGAAAACTGACTCTGTCACTGATCAGCAAGGTTTTCAATCTGATGATGATAAGCAAAAAAACGTGGACAATGACAAAGGAAGTACCCGTGCAGACGGCGCCAAGACGATTAAGGGCGAACTAACTCGCGTCGAAGACGCAAACTATTTTGTCAAGATGAAGGACGGCAAGGAAGTTCGTTTACATACAGATAAAACGACTCAGATGATGGGAGAAATCAAGAAGGGTGATCGTATTGAGGTGAAGGTGAACAAAAAAAATCACGCGCTGTCTATTCGCTCGGTCCAATGAGTGAATGCTGGTCACGGAAATGAAGCTCCCCGCAGCAGCCTACTCCGCCGAAATAGTCACTTCAGCTACGAAGGCTGGAAGCCACGGGGTATTCGGCGAAGGAGATTGAAATCGATCGTGACTCGCTCGCCACGGGCAGATGCGGCAGTAGTAATTGTCTCAGTGGATGAGGGCAGGTCGCCACTTCAGTTGGGAGCGACCTGCCGGCTCTTCGGTGTCCTTCTGTATTAACTGCCTGCAGCCTGTATCCTCACTTCAACCGAGTGCTCCTGATGGTCGTCCACAAGAGGAATAGCCTTATCGCGTTGGTCGACGCCGTCGACCGTCACGCTTGCCTCGCCGTTCCCGGTCGTCAGTTGCAAGACGGTAATATGGTAGACGGTTTCCCGGTATCGGTAGTGCAACGTGAACCCCTTCCAATTCGCAGGGAGGCACGGAGTAATGTGTAGCTTGTCTACTTCCAGCCTTAACCCGAGGAGTGATTCTACGATAAGCCGGTACATCCAGCCTGCCGAACCCGTGTACCACGTCCATCCACCACGACCGGTGTGCGGCGAGACCGCGTAGACGTCGGCCGCAACCACATACGGTTCTACTTTGTAGGTCGCGATCCCTTCCGGAGATTTCGCATGGTTGACCGGGTTGATCATGGACAACAGTTCCCATGCGCGTCGCCTGTCTCCCAACGCGGCGAATGCCATCGCCGCCCAGATCGCCGCATGCGTATACTGTCCCCCATTCTCTCGCACTCCAGGGACGTACCCTTTGATATAGCCAGGATTCAAATTTGACTTGTCGAACGGCGGATCTAACAGTTGGATCAACGCATGGTCACGGCGAACGAGGCGCCGATCCAGCGAGTCCATGGCTGTGCGCGAGCGCGTGGGATCCCCTGCACCGGAGAGAACCGACCAGCTTTGCGCAATCGAATCGATCTGGCATTCGGGATTACTCGCCGACCCAAGTGGCGAGCCATTGTCAAAGTAGGCACGGCGATACCACTCTCCATCCCAGCCATGCTGCTCGATATTCTGGCGCAATTCAGCCGCCTCTCTCTGACAACGTTCAGCGAAGGACAAATCACCACGCAGTCGTGCGATCTTGGTGAACTGCATCAGCACGTCATGTAGGAAAAATCCCAACCAGACGCTCTCGCCTCTGCCTTGTTCGCCGACCATGTTCATACCATCGTTCCAGTCACCGGAGCCGATGAGTGGGAGGCCGTGCTCGCCACGTGTGAGGCCTTTCAGGATGGCTCGCACACAGTGTTCGTACAAACCAGCCGTTTTTTCAGACCGGCCCGGTAAATCGTAATACGAGTCCTCTTCCTGGTTGACCAGGCGACCTTCAACGAAGTGGATCGGTTCATCCAACACCCCACTGTCCCCAGTGCTCAGCACGTAGCGGCATATCGCCAAGGGCAGCCAGAGGTAGTCGTCCGAACAGCGCGTACGCACGCCTCGGCCTGAGGGGGGATGCCACCAGTGCTGGACATCGCCTTCCTGAAACTGTCGGGCTGCGCAAAGAAGGAGATGCTTGCGCACAAGGTGCGGCTCGGTGTGGATGAGCGCCATCGAATCTTGAAGTTGATCGCGGAACCCGAAGGCGCCCCCCGATTGATAATATCCGCTCCGCGCCCACAGACGGCACGCGAGAGTTTGATACAAGAGCCAGCCGTTGATCAGCACGTTCAGTGACTGGTCCGGCGTCTCCACATGCACAGCGCCAAGTGTGTGCTTCCAGTACTGCCAGACCATTTCAAGCGCGCTCCGCGCCGCGGCAGGCCTCCGAAAGTGGCGAACCAGGTTCCGAGCATCTTCGACATCTCGCCCGACGCCGAGCCGGAAGATGATTTCACGCTCTTGCCCATTGGCCAACTCAAATGGAACCTGGATCGCGCCACAAGGATCGAGCCCGGCCCCCACTTTGCCCGACAGCCGCAGCCTGGTCATCGCAACCGGACTGCGAAGCGTGCCGTTCCGCCCAATAAACTCAGTCCGGTCGCCACTAATTGTCCGAGTCGTCTCGTCTACGTCGAAGAAGGCAGTCCGGCCGGCGAACTCCGTATGATAGGGATTGCGCGCGAAGAGGGCACCGCTCTTTGAGTCCAGTTCAGTCACGATATGCATTGCCGATTTTGGCCGTAGATCTCCCAGCACCCATTCTACGTAACCCGTCGCGGACAGCTTGCGCGATCGGCCTGACTCGTTCCGCACCTTGAGCACCATGAACTTCATCGATGCATCCAAGTCGACATACACCCACAACTCTGAGCGGATGCCGCGCTCCATATGCTCGAAGACGCTATAGCCGAAGCCGTGCCGGCTGACATACGGTGTCGCCCCGCGGCTAGGCAGCGGCGTGGGGGACCAGAAGTGTCCCCTCTCTTCGTCACGGAGGTATAAAGCTTCTCCGCTCGGATCGCTCACCGGGTCGTTGTGCCACGGGGTGAGGCGGAATTCGTGAGCGTTCTCGCTCCAGGTGTAGGCCTGACCGCTTTCCGAAATGACGGTGCCAAAGTTCGGATTCGCCAATACGTTCACCCACGGTGCCGGCGTCACATCTCCCTGCGCGGTCGTGATGACATACTCGCGTCCATCGGGCGTGAATCCCCCCAGCCCGTTGAAGAATCTGAGATCGTGGCGTGGCAACGCAGCGGATGGCAAAGGCTCGGCACGGTGGGTTCGGGTTGGCGTCAGGCGCGGCACGGTGATTCCCACGTGGCCGCGACGGGTAATCTGGTCCGCCAGCGATCCCCGCCTGTCGGTGATGATGGCACGAGCAACCGATTGGAGTAGAATGCGGTCCTCGCTCGATATCTGGTCAATCGGGCGGACGAAAATACCACCCGGTCGATCCATCACATGCGCTTCGAGGCCTGCGGCAATCAGCCCCATAATTTGTTCGTGGAGTAGTTGCCGGTATCCGGCGTGATCTTCGTTCCAGATCACCAGGTCCACAGCCAACCCCTTGGAGCGCCAATACGCGTGAGCCTGTACAAGCTGGCGTACCAAATCGATATTGGCCGGATTGCCGATCTGCAGCAGCACGATCGGCAAATCGCCTGAAATCGCATAGCCCCAGAGCCCGGATTGCCCGCGGCGGTTTTTGATCAGCTCGCTCGGGTCGGCCCGCAGGGAGGAATTGGCGTAGAGGACAGAGCTGGCCAGCCGGCCATAGAGTTGCGCGTCAGCCTCCGTAGCATTCAGCTGCCGCATAACCACTTGGCTATGGGTCCACGCCAGATCGAAGACACGATCGGCGAGACGCCGATCATGGTATTTCTCAACCAGCCCCAGGCAAACGTCACGGGTGTCACCGATGCCGGTCACCATATCAATCGTGGCCGATTCTTCCGGGCCGAGCGTGATTCGACACCGGATGGCGACAATCGGATCGAGCACGGAGCCCTCGCTGCCGGAAAGTTCCATAGCATCGTGCGCCTCTTGGAGGCCGCCGGGGCCGCTCATGGCTTGTGGATCTGCAACGCTACGGCCGCGGCCGATGAACTGTGAGCGGTCCGTCTCGTAGGACATCGCTCCGATGTCTGTTCCGTGCACGGCCATGAGATGGCACATCCATGGCGAGCCCTCGTCAAGGGATCGGGGGCGGCGCGTACACAGGATCGCTTGCCGCTCCCAAATGATCTCAGTCTGAACAAAAAGATTGCTGAAGGCCGGATGCAGCGCGTCCGCGGCAGACGATGCGAGCACCACTTCCGCGTAACTCGTGATCTCGATCGTCCGACTGGCCCGCGAGTCGTTGGTGATGCGGATTCGACGCAGTTCGATGTCGTCTTCCGGCGACACCGCGATTTCGGTATGCGTCTCGATATCCTGGTCGCGGCGGCGAAACTCAGCCCGTCCCTCAGAAAAAATTACTTCGTAATTCTTCGATTGCTTTAAAGTCGGCTGATAGGCACTGGACCAGACCTCCCCGCTCGTCACGTCGCGGAAGTAACAGAACGTGCCCCAGTTGTCGCAGGTGCTGTCTTCGCGCCAGCGTGTGACGGCGAGGTCCTTCCAACGGCTGTACCCACCCCCCGCATTCGTGATCATCACGTGGTATCGGCCGTTCGACAATAACTGCGCTTCAGGAATCGGCGTGTGAGGGCTGTTGAACCGGCGCACCGGCGTCTCCCACCCACTGGCAGCCGTCTGGACGTCGGACAGCTCGGCGGTGTGCGAATAGATGGCAATGGCCTTTGGGATCCGCTCCTGGAGCAACAGCGTGGTCGCCTGGAACAACGGATCCAACTCGAATCGCTTCTGCATCGGACGGTCCAGGAGCAGATAAGCCAGGGAGAGCAAACTCATGCCCTGGTGATGGGCCATGTAGGACTGAACCACGACGCTCGATTGTCCGCGTGGGAGACGGGAAGGCGTATAGTCGATGGCTTCATACAAACCGAAGGGGCCTTCGAGCCCCTCCGCAGCGAGCCGTTCCAGATTCAAACAGGCCTCCTCGGGCGCCACCATCAGCGCGAGCGCTGCGGCATAAGGCGCAATGACCACATCATCGGCAAGCCCACGTTTGAGTCCCAGGCCGGGCACGCCAAATGCCCGATACTGGTAGGTGAGATGCACGTCGATCGTGTTGTAACCGGATTCCGAAACGCCCCATGGGACGCCGCGCTGATTTCCATACTGGATCTGCCTCTCCACCGCCGCCTTGCAGGTCTGGTCGAGCAGTGTGTTGTCGTATGTCGGCATCACCAACAGCGGCATGAGGTACTCGAACATCGACCCGCTCCACGAGATGAGTACCGGCCCTCCACCGGCGGTCGTGAGAAGACGCCCGAGAGCAAACCAACTCTCCTGCGGCAGTTGT
>JBBRRK010000067.1:0-17642 GCA_038200765.1 Nitrospirales bacterium
CGAACGAGCCGTTGCTTGGCGGTCTTCGGGCACGCGCGAAAACGTTGGGACTGTGGGCGCCGTTTCTTCCCGAAGCGTGGGGAGGGCTCGATCTTCCGCTCGATGCGTACGCGCGCCTGAGTGAAGACCCCTGGATTCTCGACCCCAATTACTGTATTGGTACTCACGGCGTATTCACTCCTTTGCAAAAAGGTTGATGACCCGAAGAATCATCAAGAATACGCCACCCTCTTCATCCCGTCATACCCAACTTTCAAGCATAACTCCATCTCGATCTAGTCCCCATCCTTCAGGTCCTGTTGTCCCACAACGTTCGTGCCATTGACGCGCAGAGACTTCGCACCCTGAGAATGGCTGATGGAGTAGCTGTGGCCTCGTCGGGCGATGGTCGCTGTAGATTTTGGGGCAAACCAGCCGGTCAACCGAATGGCCGCTCCGTCTTGTGACCCAATGACATTCACCTGTTTGGTGAGGGAGTATTCCAACCGATCGGTTTTCCCTGCAACAATCAGGACCTTGGCGGTGAGCGTCGGTCCGTCGGGTGCATGGCCCGTTGCTCTGAGTACCGTGGTCCGATCCAGGTCGACAAATGGGATAGGCGGTGTTGGCCGACGGTGATCAAGTCCTCGTCTCGAAGTTGGCGGCGCGTGATCGGCTGGCCATTGATGGCGGTGCCGTTGGTACTCTTCAAGTCTTCGAGAAAGAAGACGGCCTGAGTTTTCACAATCCGTGCATGATGCCCCGAGACGGCGGGATCTTCGATCGCAAGGGTATTGTCGGCTTTCCGACCGATCGTCAATGTCTCATGGATGAGGTCGATGTTCCGCGCGCCCTTCCCGTGAAGTTTGACGAGCAGGGTGACCGCTTGTGGCAGAGTCTCCGGCATGATGTTCCCTCCTGTGCAAGGTCCCCTGTGATTGGCTACGCCACGAATCGTTTTTTCAGCCGTTCCCACAGGCCGGCTTGAAACTCATCCCGCAAGGCCAGGACGATCACAGTCGTGTTGTCGTCGCCGCCGGCTTCATTCGCCATGGCGATGAGGCGATCACACATGGTGGGGAGGTCTTCTGATCCACTGAGGACATGAAAAATGTCGTTCGGGCGGACAACACGGGTGAGTCCGTCTGAGCATAACAACAGCATATCTCCGCTCTTGACCGGAATTTCCGTCAGCTCCACGTCGACACTGCTCTCGACGCCGAGGGCTCTCGTCACGATGTTCCTGCGGGGGGAGCGTTCGGCCTCTTCTTCCGTCATATTCCCCTTGAGGATCTGTTCTGCGACCCAGGAATGGTCTGTGGTGAGGGCTTGGATTGCCCCGTCTCGAACGAGGTAGAGCCGGCTGTCTCCGACATGAGCGATGGTGAGCAGCGGCTCATGTAGCAGTGCTGCGACCACGGTGGTACCCATCCCGGCATAGTCAGGCCTGCTGCATGACGCGCGACGAACGAAATCGTTCGCTCCACGAATCGCACTGGCGAGATGATTGGCGGGTGTAGACACCGTGGCATCGCAGGGGCCGATCAGCGGCATGTCTGGGTTCTTGGCTGCCTCGGCCAGATGCGCGTAAATCGACTCGACTGCGAGGGCGCTGGCAATCTCGCCGGCGTTGCCGCCGCCCATGCCGTCACAGACGACATAGAGTCCGAGCGGAGGGTCGACCACAAAACGATCCTCGTTATGCGGTCGTTTGAGGCCGGTATCGGATTTGGCGCTATGCAATTGTTCGAAGGCCAGATGACACCTCCCTCAGGCCGCAAGACTCTGCAGACAGGCACGGAGCTCGATCGCGAATTCTTCCGCGCGCCGATAGCGGTGAGGCAACTCTTTCTGTAACGCGCGATCTATGATCTCCTGCACCATTGGAGGAAGATCTTGCCTCAAGGTCTGGATGGCGGGATGCGGATGATGGGCGATGCTGAACAGCACGGCCGACAAGTTGTCGGCTGTGAACGGCAGCTGACCCGTGAGGAGTTCGAACAGCACGACGCCGAGTGAAAAAATGTCCGACCGGCCATCCACTTTCTTGCCTGAGATTTGTTCCGGTGACATGTATGTCGGTGTGCCCAACACTAAATCGGTTTGTGTTTTGCTGCTCGAGGCCATCTTCGCAATACCGAAGTCCATGACTTTCACGACGCGATCCTTCGTGAGCATGATGTTCGCCGGCTTGATGTCGCGATGGACGACGCCTTGTTGATGGGCGTAATCCAAGGCGTCCGCGACCGTGGCGATAATCAGGAGGACTTCATCGACCCGCAGCAAGTTGGGTTTTCTCGCCCATTGACTCAGGGTGGTTCCCTCAATGAGTTCCATCGCGATAAATCCTAGGTCGTTTTCTTTCCCTGCATCATAGATGGTGACGATGTTGGGGTGAGAAAGACGTCCGGTAGATTCTGCTTCGCGGAAAAATCGTGTCTGCACCTCTTGCCGCTTGTCTTCGCTATCGATCTGATCGAGTCGCAAGGTCTTGATGGCCACGAAACGCTGGATCGTGGGATCTTTTCCCAGGTAGACCAGTCCCATTGCACCTCGTCCAAGCTCTTTTAAAACCCTGTAGCGCCCGAGCATGCCTGGTGTGGAGCTATAGATCGTTGACGTGGCGGCTATACTTTTTGGTTCTGGCTGAGCCTCTGTCTCTTCTCCTTGCCCTGTGTCCTCGTCTTCAGAGAGCGCCTGCGCCCCTTGGTGTCGTGTCTGGCTGGGGGAAGCGAAGGCTTCGCGTAGCGAACTTCGGTTCAGGACCAAGGCTGAGGTGAGCCAAAGACCGGAGCCGACGAGACCGATGGCATAGCCCAAAGCGAATCGAGAAGGCCCTATCTGGTTGATCAGTGGGAGGCCCACGATCCTGAATGCTTTTTGGGCGAAGAGCACAACGATGAGGGTCGTGAGCGGAAGGATGAGGTTACGGATAAAGCTTGATCCTCGGCCGTTATCTGGGATGTGTTGAGTGGCAGTGAAGGCAAGGACCCAGAGGATGGCGAGAGCGAGGAGGTTGGCAACCAATCGAAGGGCATGAGGCCCACTGAGCTGCAGATACGGGACTGAGACAGATTGGACCCAGGCCAGGTTGCTCAACAAGGGGCCGGCTAAGAGCACGGCCAAGATGGCAAAGGTATAGGGAGCGATCCAAGTCCAGGATTTCGACATAGGAATCTTTGAGGCTGTCCGTGAATGTCTCAAAGTGTAGCGGATGGAATGGGAGAGTCAACGAATTGGGGAGAATGAACGGCGGCCTGAAGGCTGAAGACGAAAGGCTACCCTGTTCAGAAATTCGAATCCCGCGCTTCAGCCTTCGGCATTCAGACCGCGCCTGGCGCGCACGTCGTGCTTGTCTCGCGCACCATTTACGAACGATTAACGAGGAGGGCGGCTTTTTTGAGCGGATCGAGCAGCCTCTCGGAAACTTTCAAGCCGCCTCGGCCCATACCCACTTCGATGTCCGGTTTGGTGATGCCGTGAAAATCGCTTCCACCGGTCACCAGCAAGTTTAGCCGCTTGGCCAGGTCGAGATACTCCATCGTTTGTCGCTTCGTGTGCGTGCTGTAGTGGACTTCGATGCCGCCAAGGCCTTCGACTTTCAAAGTCGTCAGGAGTGCGTTCAGCCCTTCTCCGGACACCTTGGCCCAGGTAGGATGGGCCAGCACAGCCACGCCGCCTGAGGCTCTGATCCAGGCGATGGCGTCCGCCGGCTGGGGCAGTTCACGCGCCACATACGCTGGGCGTCCTTCGGCCAGATACCGGTCAAAGGCATCTTTGGCGGACGTGACATACTTCTTGTCCATCAAGAGTCGCGCAATATGCGGCCGACCGACCGAGTCCGTGCCGGCTAAAGCCCGCACTTCTTCATAGGTCACGTCTAGGCCCAATGCGCGTAGCCGTTCGATGATCTGCGGATTACGGGTATGTCGACTCTCGCGCAAGGTAGCCAACCGTCGATTCAGTTCCGAGTCTTGCCAGTCTATGCAATAGCCAAGGATATGGAGCTCGCTATTCCCCACGTAGGAGCTGATTTCCACGCCAGGAATGATTTCAATTCCTCGCTCACCTCCGGCTGCGAGGGCTTCGGGAATGCCGGTGACAATGTCGTGGTCTGTGATGGCCAGCGCCGTCACATTGGCTTTGTGGGCAAGCTGGAGTACCGCAGTCGGCGAGAGGCTTCCATCGGAGTGGGTCGTATGGAGATGGAGATCGATACGACTCATGTCGACGCGTGTGGCAGGTTGCTAGGACCTGCTTGTTGCGCGACGAGTCGCGCAGTGAAGACAGGACCGGGTCCCTGGCCGCCGTCGTGTTCGCCTTCGTCGTACGACAACACACGGAGACTGGATGTGAGCCGGAGCAATTCGTTGTGCGCGAGGCAAAACTCCCGACGGCGTGGATGGCGATGGCGCAAGTGGTTGTCGATGGTGAACGTTTCGTAGAGTAAGACCCCGTTCGGTTTCAGCGATTCGATGAGCGCGGGAAATAGTGGGCGATGAAGATAGAAGCACACGACGATGACATCATATTCTTGCTTCGGAAACTCCGGCCGTTCATCTGTCGTTCGTTCAAGGTCCACCGTCCGGACCGTAAGGTTCGGGAGGTTCCGTTGTGTTGCCGTGGCAGCGAGCTGTGCCATGGCCTGTTCATCGTGGTCCATGGCATCGACCTGAAACCCGTGCGAAGCCAGATAGAGCGCATGGCGTCCAGACCCGGCCGCAACGTCGAGCGCGCGGCCTTTGGGCAATCGGTGGAGTTGGAGCTGCTGCGCTAAGAACAACGAGGGAACTAGATCAGTCTGTTGAGGCTGATGTGCCATACGGCTCCGTTCCACCTTCACGCCAACGGATCCGGTCATGTGTGAGAGAGGAGGGGCCTGCTTTCTGAGCCAGAGAGAGACCTTCACAACCGGGAATTCCGTGAACAACATCGAAAGGACCTGTTCCGTGAACGTTTCCAGGAGCGCACAGTCCTGATTCTCGCCCAACTCGACGATTCGCTTGGTCACCCGGGCATAGTCCACCGTCTTGTTGATCTGGTCGGCAGCCTCGGCAGTGGTTCCTTCACAATCCAATTCCACATCGATTGCGAGCGCCTGTGGTCGCCGCCGCTCTGCCGGCGTGACCCCGCAGCGCCCTTGAAACTCCAGTCGTTCAATTACCACACGATAGGCCATGTCAGCATTCTTACGGATTGGATTTCCGGCTGTCAACATATCGTTGGCAGGGTGCGCGAGAGGGGATGGTGCACCCACGTTGGGTGTGTGCTCCCGGAACAGAGTAGGGATGAAGACTGTTTATCTCTTGTGCCCTGTAAAGCGCGCGGCCCCAAACGATAGGGAGGGAGAGGACACCTTTCCGTGAACGGAACATACATAGGGTGGGAGGGTCATTGAGAGGAACGGTCATCGCCGGGGCTTTGAACGTCAGGAGTTGGACTGATGTGTCTCAGTCGTGATCAGGCTAGGGCTATCGTGCCTTCAGTGCTGAGCCCTGTCTTCAAGAGCGTCACAGGTGAGGTTCCGGATTCCTTCAGCTTGTCTCCCAAGCCGGATGACAGGAGAGTCTGTTGCAAGTCTTCGGCAGTTTGGTCGAGGAGCAAGTCCAGCCCGATGACCGCATAATGGAGGGGGTGGCCATGCGGCCCATCGATACGAAAGACATGCGCGCGGCTGGTGCCTTCCTCGAAATCGGCAATGTGATGTTTGGGGAATTGCTGGCGTAGGTAGAGGCGGATGACATCAAGCTTGGCTAGATTGCTCACGTGCGTTTCTCTACCTTTCCCGATATGCCTTGTTCAAAGAACCGGCAGAGCTGGTTTCCCTTACATCGCCCTCGACACGGTTCGAACGTACATTATACCAGTCGTGTCCGGTTAAGACAGAAATGATCGTATATTCAGTCGTAACCCTTTGATTCGTATGGAGGCCATGTTTGGTCTCGCATTGAAATCGTGACCACCATTAAAACTTAGAAAATGCGTGCCTCCATTGGCTTTCAGCGCCCTGTGCGCCCATTTTTAACCAGACACTGCCCACAGTATACGCCAGTGATTGCTCAAAGTCAGGAGATTGAAATGGAGAATGGCTTTCCCTGTTTTACATGTGGCGAGAAGCTGGAACACCACGTGTCTGTGTGCATGTCAACAAACCCATGACAAGGCGAAGGAGGTACGGCCAGATGCGAGATTGCAGTGCCGCACACATCAAGGACTCCTATCCGCCCAATCGTGAAAAATCTTCCTGGTTGTGTGGAATCTACTCCTTGGCCCAATGCAAGGTTCTGCTATATAATTCTATCTTCGTGAAATTGCACTGATTGTGCTGCCTATCGATTGAGCAATGTGTGAGGTGCTGTGGTACGGCATGGTAATGCTTGCTTGTCCACATGATTATCCACAGCCCACCCACATCTTTTGTGGACATCGCGAGTGAAGGTAGCCATGTACTGTCTCACCGTTGCCTTTTCCATCGTGGAGTTTAATGCTGATGGCGTCGAAAGGCCTTACTGCACATAGCGTTTCTTCGCAACCCCCTACTTTAGTACTATGGAGTGTGCAGATCGCTGCTTACGACATGATAATCAGGCATGACGCCTACGGTTTCCCATCTGTCATCCACAATTTCTCATCATATCAGGTGGATTGAGCTTTGAGACCCACTCGAAAGGCTTCATCCCCTTTCTTGGTCCATGTAAGAGCGGTGGAAGGATGTTATGATGCCGCCGTCTTGCTGCCCTTCATATCAAGGATAAAAATTCTGGCAGCCTATGCGCTAGGAGAACGTATCGATGCCGAAACTCGTGACAGTATTGCGACCGGAGAAGATTGATGAACAAGCGCGTTATTACGTCAGGTCCCATATCCTTCTACCTGCCGGGATGATCGGACTTATCTTCTTGGTCGGTGGGATCGGGGCGCTCGGCTATCAATTGTTGGTGAATCATACCTATAGTTGGGTGACATTTCTCAGCAGTTCGATCTTGATCGCTGTCGGTGCGTCCTGTGGGTTTGGGCAGGCTCGCTATCATCGCTATCTCTTCAAGAGATTTCCTGAAGTGTATGCGGCAAAGATGAGAACAGCTGTGGCTCAACGTACGAGGAAGGCCAAGCCTGAGCCTGAAGTACCGACAATCGAGCACCCTGGGCGTGGCTTTGTCACGGGAATCTCCATTGCCGGAGCGGCTCTGATCTTTGGCGCGTCAGCCACGGGCGTTATCTATGGTGATCTCGACCTACTCCCGTCTGTCTTGGTGCCCTGGGCGGGATTCTATTGGGCCAAGTTGTTTTGTTGGCGTGGAGTGGTGGAATAGATGTGGACACGACCGACGCTATCGAGCCCGCTTCTTGGCCTTTGTTTTGGAGACGTGAGGCGCCGAGCGCGATGCTTCAAGTTGCTGCATCCGCTCTTCCAATGTGCGGATTGTCTGTCGGAGTTCAGGGAGCCGCGGAATGACGGCTTGGGCTTTCACCCAGATTTCATGCGGCATCACAGGAGCCCCTGAGACGATCTGGTTGGGTTCGAGACTGCGGTTCACGCCTGCTCGAGCGGCAATCATGACCTGATCGCCGATGACCAGATGGTCTGCCAGCCCTGCCTGTCCACCAATCATGACATGATGTCCCACACGAGTACTGCCGGCGATTCCGACCTGTGCGACCAGGATGGAATGGGCTCCGATCGTCACGTTATGGGCGATCTGGACCAGATTGTCGATCTTGGTGCCTTGCTTAATGATCGTGTGACCTAGTGTGGCTCGATCGACCGTGACATTCGCTCCAAGCTCGACATCATCCTCGATGGTCACTCCGCCGAGCTGGGGAATTTTGTAATGCCGTCCCTGGTCTTGCACGTAGCCGAATCCATCGCTTCCGATCACCGTGCCACTATGAACAATCACCCGCGCTCCGATGGTGCAGCTTTCCCTGACGACGACATTGGGATAGAGCAGGGTATCGTCCCCGATGGTTGAATCGCTGCCAATGAACACGCCGGGATAGAGTGTCACCCTCGCTCCGATCGTCACCCGATCCCCCAGAGTGACTCCCGGCCAGATTGAGACATCGGGTCCGACATGGGTGTCATTGCCGCGGACAACGGCCGCATCAATTCCGCGGGGAGGGGAGATGGGGCAAAAGAAGGCGCGGGCGACCTGCGCAAAGGCCAGTGTAGGATTGGCGACGACGATGTGGGGATTGGTGATCTCTGTTAGGCGCCGATGGGCGAGGAGTATTCCGGCAGCGGTGGGCCTGCCTGTTTTGAGCATCCGATCCCCTGTGAGGAAGGTCAGATCATTCGGGCCTGCTTCTTCAAAACTCGCTAGGCTCGTGACGGTGGCGTGCGGTGACCCCACACGTTCTCCACCGACCACCTCGTGGAGTTGTGTGAGTGAGATCGGAGCGCGCGATCGAGTTGCCATATGGGTTAGCGTTTCTTTTTGCCCTTTGGCTTAGAGGGCGTTACTGGTTTCTTGTTTTTGGCCCGAGTGGGTGAGGTGGGTTTCCCCAACCGCTTCTCAACATAGGCCACGACATGACCGACTGTCGTCAGCCCGACCAGGTCTTGGTCGGGGATCTGGAGATCGAAGGCCTCCTCGATACGATACAGCAGTTCGATGACGGCCATCGAGTCGAGGCCTAAATCGTCACGCAGATGCTGTGTGACCAGTATTGTGGCATGATCGCGTTTTAGGTATTCACCCAAGGCGGTGCGGATTTTCAGCGATATGGTGGGATCAGTTGCCATCGGTCGATATTCTCCGTCTTCAACCGTGAAAAGTGAAATGTGAAAGGTAAACAGTAGGACTACCGAGTCCTCTTCTCCGAAACATTTTACGTTTCACGTCCTACTTGTTTGAATACCACAGCGGCGTTGTTACTGCCAAATCCGAACGCATTCAGCAAGGCGACTTTTACACGACGCTCTTGCGTTGAGCGAGAGAGTCCTGCCAATGCACATGCTGGGTCCGGGTTATCGTAGTTGGCAGTCGGATGAATCTGTCCTGTGTGAAGGGACAGCACCGAGGCGATGCCTCCGATTGCACCGGCGGCCCCAAGCGTGTGGCCGATCAACGATTTGGTGGCGCTGATGGCGATCTTGTCCGCGCGCGATTTAAACAGCTGCCTGATCGCCTTCACTTCGACGGCATCGCCAATGGTCGTCGATGTCGCGTGGGCATTGATATAATCTACTTGTGCCGTGGTGACACCGGCATCCGCAAGGGCCAGCTTCATGGTATGGGCTACCTCTACACCATCTTCACGAGGGATGACCATGTGATAGGCCTCGCTGGTGGCAGCGTAGCCAGCAACTTCAGCATAGACTCTCGCCTTGCGTTTCTTGGCATGCGCAGCCGATTCCAGAATCAATGTGCCGGCGCCTTCCCCCATGACGAAGCCATCGCGCCGCTGATCGAACGGTCGCGAGGCCTTCTCCGGTTCATCGTTGAACTTGGAGGAGAGGGCGCGTAACGAACAGAATCCCGCGAAAACAAGCGGGGTAATGCTGGCGTCGGCTCCCACGACAATCACGACATCGGCACGACCTTCGCGAATGCAATGGAGCGCCTGCCCCAGGGCATGGGCGCTGGAGGAGCAGGCGGTCGAGATGGTGAAGTTGGGACCCTTGGCGCCATAGGCCATTGCGATAATGCCGGAGGCTGAATTGAGGGTAATGACGGGTATAAAGTTCGGGTGGACACGATGGGGTTTCTGCTGCTGGTAGAGCCGTGTGATTTCGCGCTCGCCCATCACCATCCCGCCCATGCCGGCTCCGACGATGACCCCGACGCGGTGGGGATTCTCCTTCGCCATCTGGATGCCCGAATTGGCCAGCGCTTCCTTAGTTGCCACGAGGGCAAACTGGGCGTAGCGGTCTACGCGGTCGCCATGGGCTGAGTCGAGAAACCGTTCCACCGCAAAGTCACGTACCTGGCCTGCAACTTTTGAACGATAGCCATCCATGGGAAACGGGTCGAATGACGTAATCGCCGAGATGCCAGATTGTCCGGCGAGGGCGGCTTTCCAAAATTCACTCACTCCGATACCGATCGGAGAGACGACTCCTATCCCTGTGACGACGACCCGTGCCCGCATCTTCTTAAAATCCTTTCGCTCATGCTCTCGCTTCTACTTACCGGAAGCGCCGGGATCAGTCAACCAGCCACGGGATAGGCGAGATAGGCTGAAGCTGGGAAGGCTGAAGGTCGGATCCTGAACTCTTTAGTCTTCAGCTTAGTCCTAACCTTCAGCCTGCCTCTCGCGCTGCGCGGCCTTAATACCGTACCTTGAGCATCAGGTAGAGGCCATAACTCATGAAGAGCACGTTGGCCATCCAGGCGGCGATCAAGGGCGTCAAGACCCCGCCACGGCCGAGGGCGATCGCAATAGAGTGTGTCGTCCAATAGCAGAAGCCGACGGCGAGCGCCTGCCCAATGCCCATCGCCATGCTGCCCCCTCTGGTCCCACTCCGGCGCAGACTCAGCGCAATGCCGACCAGGACCATGATAACGGTGACCAAGGGGAACGCGATTCGGCTGTAATAGTCTGTCGTCAGTCGTGCGGCCTGAGAGCCGTGCTGATGTCGCCGTCTGGAGTAGGCCCGGATGTCATGGAACGTCATCAATTCAGAGTCGCCGGCGACCCACGTGGTGAAGTCATCGGGGATGAGGGTCAACACGATGGGTTGGCGGTCGAATTCGGTGGTCAACACCGTTCCATCGGAGGAGAATCGTCGGTGTCGCCCCTGGTACAGAGTCCAGGTGGAGTCATGATAGCGGGCTTCGTCGGCTTCAATCAACTCAGTCAGTTGGAAGTTGGAGTCGAGCTGAAAAAGACGCACCCCACCCAAGCGCTCCCCGTCGACGGAGACGCTCGTCACATGCATGAGGTTGTCGGCGCCCACTCTCGTCCAGGGCTGCTTGAGTGTCACGGCTGCGGCGGGCGGCTTTTTCTCGATGCGCGTAGTCCGGATCTCTTCGGACTTCGTCGCGGCCAACGGGATGACGGTGGAACTGAAGAGCAAGAGCACGAGAGCAATCCCTGTGGCAAAGGCAATAAAGGGGGAGGTAATCCAGAGTAAACTGATGCCGCAACTGCGCATGGCCGTAATTTCGTGGCCCCGGGAGAGCAAGCCAAACGTGAGCAATGTGGCCATCAAGATGGCGAGCGGCGCGATTTGAAAGGAAATCGCGGGAGCCTTGAGCAGAAAATACGTCAGGACATCGAGCCAGTTGGCGTCGTAGCGTAGGAAGCGGCGTACTTTTTCAAAAAAATCGATGACGAGATAAATTGTCATCAGTCCGCTGAAGCACATCGTGAAGATTTTGCCGAACTCACGAAGGAGATACCGGAAAAGAATGGGCATGGGATTAGTGGCGACTCATGATATAAAACCACACGATGGTGGTGAGAGAGAACACGCCGTTGGGTAGCCAGGCTCCGGCAAAGGGCGGTAGGTTTGCCGTCGTGACCAGGAATTCACACCCGATATTCAACATGTAGTAGACGATGACGACCAGTACGCCGACCGCAAATCCTCCGATCCGACCGGATCGTTTCGAGGCGATGCCTACGGGGACACCTAACAGGCAAAATACCAGCGAGGCGGTCGGAAAGGCCAGATCTTTATAATACTCCATCAATCGCCGGAGTGCAGACTGGTCGTGCCATTGAGATTGTTCAAGCTGGGCGATAATGGCATCGTACGACGGACGTTCCTCCGTGGCCGAGTAGCCGCTTTGGTTGAGCGGGAGTTTCAGATCGTAACTGGCGAAGGACACGTGCTCGTATTGATCGGCTTGATTCGGCCGGCTGTGAATGACTCCATGTTGGAGGCGTAAGGCGACTTGATCGGTAGAGGCATCCATGATGACCTCGTACTGTTGCGCCACGATGATACGCGGCTCATCGGCATTTCGCTCGTCGGAGACAAAAATACCGGTGATGGCCTGCTCGGGGTTTCCATCCGGGACATAGATCGTGATCTTGGGAATGGGCTCGTTAAATGTTCCCCGCTCCAGCGCCAGGACCAGCTGATCACGCAGGAGGTTCAGCGCCACTTTCTTGAGATTTGTGGAACTCCAGGGTTGCCCCCACTGCGCCAGCCACAACGTCAGCCCAAACACGAGCAAGGCGAAGAGCAAGACGGGGCGAGCCAAGCGTAGGAGGCTCAGGCCCGCGGTCTGCATTGCCACCAACTCTTTATCGAAGGAGAGTCGGCCGAAGGCGGTGATCGAAGCGATGATCCCGGCGATCGGCAGGGTCAACACGAGGAACGACGGCATCAGATGGGCAAAGACTTGCAGAACCGCGACAATTCCGACACCCTTGGAGACGAGCAGTTCCACTAAGCGCAGGAGTTCCCGCGTCAGCATGACAAAACACAGCGCCCCAAGGCTGAGACTAAAGGGGGAAAGGAGTTCGGTGAAGATGTAGCGATCCAGTAGCGTTCGTAGAAACATTCGAAGAATCACGCTCCTCGCCCAGTGTGACAGTATATATAGGCGAGCGGGTGAAGGTTGTCTACCTTACGCCCGGCGCACTGCGGCCAAAGAATGGCTTGACAAGATTTGAAACGCCGTGGTACATGCTGCCGAAGTTGCAACTGAGATGGGTTTTGTGACTGAAGTTGTCTTGCTAATGAACCCGTCATTCCAACCTGCTCTTCTTCCTGTCTGTCTCTCTTTATCATCAAGGTATGTTGCCAACGTGTTCCCTGGGCTGGCCACGTAACTAGGCGTGGCCATTTAGGAAAGGAGTATTTTCGTGAAAGAAAAAGGTACGGTCAAATGGTTCAACGATCGCAAGGGATTTGGGTTCATTCGCCTTGAAAGCGGGGATGATGTCTTCGTCCATTATTCCGCTCTGCAAGGAGAAGGGTTCAAGACCTTGAAAGAGGGAGAAAACGTCGAGTTCGAGGTCGTGCAAGGCGCAAAGGGACCACAGGCTTCGAACGTCTTGAAGGCGGCTGTTGCCGAATCTTGACGTATTCATTTTACGGGATTGCGTGACAGGGAGGCCTGCCTTTCATCTCGGAGCAGGCCTTCGTGTTTCTGCTGAGTAGGCCGCCGGGCTAAATGCCCGATTTCGTTGACAAGCCTCATCGTCACTGTTAGCGTTTGATCGTTGGGGAGGCCTCACTTGGCGATCGACCGCGGTAAGGTGTTGCATAGTGCCCAGCTCTTTGCGTCGCGGGGGCAGTTTGACGCCGCCATTACTGAATGGAAGAAGCTCTCCACCGAGTCGCCGGGCGATGGGAGCATCTTCAATTCAATCGGGGAGCTACACCTCAAGCGCCAAGCCACCAACGATGCCGCCGCATCCTTTCTGCAGGCTGCCAATGCCTTCCGTGCTGAAGGAGCCACCCTCAAGGCGATCGCCACATTCAAGAAGATCCTGAAGCTCGACCCTTCTCGGTATGATGTGTACCGGTATCTGGGAGACCTCAATGCTGAACGTGGCCTGCTGAGCAGCGCGGTCCAAGATTATCTCACCCTCGGGAAACACTACGTCAAAGAGGGAAAAAGCAAAGACGCCCTGGACATCTACAAGAAGATCGTGAGTCATGATCCTTCGAATCTGGGTGCCCAGCAGCGGGTGGCGGAATTATGCCTGCAAGAAAATAAGCAAGACGAAGCGACGACCGTCTATTTGCAGTTAGGGCGGGAGCGGTCGGCACAGCAGCGCCATGCTGAAGCGAAGGATGCGTATCAAGCCGTCTTGCGGATCGACCCTGCCAATAGTGAGGCCGCCCAGTTCATCGAACATTTCGAAAAGACCGATGGGAGTTCTATTCCTGCCGTCAAGCCAGGTGCGGGCCCTGCAGGAGGCCAGCCCAAGAGTCCAGAGCCGCTCAATTTACTGTCAGAAGCCACTCGCCGTATCGATGAGAAACAGTTTGCCGGGGCTGAGGCCATCCTCAATCAATTGTTGACCAAAGAGCCTGGAAATCCGGAAGTCTGCCAACTGCTCGCCAAGCTGCATCTCCAACGTGGAGATCTGCAGGTGGCGCTCGGCGAATATCGCTACCTGGCTGGGGCGGCCTTGCGGGCACAAGACTACGTGCAGGCCGAACGGCTCATTACAGATTTTTTAGCCGTCGAACCGCAATCCGTCGCGCTGCTCGAACTCTACGGAGAGCTCTATACAGAGACGGGGGATGTGGCCAACGCGGTGCTGAAGTATGGCGAGGCCATCGAGCTCTTGCTGAAGCATCCCGAGCCTGGCCTACCGACTTTGCACGAGGAACTGTTTGAGAAAGTTTTCTCGCTGGCACCGGATAGTCCGACGGTCAAGACGCTGACGGCGCTCATGCGTGGCGTAACAGTGGATGACACATCTGCCCCGGCTCCTTCCAGAACCGCGATGGCTCCGACAGCGGAGATTCCAGCGACCCCAGTCCCAACAGGCACCTTTTCGATCGCCAATGCGGCTCCAGACGATGCTTGGACGGTCACCTCCACGATTACCCCGCTACAAGAAGAGCATGTTTCAATCGCCAAGCCAGAGCCGGCCCCTGCCCAATCGGAACTGGCGCCGCCCTCGGAACCAGAGGTGGTGGCATCGGTACCGGTCGCACCAGGCCCCGAGTGCATGTTCGCGAATGCCGAACCGCAGCCGTCGATTCTCGAAGCCACAGTCAACGAGCTGACTCCTGCAGACCCGGACGTCGCTACATGTACTACGACGTTCTCGCCGATGCCGGAGGGTACTGTGTCTGCCGTTGACACTCCGGCATCTGTAGCGCCCACAGACGGGGTTGACCACGAGACTCGCTACACGCTGGGCGTGGCGTACAAGAACATGGGGCTGCTGGACGAAGCGAAGGAAGAATTTTCCCTCTCGATGCAGAGCCCCGACTTTTTCTCGGACTCCTGTCTCATGATCGCCATCTGTTTGAAGGAACAAGGAGAATGCCAGTCGGCGAGTGCACAGCTTGAGCTGCTGTTGAATGATCCAAAGTGCCAGGGGGCCAAGGCGCAAGCCATTCGGTATGAACTCGGCTTAATCTACGAAGTCCAAGAACAGTGGAGCCAGGCTGCCGTTATCTATGAATCGATTCCGACCTTCCACGACGTCCCGCAACGACTCGAATCGGCTCGTACACACAGGGCCCCAGCTGAGCCGACCTCCGCACTTCGTTAAGCAAACTAGCCGGCTGCTGAAAAAGCTCGCCAGCCAAGTTCTCGCATCGTTCAGACCCTCAACGGGGACCCGACCGCCTCACCACTCGGCGGCGCGCACATACGTGGTACTCCTTATTCGTCGCACCGTGCGCCCCAGAGGGTACGCCTCGGCTCTTCACTCACTGCGGCCCAGCCTTCGTAGCTGAAGTGACTACTTCGGCGGGGTAGGCTGCTACGGGGGAGCTTCATAGCGATTGCGATTGCGCTAGGCGCGCGGATGCTTGCATGCCCATTGCGTCGCAATCGATGTTCAACCTCATGCTACTGAACGTGGTTGGGGGCGGGACGTCCGTCTAGTACGGCGTGGATATTCTCCAAACAGACCAGACCCATCTGCACCCGCGCGTGCAGGGTGGCCGAGCCCAGATGGGGAAGCAGCACCGTCTGTTTCAACTGCGCCAGCGCTGCGTGGATGGTCGGTTCCTGTTCATAGACGTCGAGTCCCGCCCCAGCGATCATTCCAGTCTTGAGGGCGTTCACCAACGTGTCTTCATCAACAATCGGGCCACGAGCGGTATTGATGAGGAATGCGGTAGGTTTCATCCATCCCAATTCCCGTGAGCCAATCAGATGATGAGTGTTGGGCGTGAGAGGCACATGGATCGTCACGATATCGGCTTCCTCCAGAAGGTCGTGTAACGATCGATGTTCCCACTCACGAGGAAGAGAGGAGGTGGCCATCGGTTGGCGCGCGTGATAGCGCACCGACATGCGAAACCCCATCGCACGCTGAGCCACCGCGTGTCCGATCCGTCCCATGCCGATAACGCCCAAAGTCTTGCCCGAGACTTCCGCTCCCAACAGTTGAGTCGGACTCCATCCGGTCCATTGGCCGGATCGAACGAGGGTATTGCCTTCCACGACGCGACGTGCCGTCGCCAGGATCAGAGCCCAGGTGAGATCTGCCGTGGCATCCGTCAAAACATCCGGCGTATTGGTGACGATCAGCCCACGCTGTCGCGCGGCTGCAAGATCAATGTTGTTGTATCCGACGGCATAGTTCGCGAGAATTTTCAGCCGAGTGGCCGCATGAATAGTTTCGGCGTCAATGCGGTCGCCCAGGGTCACGATTGCGGCGTCGGCTTGGGAGAGTCCCTCCCGAAGCGCCGATAGAGTGGGTAGCACGTCAACCGGTTCCTGCACCAGCTGAAATCGCTCCCGCACGATGGCCATGATTGGGTCGGGGAGGGTGCGTGAGATGTAGAGAGTGGGACGAGTGTCGGTCACAAGTATGTGCCCCTATTGGGGCGCATCTTAACAGGATGCGGAAATAGGCTGCCAGTCTTGGATGGGATGACTACCTGGTCGTCCTCCTGCTCATGGAACGTGCACGATGAGGGGGATGGAGGCTGACGATCTTCTGTGCTCGCGCAACGCGCGGTCGAGGACTCCCCTCGTTGGACGCGCGCAGTGGGGTTATTGAGAGGTAGCATCGCCCAGTACCTTGCTTGTTGTAAAACCTCTGGCTCCTCGCCTCACGTCTGACGGCTTGTTCTCCCCTACAAAGTCCATCTAGAATGAGTGAGTAATTCAACTATGACAGCACCCACTCTTATTCTGCCTGAACGTTCCCGCGCCATTGCTTCGGACCTTCGTGCCGCCCTAGGCGGCGATAAAGTCAAAGACGATTACTCGACGCTCACGGCCTATGCTGTGGATGCGAGCATCTATCGGATGACGCCCAAGGCCGTCGTTCTTGTTGAGTCCGAAGAGGACATCGCCGCCACGGTGACGTACGCCGTGCAGCGGGGCATTCCACTGACGCCGCGTGCTGCCGGGACGAATCTGACCGGTTCGGCGATCGGGGCCGGGATCATTCTGGACGTCTCGCGCCTGAATCAGGTGCTGGAATTAAATTGCGAAGAGCGCTGGGCTCGGGTGCAACCGGGAATCGTACTGGCCGAACTGAATAAGCGGCTCGCGCAAGACGGTTTGTTATTCGGGCCTGATCCATCCAGTGGCGATATGTGCAAGCTCGGCGGGATGTTGGCGAACAACTCATCCGGTCCCCATACGCTACGGTACGGCGCCGTCAAAGATAATGTGGCGGCGCTCCGCGTCTGTCTGCAATCCGGCGAGTGGCTGGATGCGAGGTCGTATGGGCTCGACGATCCCCAATGCAGTCAGCTACTAGCGCAGCACAGGCCGTTCTACGATTTGAAGCGACTGCTACAAGATCACGCCCAGCTGATCACGCAGAAACGACCGACTGTCAGTAAAAATAGCTGCGGCTACAACCTCTTCGGTCTTGCCGATGGGCTTGCGCAAGGCTGTTTTGATCTTCCCAAACTCTTCGTCGGCAGTGAGGGCACGCTCGGGCTCTTCAGCGAAGCCACCATCAAGCTAGTTGAGAAACCCCGCGCAACTCTTACAGCGCTCATCCACTTTCATCGCTTGGAAGATGTCGGTGATGCGGTGCCGCAGTTGCTGGAATTGAGCCCGAGTGCGTTGGAAGTGATGGATGCCAACACGCTCAAT
>JBBRRK010000068.1:0-17376 GCA_038200765.1 Nitrospirales bacterium
AGGTCGTAGGGTCTGGGACTGTTGGCCCTGAGGCGATCGCGCTAAGGTCGTCACCCAACACATCGGACAGAATTAACGTCGCGATGGTGGCCTTAGTCATTTCAGCAAGACGCCCGCCTTTGATGCGCGAGAGATGCTTCCGAACCGTATTGATTTCTCGGATACTCGCCCCGCATCGTAAGAGCTCCTGTGTGGTCCGCTGTTTGTCAGCTAGGGTAATCCCTGGGACAGGAGCAGGCAGCAAGCTGGATGCGCCGCCCGACAGGAGCACGATCAAGAGATCGCGTCGCCCGAGCTCAGCAGCCATGTCACAAAGCCTGTCGGCTGCACGCCGACCATACCGATCAGGAACGGGGTGACCAGCCTCTGCCACGACGATCTGTCGCGTTGGCACGACATGGCCGTGCTTGACCACGACGAATCCTCCTTGCAGGCGAGATCCCAATCGCTGTTCTACTGCCTGAGCCATAGACGCCGTAGCCTTCCCCGCCCCGAGTACGACCACGCGATCATAACGACTCAGGTCATATCGACGTCTGCCGATGACGAACTCCTCGCTGTTTCTTGAGATGACGCGACCGACCGCCTTCCGGGCGTCGACTGCGTGCAGTCCTCGAACGATTAATTTCTTCAGAAGTGGCCGGATAGGAGAGGAAGGAATCTGCATCACACTTATACTAGAGGAGCCAGGTATTGAGAAGCTACTACAAGCCCTGAGGAATGTAGGCATTGACAAGTCACGAACGGACCCGCCAGAGCCAGAAGGCTGTTCAAAAGGCCCGTCCAGCAAGGCCGCAGCGAGTGAAGGACCGAGGCGTACCCTCTCGGGTACGTTGAGGGTCTGAACGATGCGAGAACGAAGCTGGCGGGCTTTTTCAACAACCTTCTAAGGAGTCTTGTCCTGCTTGAAACAACGGCTCGGACAAGTCTGCCGAGGAACTTTCATCTGATAGATCCCACGTGGGAGCACATCTTTCTTGAATTCAGGATTCAGTATCTTGAGCTCCAAGAAGTAGGTCCCAAATTCTTCGGCAATCGAGGTGAGGGCTCGTTGGGAATCTTTCACGTTGACGGTGACTGTTTCAGTTTCTACCGGCATATACAGATCTTTCTTGCTCAACCCCAAGTACTTCTCCGGCTGTGAGTAGATTTCCTTGGCAGCGATGATTCTCGGCACATAGCGCATCGTTTCCCGTGGCCCGTGCATCTTCCAATAGTCTGTAATATTCTGATCCTTCAAGAGCCGGCGAACTCGCTCTTCACCGGCATTGTATGAGGCCATGGCCATAAACCAATCGTTCTGCTTGAAATCTTTCAGATAACGCAAATACTTGACCGCTGCTTCCGTCGACATCTCCAGATTGCGACGATCGTCGCGGACCGCATCGCTCTTGAGGCGATAGCGGCGCCCGGTTGAAGGGATGAATTGCCACGGCCCCGACGCTTTCGCCTTTGAATAGGCGGCGGCCACGCACTTGCTCTCCACCAGCAGCATAAATTTGAGGTCGTCCGGCAACCCGGCATCGGCCAGCTGCTTTTCGGCGGGAGGGAAACAGCGTCCGGTTCGTTTGGCGAGGATAATACTTTCGCCCTGGTCTTCTAAGAATTGATAGAACTCATACTCGATGCGTTCGCGTACCTGCCAATTATCGAGCGGGACTGGTTGGCCTGCAAAGGTCAGCGTGTCAGGCAGCTTGAATGAACTGAGGAAGTAGCGCTCACCCTCTCGCTTGATTTCCGGAAGAATGACAAGACGATGATCTGGCTCGTTGGGGTCCTCAAGAGGATCGACCAGTATCACCTCTCGCTCCGGTCCTCCATTGGTCGCAGATCGAGGCATGCTCTCCTTTGCCTCGGAATGTTCGGGTTGCGGCTGTGCTCCAGTCGCAATCGGAAACACGACCACCATCCACAACCCACTGAGCACCAGTGCTCGCCGAGCCCATGTCGCCATATCAACCTTGCTCCAATATGATGCGATGAACGATCCTATGTCGAGTACGTATGCTAACAGCCTGACGATGGACCGGCAAGCATGATCGACTTTCAGATTCGTGCTAGACTGCGCAACTATGCGCGCGCTGACCCTCCTCAACAACCGGATCACCCACTGCACTGCCTGTCCACGGCTTGTCACCTATCGAGAGACGATCGCCGCAGAGAAACGAAAGCAATTTGAGGACTGGACCTATTGGGGGCGCCCCGTCCCAGGATTTGGAGATTCGCAAGCCCGCCTCTACGTACTTGGCCTTGCGCCAGCCGCACACGGCGGCAACAGAACCGGACGGGTATTTACGGGCGATCGGAGCGGGGATTGGCTGTATGACGCCTTACATCGATTTGGCTTTGCCAGCCAACCCAGCTCTCACCATCGGGATGACGGACTGACGCTATCGGATTGTTACATTGGCGCCACGGTCCGTTGCGCGCCGCCAGACAACAAACCGGACCCTGAAGAATTCAAGGCCTGTCGCCCCTATCTGCGGGAAGAACTCCGGTCGTTACGGAAGATTCGAGTGGTGGTGGCACTGGGAAAAATTGCGTTCGATCACTACTTGAAAGCCTGCCGCGATGAGGAGCAGCAACTTCCTTCACCGCTCCCCAAATTTTCCCATGGAATCGTCAAGATCCTTCCATCGGGCATGACACTGATCGGCTCATACCATCCAAGCCAGCAAAATACGTTCACAGGTCTATTAACCAGACCGATGTTTCATCATATCTTTGCCACTGCTCGACAACAACTTGCCAAATCTGCAGGCACGCCAGCTGGCCAGTAGGTCTTACTTCTTGGATTGAGCCTCCCAATCCGCCAGGAACTTCTTGAGTCCGCTATCCGTCAACGGATGTTTCACCATCTGCTGAAAGATCGAGAAAGGCATTGTACAGATATGCCCACCAGCTAACGCAGCCTCGACAACGTGCTGAGGGTGCCGCACGCTGGCCACCAACACTTGGGTCTTGAAGTCGTAATTACGGTAGATGGTCAGGATTTGGCGGATGAGTTCCATCCCGTTTGAACTGATGTCATCGAGCCGACCGATGAAGGGAGAAACGCACCACGCGCCAGCCTTTGCTGCGAGAAGCGCCTGGGTTGGGGAGAAGCACAATGTGACATTCACCTTGTAGCCCTCGGCAGCCAATCTTTTGGTGGCCTTCAATCCCTCTGCAATCAAAGGCACCTTTACGACGATATTCTTATGGATCTTCGCAAGCTCCTTCCCTTCCTTCACCATGGCATCGGCTTCGAGACTGACGACCTCGGCGCTGATCGGCCCATCCACCATGTTGCAAATTTCGACGAGCATTTCCTTGAAGCTGCGCCCTTCCTTGGCAACAAGGGACGGGTTCGTTGTGACACCGTCGAGGAGCCCCCAACTGGCGGCTTCCTGGATTTCTTTCACATTGGCTGTATCGAGAAAAAACTTCATGGGCTGCTCCTTTCCTATCAGGGTGTGGCTCCGTCTGATCGATCCGTTATCGGTTATTCTATTGGGAACTCAACATGGCTGCAATCTTCTCCTGAATACACTGGTTTGACAGGTCTTCGGACGGCAGCTAAGATTCGATCATTAATCGCCTGGTGCTTGAGGTATTGACTGAAACATATAGATGGGGAGACCCGCTATGAGACGATCTGCCTGGCTACTCTCCCTTTGCCTACTCCTCAGTGCCTGCGGCAGCAGCAATCCTTATCTTGACCAGTCTCTCAAGCCGGCTGAACTTCAAGGCAAGGACAAGACCTGGTTTGAAAAGAACTGGGGAGCGCCCAACGGCAAGGCCACAAGATTTTTTGGCGGAGAAACCTGGACCTACTATCGCATTGCCGGCGGTAAATCAGGCTTACCTCTCTTTAACTTCTTCCCCAATCAATGTCAGATCACCCTCAAATTCGACAAAGAAGAAAAACTCTCAGACTCGAGTTACTCGGGTTGTTAACGGGCAAGCTGCTCTTGAAACTTATGTGCGCAGGATTGGCTACAGAAGTAATATGTCTGTCCCCCAATATCTTCTGTCACCGCCACGCCCCTTGGCACAAATACCCTGCAGACGGGATCCTGGACCATCTGATCCTTGCCTGGAGCTAGACGCTCTGGTTCTCCTCGTCTGTTAAACTTACGAAAGGCCCGCCGAATGAGGAAATACATCACCACAAGCAGCCCGAGGATGAGGATAATTCTATACATAGTAGGGGTCCCTCGTGTGACCACAATCCTATGGGACAGCGCCCACTCTGTCAAGGACTCCACAA
Organism: Nitrospirales bacterium; assembly: GCA_038200765.1. GTDB lineage: Bacteria > Nitrospirota > Nitrospiria > Nitrospirales > Nitrospiraceae > Palsa-1315. Next base: position 4,253 of record JBBRRK010000068.1, read on the forward strand.
CCTACTCTGGCCGATGAAGCAAAGGAGGCAGCCACGCCTAGCTCTGGTCAAATAGCCTAACCTGGTGCGACTGAAAGGACTATTTTCGCAAGGACCCAGTACTTCAGATGGATATGCTTCCATTTTCTATCTATGGTAGGTTATCGACATGACGATTTGTGATAAATGCCGCGGGGCAATGTTACCGGAACGGGCAGTGGATCTGAACGCAGGACTTGCAATCACAGTGTTTGCGTGTTTGAACTGTGGTCGCCGGAAATCAGCGGACCAAGAACCTCGGCCTATCACCGCGAGACATTAACCCGCGCTATGACAGAACCGAACCCGCTCACGTACGACGAGCAAAAGGCAGCTGAAGCTGCCTCTGTGGGGGTCCGCCTAATCCTGATTGGATGGACTCCACCCAGGAAGTTTACCGCTCCTCTCTCAACAGTGATCGCTCACTAAGAACCACCGCTCTCCACCCGCAAGCAAGTGGAATCTTGAGGAAGCGGGCTATAACTCGTGATGTGTGCCCCTCTCCCGCGCTCCACGATAGCCAAACTCCACGCTTTTCACACTGCTTGGCTATATGAGCTAGACGCCACTTTGGCGGAACTCTCATTATGGTGGCAGATTGTCCCTGGCCAAGGTCACGATGTGGGACTGGAATAGGAAGAAAGGTCTATCGAAGGCTCAGCACATCCATCATATCGTACAGGCCCGGAGGCTGTCGAACCACCCACCGAGCTGCACGCAAAGCGCCTTCAGCAAAAGTATCTCGACTACTCGCTCGATGCGTCACCTCGATACGTTCGCCCATCCCGCCAAAAAGAATCGTGTGGTCGCCGACAATGTCGCCGGCTCGAATTGTTTGAATTCCAATTTCACCCTTCTTCCGTTCCCCAATGAGACCTTTTCTCGCATAGACGCCAACCTGATCCAGCTCGCGGCTCACAGCTTTTGCCAAGACTTCCGCAATCTTAAGAGCCGTCCCACTCGGCGCATCTTTTTTTAGACGATGATGAGCTTCAATTACCTCGATGTCGTAGTCGTCCCCCAGCGTTTTCGCCATCTCGCTGATGACCTTATAGATAAGATTGATCCCCACGCTCATGTTGGGGGACAACACGCAGGGAACTTGGCACGCAAGCGATTTTAGCTCTTCGAGCTGGAGAATGGAAAACCCCGTCGTGCCGATTACCATGGCTCGTCGACATTGTGCCACTGCGCGTAAATGATGCAGAGTCGCTTCAGGAGCGGAGAAATCGATGACTACTTCGCCTCGGTCGAGGAGCAGAGCACAGTCGTCGGTAATCTGAATCCCTGCACGGCCACAGCCCGCCGTCTCCCCGGCATCGTCACCCACTGCCTGGTGGCCCTTCCCTTCAATGGCGCCGGCCAGCGTCAGGGTGGTCGAATCTTTGATAAGGGCAACCAGCCGACAGCCCATGCGACCGGCTGCCCCTGCGACTATAACGTTAATCATGGAATGAGTACCTGAGCTAGGACCATCAGGCCCTATACGAGGCCTGAGTCCTTTAAGGCCCGCGTGAGTTGGTCCTTCGTCTCGGTTGCCATGGCACAGAGCGGCAACCGCAACTCTGGATCGATTTTCCCCATCATGCCTAACGCGGTTTTCACCGGAATCGGATTGGTCTCGTAAAAGAGCGCGGTGAAGAGTGGCGACAATGCGAAATGAATCCGACGCGCCTCTTCGATGCGTCCGCTCAGAAAAGTCTTGACCAATTGAGCCATCTCGGAGGGAACGACGTTCGACGTCACGCTAATGACCCCTTTCCCTCCGACCGCCATCATGGGTAACGTCAGGGCATCATCGCCAGCAAGGACCGTTATCCGATCTCCACACGTCCGGACAATCTCAGAAGCCTGCTGGACTGATCCGCTACCCTCTTTGATCCCGACGATGTTTTGTAGCCCACAGAGCCTCGCGACAGTGGAGGGCAGCATGTTCACACCGGTACGTCCTGGAATGTTATACAGGATCTGTGGAAGATCCACGGACTCCGCGATTGTTTTGTAATGGCGGTACAGCCCCTCTTGCGTCGGCTTGTTGTAATAGGGCGTAATGAGCAGCGCCCCATCGACTCCCGCCTGCTTGGCGTGTTTTGTCAGCGACACCGCTTCTGCCGTGCTATTGGAGCCAGCCCCGGCAATCACGGAAACACGCCGATTGACCACCTCGACGGTCAACTCGACCACACGGTGGTGTTCCTGGTGCGAAAGGGTGGCAGATTCGCCGGTGGTACCGCATGGCACAATCCCGCTCGTCCCACTGGCAATTTGCCATTCTATGAGGTCCCCGAAAGCCCGCTCGTCGATTTTGCCATCACGGAACGGAGTCACAATGGCAATCAATGCGCCCGTAAACATACTTTCTCCTTTGCCCTCGAAGCATCCGCTGTGCCCACTCCTCAGTCGAGAAAGGCAGGAATCGTTTCTCCCTTCACCAAGTCGTCGTACGTTTCTCTGGTCTTGATGACGTGGATCTCTCCGTCTTTAATCAGGACTTCCGGTACTCGTGGTCTTGAATTGTAATTGGACGCCATCACAAATCCATAGGCCCCCGCACTCATCACTGCCAGCATGTCGCCCGAATTAACCTCTGGCAGTGACCGGTCTTTCGCCAGAAAATCGCCGGACTCACAGACCGGGCCCACAACATCTACGGTATGCTTGGGCCGCTGCAACACCGCCTGTGACAAGGGTCGAATTTCGTGGTAGGCCCCGTAGAGGCTCGGTCTGATCAAGTCGTTCATCGCTGCATCGACGATAATAAACCGTTTCGCCTCGCCATCCTTCCGATACAACACCTTCGTCACGAGAATGCCGGCGTTACCGACAATGACGCGACCCGGTTCCATGATGAGGGTGACATTCAAATCCTTCAGCAGCGGCGACACGGCATCCGCCAAATCTTGCGGCAACGGCGGCGTTTCATCCGAGTAGGTAATGCCGAGCCCGCCGCCGATATTGACGTATCGGATGTTGATCCCCTGAGTTTTCAAGGCTCCGACCAACTTCACGACTTTCTTCACAGCCTCAACGAATGGCGTAACTTCCGTCAACTGTGAGCCGATATGCTTATGTACCCCGACAACATCGATATTGGCGAGCGAAGAAGCCAGCGTGAATTCTTCGAGTGCCCGATCAGCGGCAATGCCGAACTTGCTCTTCTTGAGGCCGGTAGAAATATAGGGGTGTGTTTTGGGGTCGATGTCGGGATTGATGCGGAGGGCAACTCTCGCTTTGGTCCCGACGGAGGCCGCCACCTCATTAAGTGCCTGAAGCTCGGCCGAGGACTCGACATTGAACATAAGAACGTCGGCCTTCAAGGCCTCGCGAATCTCCTCCGCGCTCTTGCCGACGCCCGCGAAGACGATCTTTGAGGAGGGAACCCCTGCCTTGAGCGCCCGAAAGAGTTCCCCGCCTGACACGATATCCACCCCGCTCCCCTCCTTGGCCATAAGGCGGAGGATTGCGATATTGGAATTGGCCTTCATAGCGAACGCAATCACATGGGGTACGCTCTTAAAGGCCCCGTCATAGGCTCGGTAATGACGAACGAGGGTCGCATAGCTGTAGATGTAGCACGGTGTGCCGACCTCTTTCGCAATCCGGCTGACCGGCACCTCTTCGCAATAGAGTTCGCCATGTCGATACTCAAAGTTATGCATCCTGCAAATCTTCGTTAAGATGCTCGATGCCTGCGAGCGGGAAACCCTGTAAGGAGGCCTCGAATGCATCCTTGAACTTACGATAGCGGACCTTCACATTCGGAATGGCTACCTTCATCGCGTCCGAATCCAGCAACGCTTTGAGGGCGTCTGGCGTCGCCAGCTTGAGGTGTTCGAAGTTGATGATGATGTCCATGTGCGCCTGACTGGCCGCTTCCTTGATCCGCTTAATTAGTTCCAAGGCATTCAGACGATCGAGAGTACCATCAAGGTCCACGAACAGCGCAGCGAACTTGTCATGTCGCTTGGCCTTGATGTGGAATATCAACTGCTGTGCCGAGAGCGCGTTCGGATCGAACGCCTGTTTCAGTGCGTGTAGTGCGCTAGGAATCAATTGCTCCTTGTCCACCACCGGGAGCTTCGCTTGCAGATTCTTCAACACCCCCGCGAGGGGCGACAGAGACGCCTTAGGGCAGGTTCGCTTGACCAACTTCCTGAACTCCCGATTCATCTCAAATCGAGGAATGAGCCGTTGACTCGTGCCCGACAGCCGCTTCCAGATTGAAGGGATCGAATAGAATTCATGATTGGCCCAGTGGAAACCATCTTGTAGTTGCTCGACCGACATACGGCTAGGCTGGTACACCACATGTTTGCCGTCATATTTCGCCCAGTCCCTATCGAAGATACGACCGGCCTTTTCGAAGCGATCGTACAACTGTGTTCCAGGAAGAGGCGTCAATACATTGAAATAGGCCAATTCCACCTGATTCTTTGTCAGAAAGTCGACCGCCCGTTCGAACACGGTCACATCGTCGCTGTCGAATCCGAATACGATCCCGGGATTCACCATAATTCCGTAATCGTGGAACATCTTGATCTCTTTGGCGAACTTCGCGACTCGGTTAAACGGCTTGTTCGTTTCATCCAGCGCGTCTTCATCGAGCGATTCCATCCCGACGAAGACCGACACGCATCCGCTCTCGGCAGCAAGCTTGACCATCTCCTCATCGTCGGCCAGGAACATCGTGGACTGGCAGCCCCACTTAATTTTGAGTGGCTTCAGCGCGGCCCAGAGCTCACGGCAATAGGTTCGGTTGCTATTATGCAAGTCATCGACAAACGCGACAATACTGCCGTCCTCGATTCCGATGCGAATCCGAAGCGCGGTGACGAAGGCGGTCCACATCGGTTCATCACGCAACCGCTCGACCAACTCACTACGAATCCATCGCTGAACGTTTCGAAGCTCCGTGACCACTTCCTTCACCGGCCGACGCCGCGTGGTCTTTCCGTTGAACGGGGACACGCTGCAGAACTCACAATCGAAATGACAGCCTCTAGTCGTAAAACTGCATTGTCTCGTCATGTATGAGTCGGGGCTCAGTAATTCGACGCGGGGGCTCTTGTAATTCTCCAGAGAAGGGAATGCTGTCATCTTGTACATGCGCTGCATCTTTCCCGCTTCATAGTCCGCAACCAATTGCGGCCAGAGATCCTCGGCTTCTCCACAGACAATCGCGTCGGCATATCGAAGTGCTTCGTCAGGGCAGTAGGTGGGATGGACACCCCCCATGACGATTGTTTTACCTCGCTTGCGAAACTCCGTTGCGATCTCGTAGGCGCGAGGGGCATAGGTGGTCATGATGGAAAGGCCGACCATGTCACAGGGAAAGTCGAAATCGATATCTTGAACCGCTTCATCCACCAGACTGACTTCCCAATTCTCCGGCGTGTAGGCGGCAATCACCGGCAAGCTCAGCTTGGGGAACCATACCGCACGTCGCTCCGAAGCAGTCAACCGATAGGGGTTATTGCGCGGGTAGGGATCGACCAGCAACAGCCGCTTACCTGGTGCATGCTTGATCGTTGCCGTTTGCTCAATCAACTGACTCTGCCGCACGGGTTGAATAAGCTCCATGAACTGATCCTCCTCACCTCACCAGCTGTCCGGCTGAGGCTGTCAATAGGTTCGTTGAAAAATTCTGAGTAGTGCTCATGATTGTCTCACGTCAACTTCTTTGTCGGAGCGTCGGCTCCGCATGCTCGGCCTCGATGGCCATACAGACCTGGCTATCCCTGTCAGAAGAACGCCACCTCGCTCCAATGGGTCCTATCCGAAACCGTAGGCACTCCGCCGGGGAATAGGCGAGAGCACCTGCAGCGATCTAGCCGGATGCAGCCCTATTTTTATGGCCTTATATCTGCTCTCATTGACGGCGGCTTTCGTTATCGCGAGCGTGGTGTATTCTACGGAGGGAAGCACGCTGCAACATTAAACATTTTCAGTATAGCGTTATTCGGCTACAGAGGTCCAGCAGATGGTCGCTTCAATTTTACCGGGTTCCCATCGGTTGTAACGGGGGAAGATCGACATCCTGCCCCTGCAACAGTGGGTCCGGTTGTGGCTCGGTGGATTCGACTTCCGTTGCAGCCTCACGTTGTTTCTCCCCATGTGCCTCTAATTCCTTTTGCCGCTCAATGGTCGGAGTCACGCCGACATCTTCAGGAGAAATCGGGGCCCCCACGGCCCCGCAGGCCACTAACGTTCCCATCGTCACACCCACGACGAGAAATGTTACATTTGACGTCTGCACCGTCACGAGAGCATCCGCTCGAGTTCTTTCATGCGCTGTTCCACCCTCGTTCGGGCAGTGCCGCCTATCTGAGACTTCCGATCAATGGCGGCAGTGACCGTCAAGCGAGCGAACAGGCCCTTTTCAATTCGCTCGGAAAATATCCGTAGCTCCCCGAGAGAGAAATCTGTGAGTTCACGGCCTTGATCCAATGATGCCCGCACCAGCCGACCCGTAATCGCATGGGCTTCCCGGAACGGCACGCCTCTGGTTACAAGATAGTCCGCCACCTCCGTGGCCAGCATCCCACCACCCTGAACCGCCTGCTTGAGGATGTCATGGTTCACAGTGAGTCGGCGCATCAATTCCGTTAAGATCTCCACCGACGCAACAACGGTATCCAGGGCATCGAACAGCGCCGGCTTATCTTCCTGAAGATCTCGGTTATAACTCAAGGGGAGGGCCTTGAGCGTCGTCAACAGATTGACCAAATGGCCATAGACCCGTCCCGTCTTACCCCGCACCAGCTCGGGCACATCGGGATTCTTCTTCTGCGGCATCATACTGCTCCCGGTGCAAAAGGCATCGGGAAGCTCGACGAATTGGAATTCCTGAGACGACCAGAGAATCAATTCTTCACTGAGCCGGGACAGATGCATCATCGTGATCGACAGCGCCGAAGCCACTTCAATCATGAAGTCCCGATCGGACACAGCATCGAGACTGTTTTGCGTCACGGAGGGAAAACCCAACAGCCCGGCGGTGAACCGACGATCGACTGGGTAGTTGGTTCCCGCAAGCGCACCGGACCCCAACGGCATGACATTCACGCGCACCGCTGCATCGCGACATCGCCCCTTGTCCCGCTCGATCATTTCTACATAGGCGAGCAGATGATGGGCGAACAAGATCGGCTGCGCCCGTTGCAAATGCGTGTAGCCCGGCATCGCCACGGTTCGATTTGCCTTTCCCTTCGCCACTAAGACCCGCTGAAAATGTTCTAAATGTGCCACGAGCTGACCGAGCTGTTCACGTAAATACAGGCGGATATCCAGCGCGACCTGGTCGTTCCGGCTTCGGCCCGTGTGCAACTTCCCACCGAGAGGGCCAATCAATTCTGTCAGCCGGCGCTCAATCGCCATATGAATGTCTTCATCCTGAGGGGTGAAGCGAAAGCGTCCCCGATCCAGCTCCGTCTTCACCGATTCCAGTCCCTTCACGATTGTCCTGGTTTCAGAGGCGGTCAAGACGCGCGCTTTCCCTAACGTCTTGCAATGGGCGATGCTGCCCTGGATGTCATAGGCATAGAGCCGATGATCGACTGCCACCGACACGGTGAACGATTCCACCAGCCGGTTCGTTTTCTGTTTAAACCGCCCGCCCCATGCCTTTGCGCCTTTCGAGGCGGCAGAGCTGCGACCCGTTGCTCGTGCCATCAGGAGGAGGTCTTCTTTCTCTGGGCTCTGATTTTCAGCCGCAATGCGTTCAACCGAATGAAACCCTCAGCATCTTTCTGATTGTACACGTCGTCTTCTTCAAACGTGGCGATGTCGAGACGATAGAGCGAATTCTTGGACTTGCGCCCAGCCAACGTGCAACTCCCCTTATAGAGCTTCACCCGTGCCGTGCCGGAGACATCCTTCTGCGCCGCATCGATCGAAGTCTGGATCATCTCTCGCTCCGGACTGAACCAATAGCCGTTGTAAATCAGATCGGCGAAGCGCGGAATCAAGCTGTCTCTGAAGTGCAGCACCTCGCGGTCCATCGTCAACGACTCGAGTCCGCGATGTGCCACGTGAAGGATCGTCCCGCCCGGAGTTTCATAGACTCCACGCGACTTCATTCCGACATAGCGATTTTCTACCAAATCGACACGCCCAATCCCGTGCGCGCCACCCAGTTTATTGAGGTGCGCCAACAACGTCGCTGGGCTCATCTTCTTGCCGTCGACGGACACAGGATTTCCGGCTTCGTAGCCGATCTCGACTTCGAGCGGCTTGTTCGGCGCCTGCTCCGGCGACACCGTCATTTGAAAGATTTCATCCGGCGGCGACTCCCAGGGGTCTTCCAAGATGCCGCCTTCATAACTCACATGAAACAAATTGAGATCCATGCTGTAGGGTTTAGCTTTCGTCGCCGTGATAGGAATGCCATGCCGATCGGCATACTCGATCAATTCGCGCCGCGACTTCATCGTCCATTCACGCCAAGGCGCGATGATCTTGAGATTCGGGGCCAGCGCCGTATAGGTCAGCTCGAACCGTACTTGGTCATTGCCCTTGCCGGTCGCACCATGTGACACGGCCTCGGCGCCTTCCTTGAGCGCGATCTCGGCCTGCCTCCGTGCAATGAGGGGGCGCGCGATCGAGGTCCCGAGCAGATAACAGCCTTCGTAGACGGCGTTGCCGCGTAACATTGGGAACACATAGTCCGTTACGAAGATCTCGCGCAGATCCTCGACGTAGACTTTTTTTACGCCAAGTTTTTGCGCTTTGGCCTTGATCGCCTGCAAATCTTCGCCTTGTCCCAGATCTGCGCAGAATGCAATAACCTCACAGCCATAGGTTTCTTGCAACCACTTCAAGATCACAGAGGTATCGAGCCCGCCTGAATAGGCGAGCACGACTTTCTTGATGGCGCGACTCATTGTTTCGTTCGACTCCTCGTGCCTATTAGGTTCGTTAAGATGGCCTTCTGCATATGCAACCGATTCTCTGCCTGGTCGATGATGACCGACTGCGGACCGTCCAGCACCTCGGCACTGATTTCTTCCCCCCGGTGGGCAGGCAAGCAATGCATGACGATCGCATCGGGCTTGGCGCGATGCAACAGGCGGCTGTTCACTTGATAGGGCGCCAAGACTTTTAACCGTCTCGCATGTTCCCGCTCGCGGCCCATACTGATCCACACATCGGTGTAGATGACATCCGCTTCCTTCGCTGCGATATGGGGATCGTGCCCGATTTCGATCACCCCGCCGGTTTTTGCGGCCTCTATCCGAGCCCTGTCCACAACATGCTGTTCCGGCTGATACCCCACTGGGCATCCGAGGGCGATGGTCATCCCCATCTTTGCCGCCGCTTCGATCAAGGAATTTGCCACATTGTTCCCGTCGCCGATATAGGCGATCTTGACCCCCTTCAACCGCCCCTTCTTCTCGCGAATGGTCAAGAGGTCTGAGAGGGCCTGGCACGGGTGGCTCAGGTCGGTCAGTCCATTGATCACCGGCATCGTCGCTTCCCTCGCCCATTCCTCCACAATCGCATGGTCATAAGTGCGGATGACGATGGCGTCGAGATAGCGCGACAACACGCGCGCCGTATCGGCGACACTTTCTCCGCGCGAGAGCTGGATGTCGGCCATAGGCAGAACCATCGCATGGCCGCCCAGCTGGTTCATGCCTGCCTCGAACGACACTCTCGTGCGCGTCGATGGCTTCTGGAACAGGAGGCCCAACGTCTTCCCTGGAAGCAGTGGATGAAGAATCCCGCGCCGCTGCTTGTCTTTCAACAAAGCCGCCGACGCCAGCAACCGCTCCACCTCCGCTTTACTGATGGCCGCAACATCAAGAAAATCTTTTTTACCTGCCCGCATGCCCGTCGTCCGTGTGGTCATCCTTGCTGTGCCCATTCGGCGTACGTACGCCTTACGCCGCCTGTTCGCTGAAAATCTGACCGAGGGTATCGATCACGCGATCGATGTCTGGCTGGGTGATGATCAGGGGCGGCACAAACCGCAGCACATGCTCGCCGGCCCCATTGATCAGAATGCCTCGGGTCAAACACTCGCTCACGACGGTTTTCGCATCCATATCGACTTGCATCCCTAGCAAAAGCCCGAGGCCACGCACCTCTCGCACAACCCGGTGTCGCTCCTTACAGGCCGATAACCCCTTCACCAAATACTCTCCCATCTGGCGCCCATGGTCGAGTACGTGGCCTTCCAGCAGGGCGCGACAGACGGCCAAGCCAGCCGCACAGGCAAGCGGATTGCCGCCGAATGTCGAGGCATGACTGCCGGGCGAGAAGGCCTTCGCGACAGAATCCGTCGCGAGACAGGCTCCGATAGGCACGCCACCACCTAACCCTTTCGCCAAGGTCATGATGTCCGGCTGCACCCCTAACTGTTCGTAGGCGAACAATGTCCCGGTCCGCCCCATCCCGGTCTGTATTTCATCGAACATCAACAACACATCTTTTTTCGAGCACAGAACTCTCACCTGTTTCAGATACTCACGATCCGCGACGTAGACGCCCCCTTCACCCTGAATCGGCTCGAGCAAAATCGCCGCGGTCTTGTCGGTCACAGCCCGTTCCAGCTCTTCCAGACTATTGAAGGCCACGTAGCGAAAACCAGGGAGCAATGGCTCGTAGTCCTTCTGCACTTTATCCTGGCCCGTGGCCGTCAATGTCGCGAACGTCCGACCGTGGAACGAGTTCTTCATCGTAATAATCTCGAACCGCCCAGCTCCATACTTGTCATGGGAATACCGGCGGGCCAGCTTAATCGCCGCTTCATTCGCCTCCGCCCCGCTGTTGCAAAAGAACACCTTGTCGGCGAACGAATGATCCACCAGCATCTGCGCCAGTTTCACTTGAGGTTCGGTGTAATAGAGGTTCGAGGTATGGATCAGCTGCGCGGCTTGTTGCTGGATCGCCTGAACCAGATCGGGGTGGCCATGCCCAAGGACGTTCACCGCAATCCCGCCGACAAAATCGAGGTACTCGCGCCCCTCAAGATCGTAGACCTTCGTCCCACGCCCTCGCACGATCGAGAGCGGTTGACGCGTATAGGTCTGCATCAAATAACGTGCGGCGTCCTGCTTCAGTGCTTCTGTCGGCATGACATACGTATCCCATTGTAAAAAAAGGGAAGGTACCATAGGCCTGCCGATAGAATCAACTTACCGCTTCTTTACCCAAAGGGCGTCTCCATTGTGATACTCTCGGGCAGATGAAGCCCTGCGCGCAGTGTCAACAACAGAACCAGGACGACTCAAAGTTTTGCTACCAGTGCGGGAACAAGCTGGCCGCCGAACCGGAACCACCGGTCGCCGCTCCCAGGGTCCAATCCGACATCCATCCCGATGAACATCCCCATCCCGAGGAACATCTCTGGCGCCAATTCATCGGTCCCTATGCCGATCGCTACCTCAAGCATTTTAAAAAATTCGGATTAGGGGAACAGCCGAAGTTCGCCCTGACATGGAATTGGCCGGCCTTTCTGTATGTGTCCTTCCTCTGGTTTCTCTACCGAAAAATGTACACGTACGCGGCGGTCTACGCCGTCGGTCCGATGATCTCGACCTACTTGACCGGCGACATGACCGTAGGCCTCGTCTGGAGCATCATGGCCGGAGCAACCGCAAATTATGTGTACTACTGGCATTGCCGAGAACATATCGGCGAAATCAAGAGGAGCATAGGGACGGATCCGGCGAAACAGGATGAGGCACTGAAAGAAAGTGGAGGCGTCCAGTCCTACGTGATTTGGATCGGAGTCGCCGTGTATCTATTGTTCGCAGTCACCATGTTCAAAATGGTTCAGGACGGTCCGCCAGATGGGGAACTGTTGCCAGGAAAACCGGCAAAACAAGTCTCGGCAAGTAGAGTGTGAAAATGGGTGCGCTCGCGTCTGCATGGCGTACGCCCGTCGGCGGCGTAGGTGATCGAGTCGTCAATCCTCATCTCACGTTTCATTTTTCTGCATCGAAGTATCAAGTCAAACAACGACCCCGGTGATCCACCTCAAAAGCCTTAGTTCCATGCAAATCCCAGCAGGATTGAACGCGAGCGCCAGGGAAGAATGGGTCCATTTCTAGGACCACTCCCTCCCCAAGTTGGGGTGCTTTCCCAAAGGGATAAGCGTATTCTTCGGTGCAAACAATGGAGAGGAACACTGGTCTGTCGGGGGTTGTCTCAGACAGTACGAGCAGGAAAGACCGCAATTTCCGGATGAATGTAAGATCGCAAGACCTGACCACGGGTAATTCCTAAAGCATTCACCTGCGTGAACTGATGCATGAGAAAGAACGAAATAGATAATGGACCAAGCAACTCATAACAAGATCGTCTCATTTATCTGGGGCATCGCTGACGATGTCCTCCGCGATCTGTTTAAGCGGGGCAAGTACCCGGATGTGATCCTGCCCATGTGCGTTATCCGGCGCATGGACGCAGTGCTTGAGCCGACCAAACATAAGGTCCTCGACACCAAGAAGATGCTCGACGAGGCGCGCATTACCGAGCAGCGCGCCGCGCTCTGCGATGCTGCAGGCCAGGCCTTTTACAACACCTCGAAGTTCACCCTGCGCCATCTGAAGTCCCGCGGTAGCCAGCAGCAGCTCCTCGCCGACTTCGAGGACTACCTCAACGGCTTCTCGCCCAACGTTCAGGACATTCTTGAGAACTTCAAGTTCCGCAACCAGCTACAAACTCTGTCCAAGGCCGACGCCATCGGCACACTGATCAATAAGTTCCTTGATCCCGATATCGATCTCTCGCCGGCCGGCATCGACAACCACTCGATGGGTACGGTCTTCGAGGAACTGGTCCGCAAGTTCAACGAGGACAACAACGAAGAAGCCGGCGAGCACTGGACGCCGCGCGACGCAGTGCGTCTGATGGCGAATCTCGTGTTCCTGCCGATCGAGAGCCAGCTCAAGTCCGGCACCTACCTGCTGTACGACTGCGCCTGCGGCACAGGCGGCATGCTCACTGTGGGGGAGGAGACGCTCACGGCGATCGGCGCAAAGCGTGGCCAGCAGGTCAAATGTTTGCTCTACGGCCAGGAGATCAACCCCGAGACCTACGCCGTCTGCAAGGCGGACATGCTGCTCAAAGGCGAGGGTGAGAGTGCCGACCACATCGTC
>JBBRRK010000069.1:0-17146 GCA_038200765.1 Nitrospirales bacterium
AGGGCAATCGCTGCCGGGGTGAGGCCTCTCTCCAGTTGCGTGTGGATCATCGTCCGTTCTTGAAGACTCAACTGTGTGTAGATATTTCCCATGCAACATATTCTCCCATACATGTTGCACTTGGTTTTTGAGCGCGCCCTCCTTTGTTTTGTTTGAGCAAACGGTCTATTTGGATTTCTAAAAAGTGAGGAGCCAGTCTCATCACCGTCCAAAGGGCTGGCGAGATGCTGTACCGGAAAGGCTACGCCACCGTTATCGAGCTGCTTGACCGTGCAGGCAAGCCGGACCGGCCAAAGCCACACGCGATGCTGCGCGAGACGACGCACCCGTATGAAGTCCTCGTGTGGATGGACGCATCGACCGCCGCATTGCCAGACATTCAGATGCGAGTAGAGGTGAGTGAGACGATTCTTTGAGCAGCCGGGACAACCCCTCCGCATCCACGCGGGTAATGGTGCGGTGAAGATAGTGAACGAGGCCGTTGGTCCTGAACTGTCCGATGACGGTGCTCACCGTTTCTCGGCTGCAGCCGATATGATTCGCCATCTCCTGATGGGTGAATCTCGTACAACAGGAAAGCCAATCAGGGCCTCCAGGCGTCGTGTAGTATGTGAGCAGGAGGCGTGCGAGCCGGCCCGGCACGTTGAGGCAGACGAGGTCCGCAACAAGCTGTTGGGTCTTCCGAAGCCGAGCTGTGAGAAGCCTGGCAAATTCAAGCGCGAGATGCGTGTGGCTGCTCAGGTAATGGCCGATGTCCACCGTCGTGATCGCACCGATCAGCGAATCCTGTGTGGCTTCGACCGTGGAGCCATATGAATCCTCTCCGAGAACGCACTCCTCGCCGAAGACTTCTCCTGACCTGAGGCTGTTCAGGATGACTTCCCTCCCGTCGGCGTTGGTACGAAAGACCTTGACCCGTCCGTCCATGAGGAGGTACATGAAGGCGGCCTGATTGCCCGATTGGTATACCGACTCATGTTTTTTGACCTTCAATCTTCGGGTCATGTGAGCGATCTCGTACAGATCGGCCTGGGTCATCCCCGAGAATAGGCGGAACTGGTAGAAGCCCAAGAACGTCTCTGCCATCGCTGTACCCATTCCTTGCCGGCCTGATACGGAACAATGCGTCAAGCTTACCAAGTATGGTAGCTGGTTATCTGGTCAAAATTGCTCAGTTTCGAAGAAATTGATGCAGCGGACAGCGTGCCGCTGCCATACGTGAACCTCACAGATCGTAAGGGGCATGAGTCGTGCGGACGATCGTGAGAAGGGAACTGTGAATTCGTAATACGCGTCCTAGGGAATGAAGCCCGGTTCGCGGAACTGATTCAGGAACACACTGACCCGTGGCCGCGTGCCGCCGATCATGTCTGCCGGCGTTTCCTGACTGATCTTCGCAATGACCGGTTCCAGCTTGCTTTTTTCCCACCTGCCCTGATCCCACCACGGAAACGCAACCCACTCGGTTGAACAGCGAGTGGGTTGTACCAATCTTTCATCGCTGAGCCGGCAATCATTTTTCCGTAGACGCCGTTCTTGTGAGCCATCTCACAGATCGCACTCCGTGGATGGAGTAGGTTCTGCGGCGACGCATCGAGCTGCTCTGTCGTTTGAGGGGAATCCCGCGTCTCAGGCTCTCGCTGTCATACGGTGTGGCTGCCATTGGCACCGGAGAGTGACATGGTTCCCGAATTCCGATCAGGTGCCTGTGAAGAAAATCATCGGGCAGTCCGAGGCTTCGCAGTCGATCCGGAATGTCGGAGCGTGCATCGAAGAAGATCGTTCCGCAGCCATACAGCACGTTCGACGTAAGTCGTTGCGAAGCTGGGCAGCTTCGTGATTCGCGACCTGCTCGTCAGGCTTGGCACATCACATGCTTTGTTATTGAGACAGGAGTGCATCGTGATTTGCGAAATGAGATATCAACAAGTCGAACGAAAGGGTGTGTGGTCAATGGCAGAGCAAGGTGCGAGTCTCAGAAGAGACAATCTGAATTGTGCAAAGGAACCAAGCCGGACGGTCGCGCCCTGGGCGCTGTCTATTGGCATGCTCATGGTCATCGCAGGATGCAGCACGGCCCCCGCCCCTCTTCAACCGGTTGACCCGGCGGCCCTATCCACAGCGTCGCGCGTGGCGTCCGAGCCGGAGCCTAAGACGGCATCTCCGCGTGAAGGAGCCGGAGCTGTGCCGAGCGAGGCGTCTGATCGCGATGAGTTTTTCGATCCCTTTGCTCAGTCGGACGGGCCGGCAGCTGACGCGTACGACCCGTGGGAACCGTTCAACAGCACGATGTTCGAGTTTAACCGCAAGGTGGACCGCTTCGTGTTGAAACCGGTCGCCCAGGGCTACAACTTTGTCGTGCCTGATGTGGTGCAAGTCGGCATCAGTAACTTCTTCTACAATCTTCGCTTCGTGCCCCGCTTTGTGAACAATGTTTTTCAGGGCAAGGTCAAAGGGGCCAGCGTGGAGATGGGCCGATTCCTCGTGAACTCGACGCTCGGTGTGGGCGGCTTCCTGGATGTCGCCACACACATGCATTTGCAGACCCCGGAAGAAGACACCGGTCAGACACTCGGCTTCTATGGCGTCACACCAGGTCCGTATCTGGTCCTTCCGCTCCTGCCGCCTTTCAGTCTCCGCGACGGGTTCGGATACGTCGCGGACATCTTTCTGGATCCCATTAATTGGCTCGTCTTACCGCTCATCGAGGTCAAGGGGGTGCCGTCGGCGATCGCCCATAAGAACCGGACGACGACATCCATTGTGCAGCTCGGAAGACGTGTTGAAGAAGTCACCAACGACCGGTCTCTCAATCTGGAAAAATTCCAAGGAGTGGAAGACGCGACGCTCGACCTCTATATGGCGGTTCGTAATGCCTACTTGCAGAAACGAGCGCAGGCAGTTCGAGAATAAGTGGTTGAATGCCAGTTCAGTCATGACCGGTTAGAAACATGGAGGACCGTATGAAGCCTGGGAACAACAAGAGCGTGCTGTGGTCGATTGTGTTGGCTGGCGGCGAAGGGACGCGTGTCGGCTCCTTCGTTCAGCGGTGGCTGGGCAAGCAGAGACCCAAGCAGTTTTGCACCTTTGTCGGCACACGATCTCTGCTCCAGCATACTCTGGACCGCGCGGCGCGCCTCGCACCGGTGGAGCGATCCGTCCTCGTCGTCGCGCGGACCCATCGTGAGGAGGCCATGGCACAACTGGATGGACGCGGGGTCGGGACCTTGTTGTTTCAACCGGCCAACCGGGATACGGCGGCTGGAGTGTTTCTGTCGTTGACCTATATCCGTGCGCGAGATCCTCACGCGACCGTGGTCATCTACTCATCCGACCACTTTGTCTACCCGGAAGAGAAGTTTCTCGACACCGTACGGGCCGCAGTTCTGGCTGCCGAGCGGCTGCAGGATCGTATCGTCTTGCTCGGGGTGGCGCTCGATTCTTGGCGCTGGGAGGGGGTGCCGTTCTTTATCCGAGCCGGCAAACATCTGCCGGTCACCGCCACGGAAGTCTTCGTGACCTTGAAGCGTCCACCCCAGAACGTCTTCGGGGAGACGTTCAAGGAGCCGCGCAATTACGTTCGCTTCCGGCTCGGCCCCGATCGGGTGGCGGAGGCGATCGGGGCGCGCGCCAAAGTCCCAGGCGACAAGATGATTGGAGATGAAACCGAACTCTTCGTCTGCCACCAGCGAGGGGACGAGATGGAAGCCTATGAACGTTTGATCGGCGATGCGATGCTCGGTGATCCGTCGCTGTTCGCGCGACAGGACGGTGTGGAAGCGAGTTGGCGGGTGGTCGACCCGGTCCTGAGAATGCCCACGCCGGTCTATGAATACGAGCCGGGCACATGGGGGCCGTACGAATCTCATACATTGATAGCCCCCTTCGGCGGGTGGCAGAGCCCGAAAGAGCAGGCATGACCAGAGACGGATTGACGCACCATGGCCCTGATACGGCAAGGCCCTATCGACCGATCCGCGACTATGCGCTGATCGGCGATTGCCATGGCGCTGCTCTGGTTGCATATGACGGAGCGATCGACTGGTGCTGTCTTGAGCGTTTCGACGCCGAGCCGACCTTTTGCCGCATTCTGGATGCCACGCGTGGCGGCTATCTCGCCGTAGCCCCCGTCGACGAACATTCGACGACTCGTTCCTACGTCGAGAACACCAACATCCTACAGACAACCTTTACAACGACCCAGGGCACCGTTGTGCTGACTGATTTCATGCCGGTGGGTCGAAGGCCAGGCTGCGGAACCCATGATTACGTCGATCTGGTCGCCCCGAAGTTCCTGATTCGGACCGTGGAGGTTCGGGAAGGGATGGCTCAATTGAGCATTCGGTATCGCCCGAGCATTTCGTTTGGCCGGGAAACAGCGCGGCTGCATGCTCACGGGGACACGATTTCCGTCAAAGGGGGGCCCGTCCTCTATCACGACGTCGACGGCTTTTCCCTGATTGACGATACCGCGCTGGCCACCGTCCGATTGCAGAAGGGGAAAAGGCGGGTGCTGATCCTTGCGGCGCAGCCCTGTACGAGTTTCAACCCGCTGGATCGCATCGACCTGTACGAGTCGGTGACGACTGCCTTCTGGCGCGAGTGGATTGCCTACTGTCGCTACAGCGGACCCTATGAGAGGCCGGTGAAACGCAGCTTGCTCGCGATCAAGCTCTTGATTTATGCGCCGTCCGGAGCCATCGTCGCGGCGCCGACGACGTCTCTCCCGGAAGGTATCGGCGGCAACCGCAATTGGGATTACCGATACTGCTGGCTCAGGGATTCTGCATTCACGCTCTATGCGTTGGCTGTGAGCGGCTATGGCGGCGAGGCACGGCGGTTCAGCGCGTATCTTCCACGCGTCTGCGCCGCCACTTTTCCGAATCTGCGAATCATGTACGGGATTGGCGGTGAAACCGAACTCAATGAGCACACCCTCGATCATTTGGATGGCTATTGCGGCAGCCGGCCCGTGCGGCAAGGCAATGGGGCCTACACCCAGCGGCAGATCGATATTTATGGAGAGATCCTCGACTGGGCGCTTCTGTTCCAGACGCTTGGCGGCACGTTCGATCAACATTCGCGCGGAATGCTCGGCGCGCTGGCCGATTTCGTCGCCGATCATTGGCACGAACCGGATCAAGGCCTCTGGGAAATGCGCGGCCCGCCATTGCATCACCTCCACGGCAAGATCATGAGCTGGGTCGCGCTCGATCGGGCAATTCGCCTGCTCGGACCACATGCCCGCTGGGAAGGTGAGCGCGACCGCATCGCTACCGAAGTGCACGCGCGCGGCACGTTGGCCGGGGGCGGTCACCTCGTTCAAGCGTACGATCATCCCGAGGTCGACGCCGCCCTGCTGTTGATCCCGATGACTGGGTTTCCCGTGCACGAGCAAATCTTGACGAACACGATCGAGGCGATCGAGCGGGATTTGCGGTCCGGAGATTTTCTGTATCGCTACAAGAACGAGGATGGTCTAGAGGGCGACGATGGGGCATTCCTCATTTGCAGCTTCTGGCTCGTCGATGCGCTCCTTCATATCGGCCGGAAGGAAGAAGCGGCGGGCTTGTTCCATCGGCTGGTGGAATGCGCGAACGATGTCGGTCTGTACGCCGAGGAGATTGATCCGGGCAATCATGCGTTCCTGGGAAATTTTCCCCAGACCTATACGCAACTGGCGTTGATCGGCAGCGCCGTGCATCTCGCTCTCTATGAGAAAAATGGGGTGGCCGCGCTAAAAGGAACGCATGCGGAGCGAGCGCAGCGTATCGTCTCGGCCACGCTCGGCTGGCGGGCGGTCGTCGCGGCTTTCATGGCGACCTGGCGCGTTGGCCGTATTCTGTCGTCGAAGCGGTCGATGCTCCCGTCAGAATAGGAGCCTGTTCGAGGTTCCTGCGCTGGTGGCTCCGTTGGGCGGATGGAAAATTGAACGCAGCCACACATGACCATCGAGGCACGGCGCGATAGGTGGAGAGGGAAGGCGGACCGACGAACAGGGCTTGCTCTATCGCAAGAGTCTGGAGAGTTGTCGATGAAGGTATTGGTCGTGGATGTGGGTGCACAAGTGTGAAGATTTTGACGTCCGGACAGCGGACCGCTCGAACATTTCGCTCGGGACCGAAGTTGACGGCGAAGCAAATGGCTGTGGGCGTGTTGAAAGCGGCGAAGGGCTGGACATACGACGCCATCTCGATCGGGTATCCAGGACCCGTGAGCGGGGGTACGCTTCTGGAGGAACCGAAAAACCTGGGAGCCGGTTGGGTAGGATTCGATTTTGAGAAGGCTTTCAAGTGTCCTGTCAAAGTGATCAACGATGCAGCGATGCAGGCCCTGGGGAGCTATGAGGGCGGCAGAATGCTCTTCCTCGGTTTGGGAACGGGGCTTGGGTCGGCGCTGATAGCCGATTGGATACTCATGCCGATGGAACTCGCCCATTTGCCCTACAAGAAAGGCGAGACCTTCGAGGACTATGTCGGACGCCGCAGACTCGATCGACTCGGCAAGCAAAAATGGCGGCGGTCGGTCGACGATGTCGTGAGACGTCTGAAGGCCGCGCTGGTGGCGGACTATGTCGTGCTGGGCGGGGGCAATGCCAAAAAGCTGCAGCACCTTCCAGACGGCGCACGACTCGGCGATAACGCCCATGCCTTCATCGGCGGGCGGCGCCTGTGGGAAGAGAGAGGGACATGAAGTTGGGACCACAACCACAACGGACCTCGCGTCAGACGAAGGCACAACGGGTGGTCTTCCTGCTCGATGTCGATAATACGCTGCTCGATAACGATCGAGTGACGACCGATCTTCGGCGGTATCTCGAACGTGAAATCGGGCGCGCTTGTCAGCGACAGTATCGGACGATTTTCGAGCAACTGCGCGCGGAACTCGGCTACGCCGACTACCTTGGCGCCCTGCAACGGTATCGGATCGAGCATGCCCACGATCACAACCTGTTTGCGATCTCGTCGTACCTGGTGAATTATCCCTTTGCGAACCGGCTCTACCCGAATTCGCTCGATGTGGTGGAACGGTGCAGAGAATGGGGAACGCCTGTCATCCTCTCGGACGGGGATGTGGTGTTCCAGCCGCGCAAGATCGAGCGCTCGGGACTGTATGAGGCGGTCGAGAGGAATGTGTTGATCTATATCCACAAAGAACATGAGCTGGACGCGGTCGCGCGCCGCTATCCCGCCGACCATTATGTGCTGGTGGACGACAAGCTCCGCATCTTGACGGCCGTCAAGCAAGCCTGGGGGGCACGGGTGACGACCGTCTTCCCACGCCAGGGACATTACGCCATCGATCCAGCCATCCTCGCGGCATATCCAGCGGCTGATATCACTCTGGATCGGATCGGCGATCTCCTCGAATACGACCTGCACGAGTTAGTCTCTGCCGGGTGTGGCCATAATGGAAAGGTCGCGAGGACAAATGGAAGAAGCTGAGCACGTACGGGTCGGCTATGGGCCGATGTTCTCAGGTCTTCCGTCATGAAGGGTTCGCACCCTCGGGCAAGAACAGGCAGACAAATGGGGAACTGAAGTGCCAATGGACGAATTTCGGAGAAGGGCTGACAGGAGTCAGATGGATTCGCGTGGGATGACCTGGCGGTTAATTGGCAACACTAGCGCGTCGGTGAAACCGGCGCAGAGGGAGGATAGCTATGCAACTCGGAATGATCGGGCTGGGAAGAATGGGCGCCAACATGGTGCGGCGGCTGCTCCAGGGAGGCCATCAGTGCGTGGTTTTCGATCGGTCCCCCACGGCGGTGGAGGAGCTGACGAAAGAGAAGGCTGTAGGGGCCTCCTCGCTCGCGGATCTCGTGAAGAAGTTGGAGAAGCCGCGGGCGATCTGGATGATGATTCCGGCGGCGTTTATGGATACACTCATCGCCGACATCCTGCCCTATCTTGAGTCCGGCGACATCCTAATCGACGGCGGTAACTCTTATTACGTGGACGACATCCGCAGGGCCAAGGACCTGGCGGCCAAGCAAATCCAGTATGTCGATTGTGGGACGAGCGGGGGCGTGATGGGCCTGGAGCGCGGTTACTGCCTGATGATCGGCGGCCCGAATGATGCGGTGCAGCGCCTTGAGCCGGTGTTCAAGACGCTGGCGCCGGGGGTGGGCGATATCCCGCGCACTTCGGGGCGTGAGAAGATCAACGGCACCGCCGAACAGGGTTATCTGCACTGCGGGCCGAGCGGCGCCGGCCACTTCGTCAAAATGGTGCACAACGGCATCGAGTACGGCCTCATGGCGGCCTATGCCGAGGGCCTGAACATTCTCGCCCACGCAAATGCGGGGAAGAGCAAACAGTCCCACGACGCCGAGACGACGCCGCTGCGGAATCCCGAGGAGTTTCAATTCGATCTTAATCTGCCAGAAATCGCGGAGGTCTGGCGACGCGGCAGTGTGATCGCCTCGTGGCTGCTGGATTTGACCGCGACCGCCCTGCTCAAGGATCCGACGCTCTCGAATTTCGACGGCCGGGTCTCGGATTCGGGCGAGGGACGGTGGACGATCAAGGCGGCCGTCGATGAGGGCGTACCGGCGTCTGTACTCAGTATGGCGCTCTATTCGCGCTTCAGCTCCCGTGGCGAGGCGGAGTTCGCCGACAAGCTCTTGTCCGCGATGCGATACGAATTCGGCGGGCACATTGAGAAATTAGACAGCAAGTCATAACTCATAAGGAGGAGGAAACCATGAGTACATCCCTGTCCGACGCGTTGGTCTTCTTCGGAGCCACCGGCGATCTGGCCTTCAAGATGATTTTCCCCGCGTTACAGGCCATGGCCACACGCGGCCACCTGGATGTGCCGGTCATTGGCGTCGGTCGGTCGGACTGGACGGCCGATCAGCTCCGGGCTCGGGCTCGCGAGAGCCTGGAAAAGTCCGGCGAAGGGGACCCCGTCGCGTGTGAAAAACTCTGTGGCCTGCTGCGCTATGTGCGCGTCGACTATTCTGTGCCGAAGACGTTTCAGGCGCTGCGGAAAGCGCTGGGTGGAGCAAAGCGGCCGGCGCATTACCTAGCCATCCCGCCTCAGATGTTTGAAACGGTGGTGAAGCAACTAGAGAAGTCCGGCTGCGCCAAGGACGCGCGCGTGCTCGTCGAAAAACCCTTCGGGCGCGACCTGGCCTCTGCCCGGGAGCTCAATCGGGTTCTGCTCAAAACCTTCGATGAGTCGGCGATCTTCCGCATCGACCACTATCTCGGGAAGCGGTCGGTGAACAACCTGCAATTCTTCCGCTTCGCGAATGCGTTTCTGGAGCCGATCTGGAACCGCCACTACATCGAGAGCGTGCAGATCACCCTGGCCGAAGACTTCGGAGTCCAGGGCCGGGGTGGGTTCTACGAAGAAACAGGTGCCATCCGCGATGTGATGCAAAATCACCTGTTCCAAGTGCTAACCAATCTGGCTATGGAACCGGCAGCCGCCACCGGCAGCGAGGCGCTGCGGAATGCAAAGGTCAAAGTCCTCAAGGCCATTTCGCCGCTGAAAAAGAAAGACCTCGTGCGCGGGCAGTTCCGCGCCTATCGCAAGGAGAAGGATGTGGCGGCGGAGTCCGAAATCGAGACGTACGCTGCCATGCGACTGGAGATTGAGAACGATCGCTGGCAAGGCGTCCCCTTCTTTCTCCGAGCCGGGAAATGTCTGCCCCTCACCTGCACCGAAGTCGTGGTCCGGCTCCGTCGGCCCGCGACCCTGTATCAAGACCTTGCTCTGAAGCCAAACGCTCTACGGTTGCAGATCAGTCCAGACATCCTGTTCGCGCTTGGCATGAATGTCCTTGCTCCCGACGAGCAGAAGCCGGGTCAGTCGGTGGAGATGGTGGCCTGCCACCAACACGGCACCGATGAGCCGTCCGCGTATGAGCGAGTGCTGGGAGACGCCATGAAGGGAGACGCCACCCTGTTTGCCCGACAGGACTATGTGGAAGAGGCCTGGCGCATCGTCGATCCGGTCTTGAAGGAGGACACGCCGGTCTTCGAATACGAGCGGAATACTTGGGGGCCGAGCGAAGTCGACAAGATCGTTTCTCCCGCCGGCGGCTGGCACAACCCGATTCTCACTGACGAATCCGAAGTGGAGCATCATTCATCATGAAACAATCCAGCAATCACGTTGTTCACATCGATGGCTACAAAATCGCGTACGCTCAGCAGGGCGAAGGCCGTCCGGTCATCCTGATTCATGGCATTCCGACGTCAAATCTGTTGTGGCGGAGGGTGATCCCGGAGTTGGCTAAAACACACAAGGTGTTTGCGCCTGACATGCTGAATTACGGCAAGTCGGAAAAGCCTGTGGACGCCAATGTCTCAATTGAGGCGCAGAGCCGTCTGATCGTGAAGCTGATGGATCAGCTCGGACTGAAGTCCGCCGACGTCGTGGCGCATGATATCGGCGGAGGAGTCGCACAATTGATCGCCCTCAATAACCCGGAAAGAGTTCGCAAGTTGGTGTTGATCGACACGGTCTGTTTTGATTCCTGGCCGATTCCCGAATTCCTCCCGCTGCAGAAAGCCGGGGCTGAAGAGGCCATGAGTCTCGAGGCATTTTTGAAAATGATGCGCGGGTTCCTGCCGCAAGGCGTTCACAACAAGGCCGTCATGACGGACGACGTCATCGACCTCTATCTGGCGCCCTGGTCGACCGAGGAGGGAAAGAAGGCCTTGTTCCGCAATTTTCGGCGATTGAATCCAGAGTACACGCAGGCGATTGCCGGCGAGCTGAAGCACCTTGCCAATGACACACTCATCCTGTGGGCGGAAAACGACGTATTTCAAAAGCCGGTCTACGCCAGGACGCTTCAGGCGACGATTCCCAACGCCAAGCTCATTTGGATCAAGGACGCCGGGCATTGGCTGATGGAGGAAAAGCCTGAAGAGATCAGCGCCCACTTGATCACATTCCTCGACAGAAAGTGATGGAGCCACTCTGACGTATGGTATTCGTTGGCAGATGAATGAATGACGTTGCCGGAAGGATGTGTTCGGAGGCCGTGACGAGAGGACTACAGAAGAAGCATGAGTTAAAGGGACGGCCGAGAAGAGGGCTGCAACGCACCATTGTATGGAAGGAGGAACATGGCTGATCGGGTTCAGGAGATCCTCAGTTGGTATGGAAGCGACAATGCCGGGACGAAAACCAATATTGCCCGGCTGTTGCGTTCGGGCAAGCTGGCCGGGACAGGTAAGCTGGTCATTCTGCCGGTCGATCAAGGGTTCGAGCATGGACCGGCCAGGAGTTTTGCCCCGAACCCGGCAGGATATGACCCGCACTATCATTTTCAGCTGGCCATCAATGCCGGTTGCAACGCCTACGCTGCGCCGTTGGGATCCTTGGAAGCCGGTGCCGCGGAGTTTGCCGGCCGGATTCCGCTGATTCTCAAATTGAACAATCACGACGTTCTGCACGACGAACAAGATCCCTTGCCTTCCGTCACCGCCAGCGTGCGCGATGCGCTACGGCTCGGTTGTTCGGCCGTGGGGTTCACGATCTATCCAGGGTCGGCCCATTGCCACACGATCTACGAGCAGCTCCGAGCTATTGCGGAAGAAGCGAAAGCAAGCGGCTTGGCGGTCGTCGTCTGGTCCTATCCCCGTGGTGCTGCACTCAGCAAAGAAGGAGAAACGGCCATGGACGTCGTAGCCTATGCCGCGCAGATTGCCGCCCTATTGGGCGCCCATATCATCAAGGTCAAGCTCCCCACTGCGCATCTGGAACAGGCGGCGGCGAAAAATGTCTATGAGACGAAGCACATTCCGATCAAGACATTGGTCGAGCGGATCGCGTATGTGGTCCAGAGTTCGTTCGATGGGCGACACATCGTCATCTTCTCGGGCGGTGCGAAGAGCGAAGACACAAATATGTTTGAAGAGGCCCGGGCGATCCGGGACGGGGGCGGGTTCGGCAGCATCATCGGACGGAACTCGTTCCAGCGTCCTAAGACGGAGGCCATGAAGTTTCTCCGCACCATCATGGGCATCTACTCGGGGGAGATTCAGTAAACGAGGAGAGGGCAGGATTCCGGCATGATTTCGACGAGCCCTTATGGACGCTAAGGTGGGTGCAGTCAATTGGTTGGCACACGAGGGCGCCGGCGAAGCCGGCGCAGAAGGAGAGGGACTCATGCAATTGGGAATGATCGGCCTCGGCAAAATGGGGGCCAATATGGTGCGGCGGTTGATGCGCGGGGGGCACCAGTGTGTCGTGTACGACAGGAATCCGGAAAATGTCCAGCGGCTGGTAGCCGAAGGCGCCGTCGGGGCTAGTTCCCTGGACGATCTTATCGGCCGATTGAGCGCACCGCGCCCCCTGTGGGTGATGGTGCCGGCGGGCGAGGCCACGGAAACGACGGTGGAATCCCTTGCCCAACGGTTGAGTCCTGCAGATATCGTCATCGACGGAGGAAATTCCTACTTCAAAGACGATGTCCGGCGTGCCGCATTGCTTAAGAATCGGAATCTGCACTACGTCGATGTGGGCACCAGCGGAGGAACCTGGGGCTTGGACCGAGGCTACTGTCTGATGATCGGCGGCCCAGAGCCAGTGGTGAAACACCTTGATCCGATCTTCCGCACGCTGGCGCCTGGCCGGGGCGATATCCCACGCACGCCAGGTCGAACGACGGTCACAGTGTCAGCAGAGGAAGGGTACTTGTACTGTGGCCCCTCCGGCGCCGGACATTTCGTCAAGATGGTTCACAACGGGATTGAGTACGGCCTAATGCAGGCCTATGCCGAGGGGTTCGACATCTTTCGTCATGCCAACTCAGAGCACCTCCCCAAGGACATGCGGTACGATTTGAATCTCCCCGACATCGCGGAAGTCTGGCGTCGCGGGAGTGTGGTGGGATCGTGGTTGCTTGATTTGACCGCATCGGCGCTGGTGGAGAATCAGGACCTCTCGAACTTCACCGGCGCGGTGCAAGATTCCGGCGAAGGACGGCGGCGATCGAAGAGGGGGTTTGGGCGGATGTGCTCTCCGCGTCGTTGTATACGAGATTCCGTTCTCGCCAAGACCATTCATTTACCGAGAAGGTGCTCTTGGCGACGCGCTACAAATTCGGCGGCCATGTCGAACGGCCGACCGGTGGCTAGGGACTCAAGAAGAGCGATTGTGCAAAGAACGGGGGTGCCACCCTTCGAACCGAGAGGAATTGGCTGGAGGGCAGTAAGCCGGTGCCATGCCGCTCGAGTGGGCTGCGGGTAGGCGGATCAGCCGAGCAATGTGGACAGCCCCTTCTCGTTCACAATGGTGATCGTTCGGCCATCCATCTGAATGAGGCCGTCATCCCGGAACTGCCCCATAGTGGTGCTCACGGTTTCACGGCTGCAGCCGATCAGGTTGGCCATTTCCTGATGGGTCAACTTAACCTTGAGACGCATACCCTGTTTGTCCGTGACGCCTTCGGTCTTGCTCAACTCTGAGAGCAGGTGAGCCAGTCGAGCTGGTACGTCTCGGAAGACAAGATCTTCGACGCGGCTCTGGATTTTTTTGAGCCGCAGGCCGATCAGCTTGGTCAGCTTGAACATCACGGTAGGATGCATGGCCAAGTATTGATCGAAATCCCTCCGTGGAATTACACAAATGAGCGCGTCATCGAGGGCTTCGGCTGAGGTCGAACGAGGGGCATCTTCCAGCACATCAAGTTCTCCGAACACTTCTCCCGGTTCTAGGATATCGAAGGTGACCTCTTTTCCGCTAGGCGCGGTGTTGGCAATTTTGACGCGCCCGCGCTTGAGAAGGTACACATTGCGGCTCGGATCGCCCGTAAGATACAAGGGCTGCCGCTTCTTGACCTCCTCCATGCGAGTAATCTTCTCCATCTCCTGCATATCCGATGGAGAGATGCCGTCAAACAGTCGAATGTTCTTCAGGAACCACAGTTTGTTAGGGGCGGCTTGCGGACGGTCCATAGAGCCAACTCTCGCGTGGAATCTGAAGACTACTCGCTTGTCTACTTCAAGGCAATAGAGGCGACCTGTCAGAATATGTCAGAGAGACATTGCGGGTAGATGTGAGCGCCTATCCATCCCCTGTCGCCCCTCCGCCGCGAAGAGAATTAATCGGCGTTGCAATA
The DNA here is from genome assembly GCA_038200765.1 of Nitrospirales bacterium. Taxonomy (GTDB): domain Bacteria; phylum Nitrospirota; class Nitrospiria; order Nitrospirales; family Nitrospiraceae; genus Palsa-1315. The sequence continues at coordinate 14,090 of JBBRRK010000069.1, forward strand.
CGTGGCGGAACTCGTAAAGACATTCGAAACCACATACTCCAGCAGCGAGTTGTCGTTTGGACAACCGCGCCAGCCAGACCACCTGCCAACTCGGCCACAGCAGCCACTCCTCTATGAGGCGTCCCATATCGTTCATGATAGCGGCGAAGGCTTCCATTCCGATATAGTCGGCGAAGCCGATCGCACGCTGATTCAACCCTCTCTTCCACGGAGCACGAAGGCCGTGTCCACACACGCTCATAAGTTCAAGAAACGAGCAGTTTTCGCGTCCCTCGCGTTTCTTGCGCTCCTCTTCATCGCTGGCCTCGCCTGGTTTGCCAATCGTTACGATGACCGACCTCAGCAGGCCATTGCCCTTGTCGCATTCGCGAGGGACGAGTACCCCGAAAATCCTGAGAACACAAGCTCCGACTTCGGCGCCTATCCACATCGTCAACTCATCATTCAGCGACTCGGTGATACTCACTTTCGCTTCCTTCTGGAACCCGCTACGCCGCAGGCGGCGGCAATCGAACTCAGCGATGTAGATCTCGCGCACTTCGTCGCGGCAGTTCCCCCTTGGGCCAAGAGCGATCCGGATTTGACGAAGATCGGCTTGATCGACCGCGAATGGAACCGGCAACAGGTTCGATTCGCTCGAACCTCAACCCATCTTGACGTACGCGAAGGCGGGGACGGGTTCGAACAACGAGCCCTGACCCGCGTGGATCTCGCCCGCAACTGTTTGAACGCGGGCTTGTGGGAACTTCTGCTCTTCACCACGGAAAATGGTGAAGAGCGAGTGTACGAGCACCTCTGGTTTACGTTCCCGCTCGGACTCTACAAACAGGTGTTCGAACAGGTGAACGGCCTGTCCTATTGGTCCTACTGGTGGTCGCTGGAACATTGGGTTGATCCGTCAGGGACGCCGATTCGGCTGGATCGGTTCCGAACCGTCGAACAGGAATGGCCAGTCCAAACGATGGTGCGTTGGGATGAACCTGTCGCGATGAAAGGAGCGCAAGTCCGGAAGCGCAAGAACATTCTGACACCTGTCGCAGCCACCTATCGCGATTGGTACAACCAGCCGGTGCGGTTCGCCAGCTTCATCCCGCCTGGACGCTACTCCCGTGCTCACCCGAGAGAGACACAGCTGCACTATCTCGCCGAGCTGACCGGGGCAATGGTGCGGCAGGTGAAACTCATCGGGGGATCTCAGCCGCTCTTCGAAATCGAACTCGCCTTTCGCAGTCCCAAGACTGGGGAAATAACTCGTTTCATTCTCGGCGGGCTTGATGGGGCTGCCATTCCAGTTGCGTCTCCAGACCACTACGACCGTGGCTGGCAGGTCCCGCTCGGTATCGGCAATCCCAGCTTCTTCGAGGCGTATGGCACGGTGGTCGAGAATCCGCCGACGCAACGGGTCTTTTATGGATTTCATCTGGATGCGAAGAGCCGCTGGCTCGACCATCATGCCATCGGTGTTGATGGACCGCTCTTCCACTGGGACGCCGACGATCCTTCCCGTTTGCACCTGTATCTGTTGAGCTATGAACGCCACACGCTCCTGAACCATGTCATCCTCACGATCCCCCATCGATCATGAGGCCCATTAATGCTGACATGACTCAAGTAGATTATGTTGGGATCATGCTACTTCTCCTCTAATTGTAGGGATGATCCATCGGGCATCGTCCGTCCCATATAGAGACCAATCCTCTGCAGGCTCTTCAACGCATCATGAGCCAAGGCAGGGTATGCCCCAATCAATGCTTAGTTTGTAAGCCAACTTACAAAACTCTCGTTGAATAGTGGGAATCCAGCTCCGTAACAGACGCCGTCCCTCCCGCCGCCCTCACACGGGGCACAATGTGACCTGGCTCACAGATTCCAATCTGGAATTGATCTACTCTGATGCCATGACGAGAGAATGTTTGTCCGGTAAGACCGATCCGAACCAGAACAGATACCACGCGTAATCCGCTAACCGAAGGGAGCTTCCTGATGGACACACCATGTGCGACCAAACATCCAGGCACCTGCGAGATGGTACATCCGACACAACCATCTCCTCCGGGAACGCTGTCCTCTGAGCCGACGCGTGGGACGCGTACCGTGAAAATCATCATCGCCGCGGTGATGGTGGTGGCCATTGGAGCCTTTTTCTATTTCGACCTTGGTCGGTTTCTGTCGCTTGATGCTTTGAAAGAAAACCGCGATCATCTGCTGGCCTTCACCGAGGCCAACTATGCCGCGTCGGTCGCGCTCTTCGTTCTCGCCTACATCGTCGTGACAGGCTTATCGCTCCCCGGCGCGGTGATTCTGACCCTGGCCGGTGGATTTCTGTTCGGGAGCCTGTTCGGTACGCTGTTCGTCAATCTTGGCGCGACGATAGGAGCGACGCTCGCGTTTCTCGCTGCGCGCTATCTGTTACGAGATTGGGTCGAACAGAAGTTCGGCAAGTGGTTGGGGCCGGTACAGCAGGGGTTTACCAAGAATGCCTTCAGTTACCTCATTACCCTCCGACTGATTCCGCTCTTCCCATTTTTTGTGGTCAATCTGGTCTCCGGCCTGACGCGAATGAACGTCGGCAACTATGTGGCCGCCACTGCGCTCGGGATCATTCCCGGCTCATTTGTCTATGCCTATGCGGGCCGGCAACTGGGAACGATCAACTCGTTGAAAGAAATCGCCTCTCCCAATGTCATCGTGGCCTTCGTGCTGCTGGGACTCCTGGCGCTGGTGCCGATCGTCTACAAGAAATTCACGGCGAAATAGGCATGACACAAAGCCCCGTGAAACATGAAGTCTGAAACGTGGAAGAAAAAAGGGAGCGGCGCTATGCTTGAACAATCGCCAGGGAGTTTCGTCGAGATGAATCAATATGAAGAGAGCCTGGTCCTACCGGATGATGAGCACAATCGTATCCTCACAGAGAACGTGCATCCCTCGAACTGGGTCAATCCCGAACCGGCTGGCCGTTATAACATTGTGGTCATTGGGGCTGGGACAGCGGGATTAATCACCGCCGTCATCGCTGCGAGTCTAGGGGCTAAAGTGGCCTTGATCGAAAAACAT
>JBBRRK010000070.1:0-17106 GCA_038200765.1 Nitrospirales bacterium
AAACGCTGGCGCGGTATCGCCACCCGATACGCCAAACATACCGCGTCATTCCTCGCCGCCGTACAAATCAGGTGCATCGCTCTTTGGGCGGCTATCTCGTGACGACACTATCTAGAGGCGATAAAGGCAATCCGATCATCAATGGTATGATCATCCATTTTTTCATGATTCTACTCCTCTCGGTTGGTGTTTAACTTTGGGTGTCTACACCTGGCCATATTAGTTGTTTTGCCGTTTCTTGCTGCGGGGCGCGCCTCCACGCCTGCTCGGTCGTTCGCTCCGGTGTTAGCGTCGACGGAGGGCACCAGTGCGCTCGGCACCCTATCCCGATCCACGTACTCGCTACATGCTCGTCGACACAATTTGACCTTAGCTCTCTGAAATATATAGTGACACTAGGCAAAGCCCTAGCAAAGCTCCGCAGGGGTTCATGAGTTTCTGGTGCGGGGCAGATTGAACCGTCTGTTCTCTGTCCTGATCAGGGTTCGCAGTGCGGGTAGTGGATGATTGCTCAACCGAGAAGGTCCTATCAAGACCTATACCTTGCGATGCATCAATGATTTGCACCTGACCTTCTTTAATTTGGTTTTGAGCCTCAAGCGTACGACCGATGAACAGGATGCACTCGTGAGTTTCATTCGGATTCTGTAGTCCGTTTCGCCTACTCATTGGGGTGGTTCGGGATAGCGAATTTGTTCGTTCGGCGGCTAGCTATCACTAATGCAATGTGTGTCGACTTGGCTGGTTTGGGCCTGATCCCCCAATGTTACCTATGGGGCAGCTCCGGGCCTGGACGGCGCGGTTGCGGCCTCTTTTTGGATGCGGTGAGCGCTCGACCGTGCAGCATGTTGAAGGCCCTGCCAGGCCATCGAGACACGTTAGGCGATCGGCGGCGGTCTTCACCCGATAAAAAAGCTTACCAAGTATGCCAAAAAGAACAAAACAAACAGGACATAGGCCAGACTGGTCGAGGTGCCGGCTATACCGCTCAGGGCCAGCACACATGCGACGATGGCTAGGAGGAGAAACACCCAAGACCAGTAGGCGAGAAGAGGTCGACGCACAGGTTTTCCCGTTCCTCTTCCCTCAGATTCTCCACTCTTTCCTTGAGCGATCATCGGTGATTCCTCACACCACAGTCTTGGAGGCCGTGCCCTGCTACGTCGGGTTTTCCTACTGATTTCCACAGGAGAGCGGTTGCCGACGCGAACATCCTCCACTGTAGACGATCGCGCCGGCTCGCCTCTTTCCTCCGTGAGTGTTCCCAGGCCAGGCTAGTCAGGAATCTGAAGGTTTGCCGCTTGGGAGAGCCGCATGATGGCATGTCTCACGTGTTCGGTGGCGTCCTCCGTGTGATTTTTTCGACCATGTTCGATGGCGTCTCCCAATTCATACACACCCTCATTGAGATACTCATTGTGGCCGGCCCGCTGGGCGTCTTTAGCTTTCGACAGCGCGGTCTGCACATGTGCCACTAATGCCGTCGCGTCACCCTTTTCCCCCGCATTGACGGCCTTTCTTGCATGTTTAATAGCCTCACTGACGGTGGACTGAATTTGATTGGCCGTGGTGTCACTCGCCATCTCTTTTGCCCTGTCCTTCACTCGAAGAATAACATACTTGTTGCCTCTGTATGCATCCGAGACGAAAGCTGTCGTAAGGCCGAATTCTTTTTGCTCGAAATTGAGGGGGACAGCCCACGCTACCCCCGTTATGCTCAGTAGGACCGCAGCGCCCCAGATTCCATATGGTATTACCCTGTTCATAATCCTCCCTTTCCTCTGGCATGTTCAGTCCGTATAAACCCTGTCTTCAAGGGGTTGTTCGCCGTCATATGTGCCCCTATCTTCATGATAAAATCGTTCCCGCCCGCGTTGATGCTGTGCGCGATCCCGATAGATTCGTTGATCGGTAGCTTCTTGGTACTCGTCACCCGATCGGGAGGGTGTGTTGCCTGCATCCGGATAGTAGAAGTCGTCGGTATAATACCGGGCAGTCCCGCCGCGGTCTCCTTGCCCTTGTTCGTCGCGACTGCGCGGCTGCTGATCGTGGGATCCCGAGCGGTCGCGATACGACGATGACTCTTCTTGCGAGTCCCGCCCCTCGGACTTCGTGCTGTCCTGCCGGGCCCGCCAGTCGAATTCCGAGCTCTTCGTCAATCCCAGCCGTCGATTCTCGGTATACCCGGTCCAGCGATCTCCCTGCGGTCCGTACCCCTTGTCATCATCCTGTTTCGCAGCGTCCCCTGTATCTCCATGCGCGGCTCGCTTAAAGCTTGACACGATCATCTGTTTGATCGGCTTAATTTGCGACGGGGACACCCAGCCCGATTCCACGACATCATCCAGGACTCCGAGTGCGCGGCCGACGAGATCCTTGGCATACTCATACTGATTCTCCTCCAGTGCGGCTGCCGCATCGTCCAAGTAGCCCAAGATCGGCGCCTGTGGGCTGCCAGAAGGCGTGTTCATGAGAATCCGTTGAGTGCGATCGCGCTCCAATTCTCGCGCCACTGCTTGAACCCATCCTGCGGTAATATGCTCGTCGCCAGCCGGTGCCAACCACGGGGCGGCCTCTATGACTGAGACTGACGAGACTCCTACAGTTCCGACCATCGCACCGGCACAGAGTACGCCTATCCCTCCTCGCAGTCTGATCGCGGACAAAATAATACCCATGGCGTCCCCCTCCTCTTATGCTTCTACAGTGTAACTGTGCCTATTGTAATTTGACTCCTCTGATTCTTCCGTAGATGGTGTACCGCATCCGCTGATTCGTACATGACGTGCCTGGTTTGAGCCATCAATCATGCGTCACCAATTGGTGGGCACCGTCAGATAGTTCCGGACGCTCTTGGCTCCGCCTTCGAACGCATTTTCCGTCGCACTCAATTTTTCCCACCAGCTGTCGACGCTGCCTCGGAGAGTGGCGACTCCATCGTGAACTGAAACCCGTACTTGATCCTGATCCACAAAGGGGCTCCACCACAGCTCATCTTCGATATCATCTTTGATTTCCCAATCACGCGCCCAGGTCCAACCGTTACGGACCGCCAGATTGTTATGCACGTTCAGGACTCCCTTGGCCCGTGAAGCGAGGTCCTCCGCACGCCATTTTTCATAATAGCTGTCCACAGTGCCGTACAGAGAGGCCGAGCCGTTGTACGCAGTGGTGGTGATTTGATAGCGATCGACAAGCGGATCGAGCAACAGCGCTGAGCGAACGTTGGTGGCCACCGTCTCGTCAGGAGGCTGGGTCTTGGTTCTGACCTTGAGATAGTTCTTCACCGTCTTCACACCAACGGTGTTCCTGGCATCATTTTCAGCAGCCGTTTTCGCCTTCAGGTTGTCCACGACTCCGGTGAGGGTGACAGTGTCGTACCGCACCGCGACATGCGGGTTGAACGACCAGACGCGAGGATCGTAGAGCAAGGCGTCTTTCACGGCGCGCTTGATCTCGTTATTGGTTCTGTTTGGATATTGTGTGCGTCGCAGCTGTTCCCGCATCAACCAGTCTACTTTCACCTCTTCACTGTCTACCGACTTTGCGCCCAGCACATAGGCGCGGGTCGATGCACGGGTCTTCTCCAGCGCACTTCCAACAGTTCCGCTGAGGGTAACGGCCCCGTCCTTGACCTCAACCGTCAGTGGGTTCTTCGTGAGCCACACGTCGTTCTTGAGCCGTTGTTCAATGTCTGCTTGGATTTCAGAATCTGCACGGTCAGTTTTGAATTGAAAGCGAATGTCGTTTGTGATGCCCTTCACGCCCTTGACCCCCTTGGCCACTGTTTCAGCAAGATCTTTTTCTGCATAGGATTGAACGATACCCGTGAGGGAGACGATTCCGTCGGAGACGGTTGCCTTGACCTCATACGAGTCCGTCGCTGGATCAACCCGTAAGGCCTTAGCAACATCCTTCGCCACCTCGGCGTCGGTCCGATGCACTGGTGCCACCTTGATTCGGTCAATAACCGCACGGACACCCTTCAATGATTCAGCGTGCCGTATCGCGCGCTCTTTGGCATACAAGGAGGGAACGGTTCCCGTGAGAGTCACGATTCCCTGCTTCGATGAGACATCAATCTGCTCGTAGCTGATCGCGTTATCGTGAGACAGACTCTGTTCGATGGCTATCGTGATCGAGTGGTCGGGAATGCCTTGCTTAGCGGCATGCCCGGTGTGGAGTCCGGCAATGAGCAGGAATGCCGCTGTCGCGATGAGCTGCGTGGATCTCAACATCAAGTACATGGACGAACCTCCTTGTGTCTGGCCCCGGTCGGTTAGGGCATGATCTGCATGTCTTTCAATCCTTCTTGTCCCTCGATTACGCGATCGCGCGTGGTCGTCTCAATGTGTGCACGTTCTGTATTCTGGAGACGCGTCAATGTCGGGTTGACGATGATCCGATTTTTTAATGACCGGACCCCTGGTACCGTCGCCGCCAGTTTGGTGGCTAACCCTTTTTCTTCCATGGTTCTGACCATGCCGTTCAGGGTCACCTCGCCGTGGGCGACTTCGATCGCCAAATTGCGCCAGTGAATGTCGCCCTCGAGTCGCAAGCGTACCTCGACTTTTGTCTTGACCTCATAATCTGAATCCTGAGGTCCGATCCCACTAGGAATCGAAGGCGTTTGACTTCTCGTTATGTCGGCTGCGCCAGCACTGATGATGCCGGCGCCGGCAGTAGCCACGATGATGATGATTCCTACTGTGGCATGCCGTATTGGGCACCTTGTTGTCGTATTCATGCTTTCCCCCATTCTTCCTTATCTAGGTTTTATTCGATCGTCCTCCGATCGTCCAAACTCAGCCCCCGCGCTCCGGCCATAATTACATCCCTCATTCATACATCATGATTGTGACTTGCCACACTGGACGCATCCCTAGTTTTCCGTCTGCATCCTTATTGTCTCCAGCACAGGTCAGCCTCGTTAGCGAATTGAGGTCATGCCTCTGGGAGTAGGCACAAGGTTCGTCGCGCGACGTAGCCGAACAGTACCGTCCTAGGGCTTCTCCTAGTACCAGGATGCGCCTGCGAGCACATGATGACATGGTCATCGTGGGTGAATGGTGGCGTACAACGAGACACACCGATGATTGATGGTAGACGATGGATCTTCAAAATGAGGAGGTGCAAGCCATGCCACACGTGATGACGAGGATATTTGGGCCAATCTGTTTCGGGGCTCTGCTCTCGATGACGGTCGCCTGCAGCGGGTCGTTGAATGGAGGCTCACCAGACCAGGGTCGAGAGACATCCCCCACGACGATGCCGACCACAACGACCCTGGGAACGGACCGGGCGATGAAGGAATTCTCCCCAGTCAAACAGTCGAACAAACAGGTCCTCTTGTCAGGCGATCGTATCGTCATTGGAACGGTGGAAAGGATCGCGGGCGATCAAATCGAAGTGGAGTATCCGGAGTCCCTGCAACCCCGTTACCTCCCGTTGAGCCAGGCCAGAGAAAAGGGCATGCAGATCAACAAAGGAGACAAGATCAAGATGGTCTTCAACGCGCAGCACAGCCTGGTTGATTTTCATCCCCTCGGGGATGTGGAAGGGCATCATCAGGTGATCCGAGGATTTATCCAGGGACAGATGCCGGTCGGCCAAGAACACGCCGTCATCAAGACGAGCAACGGGAAGACGGTGACCTATCCCGTGAGACCATCGGCGCGCAGCAAGATGGCCTCGATGCCGGTAGGAGTGGACGCGGTCTTTCTGGCAGATGAAACCGGCAAGATTGTGGACGTCACCTTTGGGAGCGCAGAAGCGGTGGACCAGGCCTCGCAGGAATACCGGCGCATGTCGAATCCCATAGCGCCGCATACACGCATCGAGGGCATGGTATTCGATCCGTCGGAGAACAATATGATCACCATCGAGACTTCCGGGGGAAAGAAGTGGACCTACCCTTTGCGACCGTTCATCAAGGAACGGGTCAGCGCATTCAAGAAGGGAGAACGTCTCACGCTCTTAATCGACTCCGACAACCACGTCATCGATGTGGCCAAGCCGCCGCGCTGAACAGGATGAGCCAAACATTCCCCGTGGTTCGGAAATACAACGTGAGCGTGGGACGCTGCTCGTTTCCGGTGCCATACATAAGGTAGCCCGACCTTCCATTTCAGATGGAAGGGGCCTGGAAAACCCCAAATGATAATCTCATCAGGTTGACTGTTGTACGGAATCTGGCTTACGGCCCCTGGAAGATGCGCAAATCCCATAGCAGCAGTGGTCCGATCGACGGAATAACCGATGACATAAGAAACCGCCTGAAACCAACTACGTGTTTCAGAGAATCGGTGGGGGTCCTTCTCACCAACGGGAGGGACTAGTTTCGAGCTAGAAGGCCATCGCGCAAGTTGGTACGTGGATTCGAACGGTAGTGCCAATCGCTACTAAATGCATCAGTAGACGACAAGAATCGACAGTCCGGCAATACTCAGCAAGGAGATCGATCATGCCCAAACAAGAGAAGAAGTCGGCCCCGCATACAGACTCACAATTGACTGAAGGCGGCGAGTTGCACCAGATCGCTGGTGGAGAGCACTCCGTGCTCACCACCAATCAAGGCGTTGCGCTCTCCGATAATCAAAATTCGCTCAGAGTCGGTCCGCGCGGACCGGCGCTACTGGAGGATTTTATCCTCCGGGAAAAAATCACCCATTTCGATCACGAACGTATTCCCGAACGTATCGTGCACGCCCGTGCCACAGGCGCGCATGGATACTTTGAACTGACTGCCTCATTGAAGAGATACACCACCGCCAGGATACTCACCGAGGTAGGCGAGAAGACCCCCGTGTTTACCCGCATATCGACTGTCGCCGGCGGCGCAGGTTCGGTCGACACCCCGCGTGACGTACGCGGGTTTGCCGTCAAGTTCTATACCAAGGAAGGAAACTGGGATCTAGTCGGCAACAACATCCCAGTTTTCTTCATACAGGATGCCATCAAATTCCCAGACCTCATCCATGCCGTAAAGATGGAACCTGACCGTGGTTTTCCCCAATCGGCGACTGCGCACGACACATTCTGGGATTACATGTCGCTCACACCCGAGGCCATGCATATGGTGATGTGGATCATGTCGGATCGCACCCTGCCGCGTTCGTTGCGCATGATAGAAGGATTTGGCGTTCATAGTTTTCGGCTGATTAACGACGCCGGCGAATCGACTTTCGTCAAATTTCACTGGCGTCCCAAGTTGGGCTTACAGTCCACCATTTGGGATGAGACCGTCAAAATTTCCGGCGCCGATCAAGACTTCCACCGCCGCGATATGTTCGAGGCCATCGAAGCCGGCAATTTCCCTGAGTGGGAATTCGCGGTTCAGCTTTTCACGCAGAAGCAAGCGGACAGTTTCCCGTTCGATCATCTGGACGCGACCAAGCTGATTCCTGAAGAACTGCTGCCGCTGCAAGTCGTTGGGCGCATGGTGCTGGATCGCTGGCCGAACAATTTCTTCGCTGAAACTGAACAGGTGGCCTTTTGTCCCTCGCATGTCGTGCCAGGCATCGATTTCTCGAATGATCCTTTATTGCAAGGCCGTTTATTCTCCTATCTCGATACGCAGCTTTCGCGCCTGGGTTCACCCAATTTTCACCAGATCCCGGTCAACACCCCCAAGTGTCCGTTTGCCAACCAACAACGCGACGGCCACATGCAGATGTCTCAACCGACAGGCCGTGTTGCATATGAGCCCAATTCCTTGTCTGACAATTCACCCCGAGAAAAGCTCAAGGGTTTTCATAGCGCAGCGGTCGTTGAAACTGGCGAGAAAAACCGCATCCGTGCCGAGAGCTTCGCCGACCATTATAGCCAGGCGCGGCAGTTCTATCTCAGCCAAACCGCGTATGAACAGGCACATATCGCCTCGGCGTTAGTGTTTGAGTTATCCAAGGTCGAGCATCTGCACATACGCGAGGCGATGGTCGGGCATATGCGACATATCGAAGAGGATCTTGCTAGGAGGGTCGCTGAGGGTCTCGGGTTCGCTAATATACCGGATGCGCCTAAGGCCGCAGCACCCGTGCAGGAAATGGAGCTTTCGCCCGCATTGCAGATCATCGGCAAGATGAAAGACACACTCATGGGGCGAGCGATCGGCATCCTGATCGCGGATGGCTCAGATGGCGCTGCTATCAAGAAAATTAAAAAGGCCGCGATCCGTGCGGGAGCCGGCGTGAAAATCATCGCTCCCAAAGTGGGCGGTGCGAAGCTTGCCGATGGTTCGATGCTAGCGGCGGACTGTCAGCTGGCCGGTACGCCTTCTGTGCTGTTCGATGCTGTCGCCGTGATTCTCTCCGACGCAGGTGCAAAGGCCCTGTTGATGGAAGGTGCTGCAATCGATTTTGTACGTGATGCTTTCGGTCATCTCAAGGCAATTGCCGTCGATCAAGGCGGCCAGACGTTATTGAATAGAGCGAATGTCGGACCAGACGGGGGCATTGTGGATGTCAACGACATAGACGTATTTATTGGTGCGGCAAAGACGCGCCAATGGGAGCGGGAAAAATCAGTTAGAACACTGGCATAACAGAAGCCAGGCTGAAATTAGCCGTAACGAAGCGAAGAGTGAACACAGGAAATTCTTGGATCGGCAGAAGCCGAGATTGAGGGAGAGCTTGCCAAGGCTATGGATATTCACGCCGGCTATCCTGTCGCGCTTCAACTTCGAGCCATGAGTATTATTTGCGAGTCACAAAGGTATGAGGAGCCACGATCCTCATCTTGAGTTCGATAATCGAGAGCCTACCCGTTCGGCAATGAATCTGGGGATTTGGTAGTGGGTCAGTTTGAATTCAGCTGGGCCTCCTCATGTCAATTTCATAATAGATTCTATGGCCTACGGACTCGGTTGAAGGGTGTTCACTATTGACCATGTTCTGTTTAGAGGAAATGCTACTGTGCTACTCCAAACTGACCCACTACCGTGGATTTCTCTCGGGCCGAATGAATTGTGTGGCCCAGAGGTTGTTTCTTCTAAGATTTAGGCAAGTGTGCTTTGAAGAGAAGACAAGCGTATGGTCGTGCATGATTACGGGGCAATGGTTTCCGGACGCACCGAGGTTCGGATGGGCGTTCCGTTCTGGCAGGCTGGCCGGACGTTTAAGATGTGACCATGCACATGTGACCAAGATCTGAGTCACTACCCGGAAACAATTGATCCATAACAAGTCTTCTGTATCACAATTCCAAGATGCATCGAAGGAGGGATATGAAAATGATTCCGAAGTTGAATTGGAACGGCCGGAAAACCGGAGGAAAAGCGTTGTACGCAGTGATGATGGCCGTGGTGTTTCTGAGTTGCCAACCCGCTCAAGGCGCTTCGAGTCATGCAATGAAATCCCAATCCACCACGACCAGCGCCGAGAGCCCAGACGAGGCGGGAGGGGATGAAGCTCAGTCTGATTCGGCCGAGAAACTCTATGGTACCTGGATCGCCAACGACGTGGATGTGACAATGGGCGAGGTGAAGATCAAGCTCACGTTTCGGAAAGAAGGGGCCATGACAATTCTTGCGTGGTCCGATATCCCGTTCGCCGGCAAAGTCAAGGATCTCAAAGAGCCCTATGAGATCCATGGCGATACGATTCGCTCGAAGGCAATTCGTGGAGGAACGAAGGCGAAATACTCGTTTGAAGGCAAACAACTATTGCTTCAGTTCGAAGATGGCAAAGTCGTGCGCTTCCGCCGTGAATAGCGATGATGGTTCACAATGAATAAATAGTCAGTGTTGACTCAACCTGCACGATGAAAGACGAAAAGCCAATTGATGCACACGCTCAGATGTAAAGCCATTATTGCAGTCATGAAGTGAACGAATCACGCAACAGGAGGCAGGAGATGAAACAGACGTGGACAATGCTCACGAGCGAATTGGTGGCCGAGTTGGGAGCAGATCACCAGCCGCCGTGTCTCTCACTCTATCAGCCGACTCACCGGTGCCATCCCGAGAATCAGCAGGACTCGATCCGGTTTCGCAATCTTGTGAAAGAGCTGGGGACCTCGCTCCGGCAGAAGTATCCGGCTGCTGAAACACGGCTCCTTCTGGAGCCGTTTGACGCACTCGCTGACGATCATGACTTCTGGAACCACACACTGGACGGACTGGCCGTGTTGGGCGGGCCCGGCCTGTTTCACGTGTTCCGACTGCAGCGGCCGGTCGCCGAATTGGTCGTCGTGGCCGACAGCTTCCACACCAAGCCCTTGCGGCGCTTGCAGCAATCGGTCGATCGCTATCAGGTTCTGGGACTGAGCCTCCACAAGATCCAACTCTTCGAGGGGACCCGAGACGCACTCGACGAGATTGATCCAGCCTCGGGAGTTCCGAGGACGATCACCGAGGCGCTTGGCGACGAGCTATCCGAGCCGCATTCGACCGTCGCCTCCTATGGCGGCGTCGGTCAGGGAAGCACGCCCATGCACCACGGCCAAGGCGGGAAGAAAGACGAGGTGGACATCGACGCAGACCGGTTCTTCCGTGCCATCGACCGGGCGATCCTAGAGTCTCATTCGCGACCGTCCGGTCTACCCCTGATGTTGGCGGCGCTGCCGGAGCATCATTCTCGTTTCCACCAGGTCAGCCACAACCCGTTTCTGATGACTGAAGGGCTCAATATCAATCCCGATGCCCTATCGATCGATGAACTCCGTGAGCGCGCCTGGCAGGTGGTCGAGCCACAGTATCACACGCGACTGGCCACACTGGCCGATGAGTTTGCAGCGGCGAAGTCCAAGGGCCTTGGCAGTGACGACCTGGGGCAGGTCGCCCAGGCTGCCGCCTCTGGGCGGGTCGCCACGCTGCTGATCGAGGCCGACCGCCAGATTGCCGGTCGGCTGGACAGCGCGACAGGTCAGGCCGAACTCGCTGACCTGAGCCACCCGCAAGTCGATGACCTGCTCGACGATCTGGGCGGGCTGGTTGAGAAGATGGGCGGCCGGGTCCTGGTGATTCCGGCCGAGCGGATGCCTGGGCAGACAGGACTAGCTGCCACCTACCGACATTGAGCCACACACCATCACCATAGGAGAACGCGATGCAAATCCAAATCAATACCGACCGCAATATCGAAGTCCACGAGGCACTAGCCACTCAAATCAGTGGTGTTGTGGACAGTGCCTTGAGTCGGTTCAGCGATCACATCACGCGGGTGGAAGTTCACTTGAGCGATGAGAACAGCCACAAGAGCGGCCAGAAGGACAAACGCTGCGTGATGGAAGCCAGGCTCGAGGGCCGCCAGCCCAGCGCGGCCACGCATCAGGCTGCCACGTTGGACCTGGCCATCGACGGCGCTGCGGATAAGTTGGCCAGAATGATCGAGAGCACCCTCGGGCGGCTGCACGAGCAACGAAAACACCGAACCGACCCACCCCCGCCAGGTCCGAAACTCCCAGAGGCATGATGAGCGACACCTCGGTGAGTCTACGTCGAAGGATCGGCGAAGCCGGAGATCTACAATCTGTCATTTACTCGATGAAGGCCTGGGTCGCGCGGATCGAGCTTGTCGCGTACATCGAGAAGTGGGCCGTCACGCCCCGATGGAACTGCCGCAATCAATCGATGCTCCATGACCGTGTCCCCGTGCTGCGATCAGCGCACCACTGCTCTACGCTCGTGCTGCGGGCGGTGTTGCTTGGTTCTGTATGCGCAGCACTGACTTCAGCGGCCATGGCACAGGATCCAGGAGGCAACGCCGGCCTACCCCAGAACCTATCTGGTCCCGGCACAGAGGATCTCTCTCTGGCACCCGCGAAGGTGGACGTCACCCCTGTGGCGCACGATGAAGAGATCCGCACGCGCCTCCAGAGCGTCCTGGAAGCGACCGACTGGTTCCTCGACCCCCAAGTCCGGGTCGAGGAAGGCGTCGTCTTTCTCCACGGTCACGCGTCGTCCGATGAGTTCAAAAAATGGGCCGGCGATCTGGCCCGCAACACCCAGGATGTCGTCGCCGTGGCCAACCGGATCGAAGTACTCGAGCCGTCGGCATGGGATCTTTGGCCGGCGTGGAGAGGACTGTTTCAGTTATGGCGCGATGTCATCCGCTCGTTTCCCCTTTTCGTGTTTGGGTTGCTGGTGTTGGCGCTGTCGGTGGGGGCGGGCCTGGTGACCATACGAGGAGTGCGAACGTTCCTTCGCCGACGGATTCGAGCCAACTTGCTGCGAAATGTGATCGCACGTGGGGCGGGGGGACTCGTATTCCTCTTCGGCACCTACATCATTCTCAGAGTCGCCGGCTTGACGCAACTGGCCTTAACGGTGGTCGGCGGCACTGGTCTGATCGGTCTGGCCCTTGGTATCGCCTTCCGGGATATCACTGAGAACTTCCTGGCCAGTATCTTCCTCAGCATGCAGCGGCCGTTCGAGACGGGAGACCTGATCGAAGTGTCCGGCGTGACCGGGTACGTGCAGCAGTTGAACGTGCGCACGACAATCCTCATGAACTTCGACGGCAATCTTGTGCAGATCCCGAACGCGACCGTATACAAAAGCACCCTCCGCAACTTCACGACCAATTGCAACCGGCGTGAGGACTTTGACGTCGGCATCGGCTACGACGATTCGATCAACGAGGCACAGGAGATTGCCCGGAACGTGCTGGCGAACCACCCCGCCGTTCTCAACGACCCCGAGCCTTCAGTGCTGGTGGACAGCCTCGGAAAAGCGACGGTCAACCTGCGCATCTACTTTTGGCTCAACGGCCGTGAACATAGTTGGCTGAAAGTACGCTCCTCGGTGATCCGCTTGGTGAAACGCGCCTTTCAGCAACATGGTATCTCGATGCCCGACGAGGCCCGAGAGGTGGTCTTCCCGCAGGGCATCCCGGTCACCGTGCTCGACAGGAAACCAGACGAACAGGCTGGGGCCATGCAGGGAGAACGGCGTTCAGCAGAATCGTCGCAAGATCAAAATGATACGGTGTCCACCAAAGCGGAGGGCGGCTTGTACAGCGAAGCCGGTGTCATTGAGGCACAGGCACGGCAGGCTCAACCGTTGAAGGGCCAGGAGAATCTCCTGAAGGCTCCATCCGGCTCTACTTCCTCCGATGAAAATCAGGCGTAACAACCGTCGGGATAACCGAAAGATCACTGCAGGATGATGACAAAATTACGAGTCTGGTGGCAAGCCATGCAGGAGAGCTTTTGGTTTGTGCCTTCGCTGATCGTTGCTGGCAGCATTGCCCTTGCGTTGGCGTTGATTGAGGCAGATGCCACCGGGAGCCAACAGTGGATGGCTAACTGGCCGCGCCTGTTTGGCGCCAACGCTGCCGGCGCACGGGTCATATTGTCCACGATTGCCGGCTCGATGATGACGGTAGTCGGGATTACCTTTTCGATGACGTTGGTCACGTTGGCGCTGGCATCGAGCCAGTACAGCTCGCGCATTCTACGGACCTTCATGCGCGACCGCGTCACGCAGGTCGTGCTCGGCATGTTCACCGGCATTTTCACCTATTGCCTGGTGGTGTTGCGCACGATCCGTGGCGGCGACGAGGGCGGATTTGTCCCGAGCGTGGCCGTGTTGTTCAGCGTCCTGCTCGTGATCGGCGGCGTCGGCATCCTCATATTCTTTATTCATCATATCGCCTCGTCGATTCAGGCGTCGAGCATTCTTGCCTCAGTGGCCGATGAAACCATCGGAGCCGTTGACCGGCTATTCCCAACATCGCTCGGACGCCGGCCTGCTGACAACGAGAAGGATCAGGTCGTGCTCCATCTGCCCGAACGAACATGGCAGACCATCCCTGCGGGAGGGAACGGGTATATCCAAAACGTGGATGATGCGGCGCTCCTCCGATGGGCGCGCGAGCAGAAGACTATTGTCAGGATGGAACGCGGCATCGGCGAATTTGTGGTCGGAGACGCCCTGCTCGTCTCGGTCGCGCTGGAGAACCCGCCGAAAGAAGACATGATCGCCGCCCTGCAGGCAGCCTATACCATCAGCCGCCACCGCACGCTGCAACAGGACGCGGGATTCGGGATCAGACAGATTGTCGACATGGCGTTACGAGCCCTCTCACCTGGGATTAATGACACCACGACAGCCGTGATGTGCGTGGATTATCTCACGGCGATTTTGGCTCGGCTGGCCTCCCGGAACATCCCTTCATCCTGCCGGTATGATGAAGGGGAACTGAGGGTGCTGACCATCGGGCCGACCTTTGCGAGTCTAGTGGCCGAATCATTCGAGCAAATTCGAGGCAGCGCCACAGGCAATATTGCCATCCTGTTGCGCATGCTCGGCGCGCTTCACACGATCGGCAGTCTGACGGACGACCCAAACCGGCGACGCACGCTTCGTGAACAGGTGCAATGGATCACCGAAGTGGCCGAACGCACCATCGAGTCCCCGCACGACCGGGCACGGTTTGAGCAACGGCTGACTCAGGTGCGTAATGCCCTCAACACAGAGCCGGTCTTAATGGATCATCCACGAAGTGGCGGTTCGAGATGAAAATACACTCGCGGCACTTCCGTATGCTGGCCAAGAAAAAGGTCAACCAGACAAAGTGGCCGACGCGTGTACAGCCTGTCTACACGTCAAAAAGAAGTCCCGCAAGCTCCTCCGACAACAGGTGGAGGAATTGATCTCGCTTCAGCGTCTTCTTTACGCCTCCAACTGAGGTCCAGAGACGGTCTTTCGGCATCACTTTCTTGCAAATTTAATCCATTCGCTCCCGGGCGTGGCATCATCGTTCCAATAGAGTTTCGGATGGTCCGCAAGAATCTGTACGCCGCTCCGCATCAACACAAAGATGCAGAACAGATTGATGAAATGGTTGATCCGAAGCCAGAGCGGAAATTCCAATATCTCCTGATCCATTCGTCTCACCTAGTTGGGACTGAGAAGAGATTCACCGGACAATCATCAGGGGGTCCGTCTGAGCCTGCATTGACCCCAATCCACCAATTCACCGGTGCGTTCTGCATCGCCGAACCATGTGCCCCGCTCCGTTGGTTTACCAAACCCTCAATGAATAAATCGTTGCCAGTTGCCATAACGATCCTCGACTGCACCGCATCGAAGGTTAAAGGCAATAAGCGCGAGCCCACTGATGACGCTGATCCATGGCCAGGCCGGCGTTCCGCCAACAAGAAGCCAAGCCGCAAGGAGCATCCAGACGCCGCAAACCACGTTAAGGACACGCACCAATCGCGCGGGTTCAGCAAACGCGATCACTGAGAACGTCACCACCAGCGCGCCCATGATGTGCGTACTATCGGCCACGCCTCCTGCCAGCCCCAGCAGTGTCGGCGCAGCCATCAACCAGGCGCCGACCAATGTGCTCAGCCATTGGTTCCACGGCGCAGAGAACGCCTCGATGCTGTGTAGGATTTCTGAAAGTCGTGATCGCCTTTGGGTTGGCTCTGGTTCTTCCACCATACGGTCTTCACCCCGCCACAACGCGCGCCATACGTTGCCGTGTTCGCGCTTGGTGCGAAGGAGGAACTGGCCGGTGGCGATCACTTCATCCAGCGCCGGCGAGACCATTAGCAGCATCACCACCGATGCCACCAGACACAGCGTGCACCAGGCGCCGATACTGATTGGTTGGAGAATGACCAGCACGATGCTGGTCACACCGGGCGGAATGATGAACAGACCGAAGAGCACAACCATCCACGGCATGGTGCGCCAGCGCCGTCTTCCGCCAATCAGCCCAGCCAGGGCGTCGAGCAGGTACGAGAGCGCGCCCAGGCCGGCGTCCGACACAGGAAAGGCTTTCGAGACGTCCGAGGTGAGTACGAGTCTGGTGCTCTCGCCAAAGAACGGGTCCCATGGAGACACGATGTGGCCGAGTTGAAACGCCGCCATGTAGCGAGCGAGAAAAAATCCGATCATCGCCAGGAACACGATCCCCAATCGTTGCACCCACCCGGAAGGATTGTAGCTCCAGCCAGGGGGAGCGCCGGAGCCGGGACCGTCACGACCGAGCTGCGGGACAATGACTGCAAAGGTGACCACCAGCGCGCCAATGAGCAAATCGTTGTTGTACACGGCGGCGTTCGACGCCCAGAACAACAGGGGTGCGCTCATCACCCATAGGCCCACGCCGCACACTGTCCAAGCAGCCCAGGCATGGCGCATCGCGAGCGCACTGAATAGAATAATCGCCGCCCCGCTCGCGAGGTCGCTCCAAAGCAGCGCGGGCACGGTCATGCCGAGGGCCGGCGCGGTCCCAATGAGCCACAGACCAAGAAGCATGTTCGCCACATGCGGCCAGGAAGGACCATCCGGAACAGTCTTCGCTCTCAAATCGTTTTCCCGATACCAACCTACCGGGTCGGACTTCAGCTCGGTGAGTATTTTCGGCAACGTTTCGCGCAGAGAGTGTCGCGGCTCCCAGCCGAGCAGGGTGCTGGCGCGGGAGATATCGAGCGCATAATGATCGTCAGATATATCGATCATCCACGGCTTGATGAAGGGATCGGCGCCTGGCAACACGTTCAGGAGCCAGGATCCAACCTTGGCCAATGCCTTGGGAATGGGATATGTCCTCCATTCTTTCCCGTGAAGCCGGCGGCTGATGGTGCGCTGCAGCTCATCGTAGCTGAGCGTGTCCGGTTCGCCGATGAGCAGCGTCGTTACGTGGGGTAGTTCCTTGCGATGTTCGACGACGAGCACCAAGGCCTGGACCATATCCTCCATATGTACGAAGGCCGCTCCATGTGTGATGTCGCCGGAAAATATGCGACTGATGAAGCGCCGTTCGTAAATGCGCTTGACCTGATGCGCGATCGGGATCGAATGGCAGCCATCGTCATACACTCCGGCGATGCGCAGAAACACCACCGGCGCGTCGCCCCTCTCACGCAGAATCAGTTCCTCCGTCGCGACCTTCGACTTGGGGTAATCCCATTTTGGTTCGAGGGGCCACTCTTCGTTGATGCGTTCTCCTGGTTCACAGGGTGCATGCACGAGCATGGTGCTGGAAAAGATAAACTGCTCGACCTCGAAGTCGCGCAGTCCGTGCAACAGCCGTTCAGTACCGCGCACGGTTACTTGCTCGTATAGGGGGCTCGGCTCACCGGAGAAACTGTAGTACGCAGCAAGATGGATGACTGAGGCAATTCGCTTGTGTCCGAGTCGACGGACTT
>JBBRRK010000071.1:0-17004 GCA_038200765.1 Nitrospirales bacterium
ATCGCAATTGGTTAAGTAGTTGCCACACGGGCCCACCATGAATCCACCCTAATCTCATGCCACCAGAAAGCCTGGAGGGTCAGCCAGTGTTGTGATTCTGCGTCCTACTTCCTGTCAAGAAAGGAGGAAGCGTCGCGAAGTTTTCTGAAGTGGAGAGCGGTTGCGGGGAAGCCCTGATCGGCGTCCGGCTGGCCTACCGCTAATCGCTGAAAGGTCTGTCCGGTTGGGGCGGCGGCAGGAAGTCCGACGACCGCGCCGTTCACGCATGCGGTCAACCAAGAAGACCCAAGAAAATACCCAGAGAGGCATCACATGAAACACACCACGGTGAACAAAACGATAACCGGAATCGTCATGGCCTTATGCATCGGCCTGTCATCGATCCTTGACAACAGCGTGGCGCAGCAGCCGGTACCATCCGTGCCGGATACGCTCGGTTCGCTCAAGGGCGTGCCTGTGCCGCTCCCGAACGACCTCGACTTGGTGGTGAAGAACCGCGCTAAAGCCATTGTATTGGGCAAGGCGTTGTTCTGGGACAAACAGGCCGGGAGCGACGGCCAGGCCTGTGCCAGTTGCCACTTCCATGCGGGGGCAGATAACCGGTCGAAGAACCAATTGAGCCCGGGCCTTCGCGCGGTCCCGCCAGACATGACTTTCCAGCATACGAGATCGGGCGTGGGCGGCGTCAACTACCAACTGAAGCAGTCGGATTTCCCCTTCCACGTGGTCTCGGACTCGCTGGATCGCAACTCCGCCATCGAATTCACCACCAACGACGTCTCCTCTTCGCAAGGTACCTTCGGAGGCACCTTCAGCGATTTCATTGGGCGCAGTGGCCGCGAGTCGTGCGAGCTGCAAACCGATCAAACCTTCCAGGTCAACGGCAAGCTTGCGCGGAGAGTCGAACCCCGCAATACCCCAACCGTGATCAACGCGATCTTCCAGTTCCGCACCTTCTGGGATGGCCGCGCCAACAACCGCTTCAATGGGGTGGATCCGTTCGGTCGCCGCAACGCGGGCGCCAAGATTCTGGTCAACAATGGCTCCGGCGCGGTGCTGGAGACCCTGGATTTGAACAATGCTGCGTTGGCCTCGCAAGCGGTAGGCCCGCCTGGGAGCGATCTTGAAATGGCTTGTGCGCAGCGCGCCTTCAAGCAAATTGGCCGCAAGCTGTTGAACCTCGGTCTGCGGCCGCTGTTTGGGCAGAAGGTCGCTTCGAACGACAGCGTGTTGGGCCCCTATGCACACCCAGGCCATGGGCTGAAGGTGAGCGTGACCTATGAGACGCTGATCAAGGAGGCCTTCCAGGACAAGTACTGGAATGCGTTCAACTATGTGTCGCCTGCCGGTTTCACGATGATGGAGGAGAACTTCTCCTTTGTATTGGGGCCTCGCCATTATGCTGTACCAATCCACGCTCGTATCTGATGACACTCCCTTCGACAAATTTGTGGGCAGCACGGGCCTGCCGCCTGATGTGACCGCGTTATCCCAGGAACAGAAGAACGGCATGGCCCTCTTTACTGGCAAGGGGAAGTGCAGCAACTGTCACAAAGGCCCGGACTTTACCGGGGCCGGCGTTCGCTTGCAGGCGGAATTCCAAGAAGGGGCAATTGTAGAGCGGATGGTGATGGCAGCCAATGGGGTGGCTCTCTACGATAACGGGTTCTACAACATCGGCGTCACGCCCACGAACCACGACCTGGGTCTCGGCGAACAGGATCCGTTTGGCATCCCGTTGTCCTTCACCCGGCAGTTCAAGCAGAAGATTAATGGACAGAACGTCCCGGATCCCTTCGAGATCGATCCCTGCAAATTCGAATCAGATCCTTGCACGCCGGTGACGAATCCTAATCATCGGGACGCGGTGGACGGGGCTTTCAAGACGCCAAGCCTCCGGAACGTAGAGTTGACGGGGCCGTATATGCATAACGGGGGGATGGCCACGTTGGAACAGGTCGTCGAGTTCTACAACCGTGGTGGCAACAGGCGCGGGCCGGATGGCGACGACACGACCGGGTTCGACAACCAAATGACTGGGATCAACAATCAGCCGTGGGGCCACAACCAGAGCAATCTGGATCCGGATATCACCCGGCTGGAATTGACGAACACGGAACAAGCCGAGCTCGTCGCCTTCTTAAATGCGCTGACGGACGATCGCGTGCGTTGTGAAAAGGCGCCGTTTGACCATCCGGCACTGGCGAACTTTAACGGGCATTCGGAGCAAGGCACGAACAATGACGGGAACTTGAAGGAATTGAAGGATGTGATCATCCAAATCCCGGCATCCGGTGCAAACGGGCGTCCGGCCGGCTCATGTTTGAAGCCCTTCCACGAGGGCTTGCCATAATAGGGTCGCTGGGACTAAGGCCGTGCTGCGAAAGAATCTTACGACTTCGCAGCATGGGCCTTCCCCTCTCAGGAGCAAACTGTCAGAAGATCATAAGGCGTATCATCGCACTCGCAGGCTTCAATGATTTTGCCTTTGTCTCGTTGAGTGCTACAGCATCAGCAGCATCTTGGCGGATACCTTTATCCCCTCGGTACCTTCCCTGACGGTACTTTCCAACGAGGGATGTGTATCATGCGCACCGGGCTTCTTCTCATTTCAAACGGGTTACCAATTTGGCTCCTACATTATCCCTACCAGCGGGGTCTAAACATTGGGCTTCGGCGTCATGAATGCCGGGGGATTCAGCATTCGCCTCCGTTCTGTCAGTGGATGTCGTCTCTCATGCTGTTCCCGAACCATTCCACGACCGGCCTCCTCGTAGCTGGTTTGGTCGGAATTGGGTTGTGGCGATGATGGTCGCGGAGGTATTTGAGGCGGGCTATGATTTAGTGTCGAAGTAATACCCCTTTCCCTGTGATAAAGCATCCAGGCATCGGAGGGTAACCATCAAAATGGTGCTCACTTATTAAAGAGCACCGCAAGCCAGTGGAGGTAGGTTACGGGAGGGCTGGCAGATGAGGTCACCGGCTCAGGCCGAAGGGCTGGGGAGGGGCCGAGGTTAGACCGTCTATATCCTATATCCGTTATAGTAACTGAATTTGTACTATCTTGTGATTTATCTCCCCCCACTCCCCTGTCCCGTATCTGCTTTTTTCTACCATCTGCCGCACCAGCGGGCGGAAGGGTAATACCGACTGTCTCTGCCGCCCACCGAACGTGCGCTTTTGTTCGTCCGGGCTGAACGCTTCTAGCGTTTTAGTTACCATACGTACTGCATTGAATTGGGCGGGACTGGTAGTCATCGTGTATTCCCTTGCATTGCACTAACCTACCAAATCACCGTTTTCACGCGGACACGCACTCTTATTTTTTGGAAGCTACCCGCGTAACTTTTATCTTTCCGGCTGTCTTTTCCGCTTCCGCCAGATCATATTCCATCTGTAACCCAAGCCACACCTCCGCCCGGCTTCCAAACGCCTTTGACAGCCTGATCGCCATTTCAGGCGAAATGCCTGACTTGCCATTCAGAATGTTATTCAAATTCTGCCGGGTCACGCCAAGGCGTGCCGCCGCTTCGGTCACCGTCACGCCCAGAGGCTCAATGCATTCCTGCCTGACAATCCTTCCAGGATGAGGGGGTCTCTTCATCAGCATGTTCATTCTCCTAATGATAATCAATCAATTCAACGTCACACGCATGTCCGTCCTCAAAACGGAAGATCACGCGCCAGTTCGCCCGAACCGTGACCCCATAAAATCCTTTTCTCTCCCCTTTCAGGGGATGAACCTTGAAGCCGGGCAAGTCCATGTCACTCGGGCTCGCTGCTCGATTGAGCACGGCAAGGATGTTTTCTATCTTCTCAACATGCTCAGCGAGAATCCCTTTGGACTCACCATTTTCAAACAGCCTCTTCAGCCCTTTGTGCTTAAAGTTCTCTATCATTGTGTTCATCCTGTCATGAGAACTGACAATTGTCAATTGTCAGTTCTCTGGGTTCCCCCTTGAACGCTCGACCAGCATATCCACAAAATTCTGCTGGTTAAAGCATACCCGTCCGGGTGATCGGATTTTATGGAAGGAGGCATCTGAACCATCGAAATGGAATAATGCTGGAATGCGAATACGACGAGGTGCCACCAGTGGCACCTACTACTGTAACTCATTGATTTTACATGACATGAAATGTCACTTTTTGCATCGTCTTTTTGACATTACTCTTTGATTTTGCAGTGTTCGCTTAGGCCCTGAAAAGGCTGGTGTCGACAGTTCAATTCTGTCCCTCGGCACCACTCCCCACTTCCCATCGTAGACTAATGACCGACCCTGCCTGGTACATGGGCACAGACGAATAGGCTCAGAGTCATTTCTCTTTGGGAAGTCGCGAGAAGTGGAACGCGACGATGGCCACAGTTGCCGCCACATTCAGAGATTCTACGTCGCGGCTGAGAGGGATGGTAAATCGTCTGGCGGCCTGCCCGCAGATCTGAGCCGACAAACCGCGGCTTTCATTGCCGACGGCAAGGACAAGTTTCCGTGGCACTTGATGAATCTCGTCTATCGGAACGGTCCTGTCCCCTACCACTTCTGCTGAAAAAATCTGGCAGCCTTGCCGGATCAACCCGGTCACGTCCTTGGCAACAAAGATCGGCAACGCGAACAACACGCCGCTCGTGGCACGCACCACCTTGGGCTGATAGACATCGGCGGAGTCCGGCGTGAGCCACAGGGCGCTTGCGTTGAGCGCTGCCGCCGATCGAATAATGGCTCCAACATTGGTGGGGTCTTGTAGCTGCTCAGCAAAAATCCCGAAAATAGTCGGCTGCCCAAGAACCTCTCCTTCATCCCACGTCGGTTGCCGCACCACTGCGAGAATGCCTTGCGGCGCGTCCAGGTCGGATAATTTAGAAAACTGGAGGTCGGAACAGGAATACTGTTGCATCGAGGAGGCTAATCGAACCAGTCGATGACCCTGCGTCTTTTTGGATAGATAACCCTGTGCCGTCACGATCGTGAGAAGCTGTTCGGGATACCGAGTCAGGAGGTCTCGAACTGCGTGGGCGCCTTCGACCACGAAGGCGCCATCCTGTTCCCGCACTCGTCTATCGAGGAGAAGTTCACGAATGTGCGCCCCTTGCGAGCGCGTCAGGAGGGGAAATGAGGCAGCCACGTTAGCGTATCATCGTCGCAGACAGAACCGGTTCAGCGGCGCTTCCGCCCGGATGCGGCTTCGGCAGCGCGAATTCGTTGAGCCCGCGTCTTCGCTCGTTTGAGCGCGGTCAACTTCCCTCTGGTTCGATCCTGCTCGTGCTGCAGCTTGTCGAACTGAGACTTGAGATAGAGTTTTTCCCGCTTGTGAAGGGTGGCACATTCTTCTTGAGAAAGCTGGATCCAATCTCCACAAGTCCGAGCCCGTTTGATCCGCTGTTCCAACGACTCCCGCAACTGCTTGGAACGCATACTTAAGAGTGATTTCAAGGCGTCCTTGCGCCGCTGAAATTCTTCTTCTTCTGCAATAATTCCGCGAATATCTGTTCCTAACATACTTATGCCTCCTCACTGAGTCGAAAATGAACTAGGTTGCCTATTATACCTGATTTCATCGTTCATCTCCACTGGGGAAAATTACGCGTAAGCCATTGTGTTTCAAGATATATCGTGCCAAAGCCCAACACAGGGAGGTTGCAGAGAGCGCCCCAATTTCAGTACTATCGCGCCATGGCGCTCGGACAACAGATTCAAGCCTGGCGTATCTCGCAAGGCCGCTCGGTTGACGACTTGGCAGCCGAGTCGCATCTTCAACCTCACGTATTAGCGGACATTGAAGCGGAAGAAGTTGATCCCTCTGCTTCGATACTCGAAGCGCTGGCTGCGGCGCTGAAGATCCCTCCGGCCTGGCTCTTTAGCCATCCAACCTCATTTCGTACCCTGTTTGACGGTCCAGAGGAAGAGGATGAGGGTTCCATCCCCACAGGGCCCGATCCTGTCACAGAACGAATTCTCACCGGATCACGGATGGACCGTTCGCTGTACGTCCTGCTGACCGCTATCATGCAAAGCGGCGAACCAAAGTTGCTCCGTGCAGCGGAAGTGAATTTGCGTAGCCTTGTCAAACAAGCCAAACAGGCGACCGTTCCCTGGCAGAACCGCCCATCTGGTCACTTCGAACCACCGAGCGATTAGCAGCGCGCTGAAACAGTCTGCCAGCAGTGTTCTCGCCTCGGGCCTTCACTCGCTAGGGCCTTACTGGACAGCGTCTTTTAGTGCCTTGCATACGAGTGATGTTCTCATCCTACCGAACTCACGCTCACAATACTTGCAGTATGAAACACTTCAAATAGCGGGTCTCGGGCATCGCGGCAAGAATCGGATGGTCGCTGGCCTGTCCACGCTGTTCAAGCAGACGGACCTGCCGCTTTGCATCTCGTGCAGCAAGGCGGATTCCCGTCCAGAATTCCTGTTCAGTTACGTGGTGGGAGCAGGAACTCGTAACCAAAAATCCCTCCGGCTTGACAAGCCGCATCCCTTGAAGATTCACATCTTTGTATCCAGCCAGGGCACGGGGTACAGCCTGTTTACTCCGGGCAAACGCCGGGGGGTCAAGCAACACCAGATCATAGCAGCGTCCTGCCCGTTCCAGCCTTCGCATCTCCTCAAAAGCATCCGCCGATCGATAGACACACCGATCGGCGACCTTATTAAGCACCGCATGAGTGCGTGCGAGCGCCAGAGCCTCCTCACTCACATCCAACCCTTCGACCGACTTCGCTCCCGCGAGCGCCGCATGAATCCCAAAGGCCCCAGTATGGGCAAATACCTCCAAGACCTCCGCGCCGACGGCGAGCCGCGCTGTCACCAGTCGATTATCTCGTTGATCGCAAAACCAACCGGTTTTCTGCCCTCGTTCGATATCGACAATAAATCGAGCGAGCCCCTCCTGGATGTCGACCGTCGTCGCACCACCCCCTCGGAGAAATCCCTTCTCCAGCGGCAACCCTTCCAGCGTGCGACTCTTGGCCTCGTTGCGCAGATACACTCGCGTGGTTCCGGATTCCTGACACAATAGATCGGCTAACAGAACTTTCCGGCGGTCCATACCGGATGACAAGGTCTGCATGACCAAGACATCGTCATATCGATCCACAATCAAGCCCGGCAATCGATCCGCCTCTCCATAGATAAGGCGATAGGCATTGGTGCCGGTGACGACCCGCTGACGCAGCCTGACGGCCTGCGCGAGTCGCCTTCTCCAAAACTCTTCTGTCATGGGTTCGTCATCGAAGGTCAGGATCCGTATACGGATCTTGGACGCAGGATTGTAGAAGCCTCTGGCGTAAAATCGCCCATTCGGCGCCATGACATCGACCACATCGCCTGAGACCAGCGCGCTGCTGCCTGCCTCAACATACCCGGCATAGATCCAAGGATGCCCCAACGCCTCGACAGCATGCGTGCGTGAGAGGTGGACCTGCCCGCGGGGACTGTCATCATGAAGGGTCATGGTGTACTTATCCAATTGCGCGACCCGAAGGTCAAGCCCTTCTATAGGCGCCTGGTTGCTTGACGGATGGCCCATGCTGTGGTTTGCTGCGGCTATACATGAGAGGCCGCATCCTTTCCACTCCATAACCAGAAAGTCCAATGATGACACGAATCCCGACCATCGGTTCTGCCGTGATCGATCGACTCCACCAGTTGGGGGTCCGTCATATCTTTGGAATCCCCGGCGACTATGTCCTTAGCCTCTACCAATTAATCGAGGCATCACCGATTCAACATGTCGGGACCACACGCGAGGATTGCGCAGGGTTTGCGGCGGATGGCTATGCGCGTATCAACGGCATCGGGGCGGTCTGTGTGACCTACTGCGTCGGCGGACTCAATACCGTGAACGCGATCGCCTGCGCCTATGCGGAACGGTCACCGGTGGTGTTACTCACCGGATCACCGGGGCTCTCAGAACGTATTCGCACGCCCTACATGCACCACATGGTGCGTGATTTTTCCACACAACGCGAGGTCTTCGAAAAGATCACGGTAGCCGCCGTTTCTCTGGACGATCCTTCTACCGCGGAACGAGAAATGGATCGAGCCTTTGCAGCGCTGTTGCGCTATCGACGCCCGATCTACATCGAAATTCCTCGCGATCTTGTCCATACGCCGCTGGCACATCCGTTACGACCCTTATGTCTCGACGATGAGCCCAGCGATGCCGCCGCGCTGAACGAAGCCATCACAGAAGTCCGTGCCATGTTGGCTTCGGCCAGCCACCCAGCTATTTTAGCCGGCGCAGAGATCGGGCGATTCGGCCTGCAAGACGATCTGACTCGCTTAGTCGAACGGCTCAACGTCCCCATCGCCTCGACCCTGCTCGGAAAATCCGTCATCCGTGAAGACCACCCACTCTACGTCGGAGTCTACGGCGGCCTCATTGCGCGTGACGAGGTCCAACAGTTCATCAATGCCTCCGACTGCTTGCTGATCCTGGGATCGATCTTGTCCGATGTCGAAGATCTCAACGCCGACTCACCCTTGCTGTCGGAAGGCCGCACGATTCACGCGACAGCCGATCGGGTGGCCATCAAACACCATCGTTACGATGCGATCCGGTTCCAAGACTTCGTGAAGGCACTAGTGACCAATCCCCTCCCTTCGTTTCCGTCTCGTCCGCTGCCGGCACCGCTCCCCGTTGCGCAAGGCACCATTGCGCTAGATGCCCCCGTAACCTTAAATGGACTCTTCCGCCATCTCGATAGTCTGTTGAACGAACATACGATCGTCATCGCCGACGTCGGAGAATCGCTCTTTGCAGCAGCCGATCTCCACGTCCACCAGCGATTCGAATTCCTCTCTCCCGCCTATTACACCTCGATGGGATTTGCCGTCCCAGCAGCCGTGGGGGCTTCGTTTGCCGATCCCACTCTCAGACCCATCGTGTTGGTCGGCGACGGCGCGTTTCAAATGACAGGGACAGAACTCTCGACCGCCGTGCGATATGGCCAAACCCCGATCGTCGTCGTGCTGAACAATCGTGGCTACTCCACCGAACGGGAAATTCTCGAAGGTCCCTTCAACGACGTCCACGAGTGGCGCTATGAGCGGATCTGCGACATGATTGGAGGCGGAGTCGGCACGCGGATTGCCACTCAAGGGGAATTCGAGCGAGGGCTCACCGCTGCCTTGGCCGACTCCAGCCACCTCCACGTCCTGAATGTCTTGCTCGATCCAGCCGATCGTTCGGCCGGTATGGTCCGACTGGCCCATCGCCTTGCCAAACGACTCTCCACCGATCGCCCTTAGCCCACATCGTCAGAGGGATCGGCTTCATCACCCTGTCCACCTTCTTACCCAACACTTCAGAATCTCCGCTTCCATATCCAGGAAATCCAGATTGTGTTCAATGTCATGAATGGAGTGGTCGGTGGTGAAGGTGGACGCAACCACGGCACGGAAGGCATGTATGAAGAAAAGACAAAGAGCTGATAGCTCGGAGGAAAGACTGAAGGGCGTCTCCTAATCTGGTGATAGCTAAGCCAACATGATTCATGACGATTCGTCGCGAACTCGTCAGAGGACCCGTTCTTCGTAAATTAGAAGATACCTGACGATCTGATGAATCTTGAACA
This sequence comes from Nitrospirales bacterium, assembly GCA_038200765.1. GTDB lineage: Bacteria > Nitrospirota > Nitrospiria > Nitrospirales > Nitrospiraceae > Palsa-1315. Next base: position 9,581 of record JBBRRK010000071.1, read on the forward strand.
TTCAACAGATCAACAGAGTAACAAATTCCTGAATTGCCTCACGAACGACAGGCGGCGAATACTGCAGCGGCCCATACGAAACTTCAGCAGATGCCCTCAGGAGTACTGCAGGGCTACAGGCTATGGTCCAGGCCTTCGCCGGATCAGCTGAAAAGTTTTTCTGAGGATCTCTGACGTATTCGGCCTGTCGAAGAACGACCGAAAAATATCATGCACGACGGTCCGATGGGCCGTATGGTCGGCTTGAAATTGCTTGAGGGCGTCCGATCGACTCGCCCCCGTATAGCCCATGCGGATCGCACAACGCTCAAGTTTATCCTGCCGATCCGGCAACGCGTGCGTTTGCATATCGTGCACCATCTGCAGTTTATGCTCGACGTCTCGGAGAAACTGATAGGCACGGGTCAGGCCGCTCTGTTGTTTCGCTGAAAGGATGCCTGCCTTGTGAAGTCGCGCTAACGATCCAATCGTCCCTCGGTCCAATATCCCTGGCAATCGACGCCCGGCAAGCACTTGGATCGTTTGGACCACAAACTCGACCTCTCGGATGCCTCCATCGCCCAGCTTCACGTTGCGCTGCTCATGCCTGAGCTCCGCCATCTTCGCATCGATCCGCTCCTTGACTGATCGAACTTCTTCCACGATCTCAAGCCCCTGTTCAATATCCGGCCGTTTCGATGAGGCTGTCAGCACAAAGGGCCGCACCAGCTTGACGAACGATTTCCCGACCTCCTGCGATCCGGCGATGGGCCAGGCTTTCAGCAAGGCCAACCGTTCCCATACTTGTCCTCTCGTCCGATAGTACTTATCATACTCATCGACCGAGCGAGTGAGCTGCCCCACCGAACCTTCTGCCCGCAAGCGGAGGTCTACGCGATAGAGGTATCCTTCACGGGTCTGTTCGGTCAGCGCCTTCGTCAGCTCTCGCGCGAGAATTTCAAAGTATTCTTCATTGGACAGCCCGCCCCGCACAGAACTCTTCGCCTTCCTGCGTCCTGACGCAGCCGGCCTAGTTTCCCCTTCGTGGGATTCACAGACATAGAGTACGTCCACGTCAGAGCTATAATTGAGTTCATGTCCGCCCAACTTCCCCATCCCAATAACCGTGAAACCGGTTTCCAGCCACCGCCCCTGCCGATTCCGGTGCATGGGAATGCCGTACTGGGCTCGTAGACCGGCATCCACAATACGATAGGCGGTATCGATCAGGACCGAAGCTAGGTCTGAGAGGGAGGCGGTGGTTTCCTCGACGTCCGCCAAGCGGAGAAGATCGCGCACGCCGATGCGCAACATCTCTCGACGACGGAATCGTCTGAGCGCGTCCAACTTGAGTTCAGTGGCGATGACACTGTCCAGACTGTTCCGGACCGCACGGTCCATCCTTGCCTTGGTCGGCGCGGTGGACAACACATTCTCTTGGGCCAGCCAATACAGCAACAGAGGATCGTGGACGAGGGTGCAGGCGAGCGAGTTACTGTTCCCGAATATCGTACAGACCAGGTCCAACATGCGGGGAGCGCTGTCAAGGTATTCCAATACCGCCGATCGACTGACTCCGCTTGCGAGCCAACGTTCCCATTGGTTCAAGGCCATGTCTGGATCGGCAGTCCTCCCAATGGCCTCAAGCAGCGCAGGCAGGATGCCTGCCAACTGGCGCCGCTGATGTGGGTCGCCCGCCATCGACTGCAGATTCGCATCGGCATCCTGAATGCGCTGGAGTCCATAGCATGTAAGAATGGCTTCAACCTGGGCTGGTTCCAGCCCAGGCGCTAAGAGGACGGGGGTTGGATCTGGTCGAGTCATCCGCTCAAACAGAGGAGCGGGACGATTGCGCAGCACTGGCTTCTTGGGACGAGCGATCATGGGCCGTTATTATACTGATACCTTGGCGCTCGCACAACGAACCGCTCTTCGGCTATACTCCAGACCATGACGGATGGGCCTGGATCACACGAGTCGATCATCAAGACCGTGGCCTCTCTTTGTCCTGATGTCGATGAGGAGGTCGTTCAGGATTTCGTGTCTCGGATGGACCCCGAATACTTTGAGCGATTCCAACCAGACACCATTGCACACCATATTCAGCTTGCCAATCAACTGACACCGGACCACCCCTGCGAATTATCAGTGGTCGGCAAAGGAGCAGGGCGATCGGAAATCAGCATCGTTGCCTACGATTACTTTTCAGAATTTGCCGCCATCTGTGGTGTGCTTTCAGCCTTTGGACTCAATATTGAAGAGGGTCGGATCTATACCTTTGTGGAAGCCACACCCCCTTCCTTGTCGGTCGGCCGATCTAAGGGCCGGCCTGGCCTCAGCCGCAAGAAAATCGTCGATGTCTTCCTCGTCCATCCACTAGACCGCACAGGCTTTCCCACACCACAACACAATGCCCTCCGACAGACGGTCAGTGAGATCGTGCAACTGCTGGATGCCGGTCAGTTCGAAGAGGCACGCCAATACGTCAACCGCCGACTCGTCGAACGATTGGACAAGCAACGGAGTGCCTTCACCGGCCTGCTGGATACGGTGCAGATTACCTTCGACAATGGCCAGTCATCGACAGACACAATCATGGACATCCAATCGGATGATACGCCGGCCTTCCTCTACGCGTTGGCGAATGCATTGGCCATGCGCAACATTTACATTACCAAGGCCCAGATCGAATGCGACGGCACCAAGCTGCATGATCGTTTCCTTGTCAGGAATCGCGATGGGCAAAAGCTGCTCGACCCCGCCGATCAGCAGCAACTGCGGCTGACCGCCGTGCTCATCAAACAATTCACGCATGCCTTGACCTGGGCTTCCGACCCGGCGAAGGCGCTGGCATCGTTCGACCAGTTCCTGGATCTCATCGTGAAAGACCAGGCCAAGAAGGGCAAGAGCCAGGCGCTCAACTTCGTCAGCGATAAAAAAACGTTTCCTTTGCTCGCCCAACTGCTTGGCGCCAGTGACTTCTTGTGGGAGGATTTCCTCCGGCGCCAACACGACAACCTCCTTCCGCTACTCACGGAATACCGGGATGCACTTCTGATCAAGCCGCAGGCGACCCTCCGGAAAGAACTGGGCCTTCTGGTCAGGCGGGCCAAAACAGACGAAGCGCGAAAAGACGCGTTGAACAGGTTTAAAGACCGTGAGATGTTCCGGATCGACATCAAGCACATCGTCGAACCCTCGAGCAATTTCCCTGACTTTTCGCTAGCGCTTACGGAACTGGCTGAGGTCATCATGGAACGAAGTATCGTTGATTGCAGCGCCAAGCTAGAGACATCGTATGGGCGTCCACGGCTCGCGAACAAGAAACCTTGCCCATTTGCCGTCATGGGGCTGGGCAAATTCGGAGGGCGAGAGCTTGGCTATGCCTCGGACATCGAGGTCCTGTTCGTCTACGGTGGATCAGGTACCACGAACGGGAAGGATAGCATCGAAAACAGCGAATACTTCGAACGTCTGGCGCAGGAACTATTGGGATGGATCGAAGCCAGGCAGGAAGGCATCTTTCGCATTGATGTCCGGCTCCGACCGCACGGGGGCAAAGGCGCGTTAGCCAATGCTTTCAAGGAGGTCTGCCGCTATTACAGTCCAACCGGACTTGCCGCCCCATTCGAGCGACAAGCCCTGATTAAGTTACGACATATCGCCGGCAACTCCACACTGGGCCATCGACTGGAAACACACCGAGACTCCTTCGTCTACGGAGACGCGCCCTGGAATATTCCCACGGCGCTGGAGCTCCGGAGACAACAGCTCAAGCAACTGGTCGAGCCGGGAAAGATCAATGTGAAGTATAGCGCAGGAGGACTCATTGACATTGAATATGCCACGCAATACCTGCAAGTGATGCATGGGCACAACCACTCAACCGTGCGTACGCCGAATACCCTGCAGGCACTCGCCGCACTGGTCAATGCAGGGTTGGTGGCACGCGCAGATGGAGCAGGCCTCCGGAAAGCCTACGTCTTCATCCGGATGTTGGTTGACGGATTGCGCATGGTGAGGGGAAACACCAAGGATCTTGTGCTCCCTCCTCTCGATTCAGAGGAATTCGTCAGCCTTGCACGCCGCGTCGGTTACACGAGGGACGACTGGCGGGCCGGGGCGCACGATTTGCAATCAGACATCCAGCAGCACATGACACTCATCAAAACCTTCTTCGAAAGGACGTTCGGAACGTTATAGGAAATAACGTACGCGTCACTCTTTTGCGCCGAGAGCGCGCGCCCTGAAACGTTCAAACTCTCACACCTAGCTGCCTGCCACAATGTGTTCTTCCCTCGAAATCGCCTAGGCGACGACGTCACTCACCAGTCATGAGAATTTGCTCGGGAACTGCTTCACCAGCGCCGTGGTCAACGTATCCGCAATGACGTAGGCATGTTGTCGCATCATCGGCCAGTTTGCCATTGGAGGCGCGTATTCCTTTTCCTTGTATTGGTTGATTTGGAGAATATGATGGGCTGAATGCGCCTCGATCAGACCACGAATGATGTCTTTCTGCAAGTAGGGATTGAGATGGCTAAGGAAGTCGGCGATGTCATCGGCATTGGATCCCAGGCGGGCAAGCGCGGCATGCTGCCGGCGTTTATCTCTCGTGACAGTGGCTTCCGAGTATGCTTTGATCGCACCATAGTTGATGTTCAACAGGTTCAAGAATTCCTGCGACACGGCTTCACCATAGAATGGTGTAATCGTACTCGCGATCTGTTTCGCATTTTCCCAGACTTCTTTCTCAACGGAATCCCGCTTCTCCTGATTGTTCGCCGCGCTGTTCGATACGACGTGCCGAATCCAAAAAATGTGCCCGACCCAGAGATCGCGAACGGCCTTCTTCATCTCTGCTACAGGGGGTGGATTCGCATCCCAGGCTGCTCGCGGTTCGTAGTCACAGCCCACTAGGCCAATGAGCGAAAGAGCCAAGACTGCGATAAACTCATGTGTCTTGCTCATAAGACTCTCCTTCGAAGTTCAGGAAAATGCTAACTTTCCCACCATGAGAATCCGTCCTCGTCAATCTTCACGTGAACGAATTCGCTCACGTCCTGACCGCCTCTTATAAGAGACGACCCCGCAGTGCGGATGGCCATATAATTACAAGCACCAGCCCTATATTGATTTACGGAAAGTAAATCCTGGATTCAAGTAGCCAGTGCATAATTTCAACGACGGAGTGATGGAGTAACCTCTTGGCACACCAAGAGGTTACTGATGCACACATATCGTCGGATCACATACGAAGACCGGTGCCAGATTTATGCTTTGTATCAGGCCGGGAAGACCCAGGCCGAGATTGGCATGGCCTTGGGGTTTAGCCAGGGGACCATGAGCCGGGAACTCTCCCGGAACAAGGGACAGCGGGGGTACCGCTTTCAGCAAGCGCAGCGCAATGCGCAGTCCCGACAGGAGCAGGTCCGGCACAAGCCGCGCAAGCTGACGCTCCGTGTGCGTCGTGCCATCGCCCGCAAGCTGCGGGCGGAACGCTGGAGCCCGGAGCCGATCAGCTTCTGGGTGCAGGCCGAGCGCGGAGTGCCACTCAGCCACGAATGGATCTACCGGATGATCTGGGAGAACAAGCGGGCGGGCGGCGATCTCTGGCGGTTCTTGCGGCGGCGTGGCACGCACGATAACCGGCGTGGGGCTCAGCACGCGGGCCGCGGCGTGATCCCCCCTCGCATCGACATCGCTGAGCGCCCCGCGATTTTGCGGCCCAGGCGCGGCTCGGCGACTGGGAGGGCGACCCCATCGTCGGCGCACGGCACAACGGGGCGCGGCTCACCCATGTTGAACGCAAAAGCCTGTTCACCACCATCACGAAACTGACCCGTCCGACGGCCAAGGCCGCTCACCGCGCCACGGTGCATCGTCTGAACCCGCTGCGCGACCACGTCCATACCATCACCTACGACAACGGCAAAGAGTTCGCCGGCCACCGGAACACCGCCCACTGCCTGCACGCTCAGGTCTTCTTTCCCACGCCCTATCACGCGTGGGAACGCGGCGTGAACGAGAATACGAACGGCCTCATCCGGGACTTCTGCCCAAAGGGGACAGACTTCTCTACAATCCACCCGGCGACGGTGGCAAAAGTCGAACGCCTGCTGAACAGCCGGCCCAGAAAATCGCTCGGGTTCAAAACGCCAACCGAGGTCTTTCACGCTCTGGCCAAACGCGGTTGAACGTCATGCACTGGCGACTTGAATCTGCGAATTCAAAAACCATCTTCGTTTATCCAGATACCTCTTGATCGTTCAGTCGGCAACTAACTTTGCAGCGCGCCGCTGCACCTCACTCAAGATTCACTCCTCTGCAACCATCCCCACGCCATAGCCAAGAATCCAATCGAAGAGAGGTACAGCGAGCCATTGAGCAACACAGCATCTATCATGGTGTTTCTCCTTTCCAAAAGTTTAACGTTCCTCAAAGTGATGAATCGTATTGTGCTTCTAGTTAAAGCACAGACCGTGCCGCTCTATATCTTTTCAATCACTCGGTCGCAACTTATTGGAATGTTGAGTCCTCTTACGGTCCGCCGTAAGACTACGTGAAGAACGCTGGAGGTAGCGCGCGATGGATCGCGCCCGCTCGCGAGCGCAGCGCGCGACCTATCGCGTCTTGCTCCTTCCGAGAGGCTGTAGTGAGATCATGCAGGACGGATGTTCTGGTTCTTCAGCTAGCTTGAAGGCGGCCGTTTCAGCCCCAACTGCTTCATTCGGCTGCGCAAGGTGCTGGGAGGGATCCCTAAGCGCTCAGCCGCGCCACCGGGACCTGCGATGTGCCAGTGTGTCAGGGTCAGGGTCTGCAGAATGTGCCGACGTTCGAGTTCTTTGAGGCTAGCTGATGGCGAGTCAGTGAAGGAGGTGTCCTGCAACGCCAAAAGATGCTCGTCGATCCGCAACACAGATTCACGAGAAATAATCATCGCTCGCTCAATCACGTTTTCCAGCTCACGGATATTCCCTGGCCAGGTGTAGCGAATCAGCCGCTCGAGAGATTCCTGGTCGATATCCTGGCACGAGCGGCCGAGTTTCAGGCAGTATCGCTTCAGGAAATGTCGCGCTAATATGGGGATATCATCCGGGCGATTCCTGAGCGGGGGCAAGCCGATAGGAAAGACATTCAGGCGATAAAAAAGATCGGCGCGAAATGTGCCCTCCTTCACGGCGGCAGGTAAATTGCGATTCGTGGCGGCGATCACGCGCACATCCACCCGCACGGGCTTGGCGCCCCCCAGACGATCAACCAGGCCATCTTGTAGGACGCGGAGCAACTTGGCCTGTGTCTCCAACGGCATCTCCCCGATTTCATCAAGAAAGAGCGTGCCTTCATGGGCCAGCTCAAATCGGCCTTCGCGCGCGCGGTCAGCCCCGGTAAATGCCCCTCGCTCATGGCCGAATAATTCACTTTCGACTAACCCTGCCGGAAAC
>JBBRRK010000072.1:0-16884 GCA_038200765.1 Nitrospirales bacterium
ATCGGCTTTTTCGCTCCCGACATCCGCTATGCGGTATCGCCCCTACGCGGTCGCCACGTGCGGGAGTTCAAGACCATGGTGAAAACGCTTCACAGCGCCGGCATCGAGGTTATCCTGGACGTGGTCTACAACCACACTGCCGAAGGGAATCAGCTCGGTCCCACCCTCTGCTTTCGCGGGGTCGATAATGCCGCCTATTATCGCCTTGTCGATCAAGACAAACGCTTTTACATGGATTACACCGGATGCGGGAACACATTGAACGCCACGCATCCTCGCACGCTCCAGCTGATCATGGACAGTCTGCGTTATTGGGTAATCGATATGCATGTAGACGGATTTCGCTTCGACTTGGCCTCGGCTCTCGCGCGGGAACTCCATGCGGTCGATCGCTTGGGCGCCTTCTTCGACATCCTGCATCAAGACCCCATCTTGTCCCAAGTCAAATTGATCGCCGAACCCTGGGACCTCGGCGAAGGGGGCTATCAAGTCGGGAACTTCCCGGTAGGCTGGGCCGAGTGGAACGGCAAATACCGGGATACGATCAGAAAATCCATCAAAGGCGACGGCGATCAGGTGGCGGAACTCGCCTATCGCCTCACCGGCAGCAGCGACCTCTACAGCCTGAGCGGGCGCAGGCCCTATGCCAGCGTCAATTTTGTCACCGCGCACGACGGGTTCACGTTGCACGACCTGGTCTCATACAACGAGAAACACAACGATGCGAACCGCGAGAATAATCAAGACGGCACCAACGACAATTTGAACTGGAATTGCGGCGTCGAAGGCCCGACCGACGACCCCGCCGTACTCGAGCTTCGCGAGCGCCAGAAACGAAACTTCCTGACACTGCTGTTTTTTTCGCAAGGCGTGCCCATGCTCTGCGGCGGCGACGAACTCGGCCGCACACAGCAGGGCAACAACAACGCCTATTGCCAGGACAACGAAACCAGCTGGTTCGATTGGAAGCTGGATCACCGGCAACGCCACTTGCTGGAGTTCGTCCGGAATCTCATCGCCTTTCGCAAGAAACATCCGGTCCTTCGCCGTCGCCTCTTTTTCCAGGGACGCCATATCCGAGGATCGGAAGTGAAAGACATTTCCTGGCTCCGCCCGGACGGAAAAGAAATGACCGACAAGGATTGGACCGCCGGATTCACGACATCCCTCGCGCTTCGGCTGGCAGGCGATGCGATCAACGAACCCGACGAAAAAGGGCGCCCGATTGTCGACGACACCTTGATCATCTTATTCAATGGCCACCACGCACCGCTCGCCTTCACCCTGCCGGCCCATAAACGTGGAGTGCGCTGGCAACCGATTCTCGATACCAGCGTCATCGCCGGCACCGAAAAACCTGTGGCAATGTTCAAAGGAGGCGAACGGTACGAACTGGAAGCCCGATCCATCGTCGTATTGAAACTCGGCGACAAGGCGTGAACGCCCTTGTCGGGTTTCGATCACCCACGACAATGTGTGCGGGTCACGCATCTCCCAGCCTAATCCCTGTGACCGGGTCAAAGAGATGATGCGGTCCTCCCGTGATGTCGACAGAAACCGATTGCCCCGGTCGTAGCCGATCCTCGGCCTTCACGCACCCGATCATCATAGTCCCCTTCCCGACTTGCTCGACTTCAACGACCCCCCAGGTCTGACTTCCAGTGTATTCGAGCAGCCGCACCACACCTGAGACCCGAGGCCCTTCATCATAGGGTATACCCTCGGTACCGTCCACGGACACGACCATCACATGCTCTGGACGAAGGCCCACGGTCACCCTCGTTCCGTCGAGAAGACTGTCGCTATCCTCTGCGGCAGATACCGGTAACGTGAGCGCACCGATTCGAAGTCGGCCGTTCAGGATCTCGCCGTCAAGGACATTGATTGCCGGATGGCCAAGGAATTTGGCGACGAACAGATTGCTCGGCTGGTTGTAGAGGGCTTGTGGCGGCCCGACCTGCTGCACGACGCCACGATCCAACACCGCCACTCGATCTGCCAACGTCATCGCTTCTGTCTGGTCGTGCGTGACATAGATCATCGTCGTGCCCAGCCGATCGTGCAACCGTCGCAACTCCGCGCGCATGACGGACCGCAATTGCGCGTCGAGATTGGACAGCGGCTCATCCAGCAAGAACAGTTTGGGCTGCCTGATCAATGCGCGGCCCAAGGCCACCCGTTGCCGCTGGCCGCCCGAGAGTTCACGGGGCCACCGACCGAGCAACGGCTCCAACCCTAGCAACCCTGCGACCCGTTGCACTTCGCTCTCGATGTGAGACCGATCGAGACCGGTCTTGCGCCTTGTCACACGAAGCGGAAACGAAAGATTGTCGCGCACGGTCATATGGGGATAGAGGGCATAACTTTGAAAGACTAGAGCCACGTCCCGTTCCCGCGGTTCTAAATGCGTGACGTCCTCGCCGTCGAACAGGATGCGCCCGGACGTCGGACGGTCCAATCCGGCCAGGAGTTGCAGCAACGTGGATTTCCCGCAGCCGGACGGCCCGACGATCGTAAAGAACTCGCCGTCCTTGATGGTCAACGACACGTCGGGAAGCACCTTCGTCTTACCGAATTGTTTCGACACGTGTTCGATACATACTTCCGCCATCGAGTCAGCCCTTCACGCTGCCGGCCGTCAGCCCGGCCACGATATGACGTTGAAACAACGCGGCGAGTCCCGCCACCGGCAGCGTCACCACGAGCGAGGCCGCCGCAATATCGCCCCAGGGGATTTCGTATAGACCCGGAAACAACGCCACCGCGACCGGCGCCGTGCGTGTGGCATCGCTCGCCGTAAGGGTCAAGGCGAACATGAACTCGTTCCACGAGAAAATAAACACTAACAACGCTGCCACGGCCAGCCCCGGGCGCGCCAGCGGAAGGAACACCATCAGCAAGGCCCGCAGGGGTGTGCAGCCGTCGACCCGCGCAGCGTAATACAGCTCGCCCGGCAGTTGGCGGAAAAAACTCGTCATGAGCCAAATGGCAAGCGGCAGCGCATAGACCGCATGGGTCAGCCCCACGGCGATCAAGGTGTCACGCAAGCCGAGGCCACGCATCAAGAGATACAGCGGACTGATGACGGCAATAGGAGGGAACATCGAGGTCGCGAGGACGAGCCCCAGCATCACCGGCTTGCCGCCGATCGGTAATCGCGCCAAGGTAAAAGCGCACAACCCTCCGACCACGATGGCGACGGCCGTCGCGCTGGCCGCAACGACGACGCTGTTGACCAGCGACTGCCCCAGCGACGATTGGAACAACACTCGCTCGTAATGCACCGTCGTCGCCCGGTCCGGGATGATCGGCGGCAGGCGCACGAGGTCTTCGTCCAGCTTGATGGACGTCACCGCCTGCCAAAGCACCGGCCCCAGACAGAACAGGCCGACCAACGCGAGCATGCACAGTGCCCATCCACGAGTGCGGAACCAATCCATCATGCCGCCTCCTGCAAATGCCGCCGCAACAGCAACAGATACAGAGATGAAAAGGCCGCGACGATCAAAAACATCGCCGTGGCCAACGTCGACCCGTACCCAAACTGCAACGTTTGAAATAAAGTCTTGTACGCATAGATCGACAGCGTTTCGGTGCTGTTCCCTGGTCCTCCCCCGGTCAACACGTACACCGCGTCGAACACCCGGATCGAATCCATCGTGCGAAAGACGAGTACGATCACGACGACGGGCATCAAGAGCGGCAGCGTGATATGGCGAAACTGCTGCCAGGCCCCCGCTCCATCAACCCGTGCAGCCGCGTACAGATCCCGCGGCACCGTTTTCAGTCCGGCCAAGAGCAACAGTGCGGCAAACGGCGTGGTTTTCCAGACGTCCATCACGACGGCTGCGTGGATCGCCCAATCGGGATCCGCCAGCCAATCGATCGGCTGAGTGATCAGGCCCACTCGATGGAGCAGATAATTGAGGAGCCCGTAATCAGGCTGGTACAACCACGCCCAGATCTGCGCCGACACGACGGTCGGAACCGCCCAAGGGACGATGATCATGACTTGCGCCCAACGGGTCGACTTGCCCGTACCGTTCGTCAGGCCGTCCAGCAAGAGCGCCAGCCCAAAGCCCAACAGCAGTTCGGTCGCCACGGACAGCACGGTGAAATACACGGTCGTCCGGCATGCGGCCCAAAATCGTTCGTCGTTCCACAGTTGGGCATAATTCCATAGCCCGACGAATTCGTCGACTCCGAAGACCGGCAAGCGGCGATGCAGGCTTAACCACAGTGCCGCGGCAATGGGAGCGACCGCAACCAGACCGACCAGCACGAATGCAGGGCTCGCCAACAGGTACCCCCAGGTTCGTTCGGACAGCCGAATGCCGCCTGTCTTGCTTCTTGGTTTCACTGACGGCTGCCCGATCATAAACCTTCCACCGCGACCGGCGAGTCGCGACTCCCGATGATCCGTGCTGCCTGGCGACTCGCAGCTTCGAGCGCCTCCCGCGGCGTTTTACTGCCGACCACGACGGCGCTCACCTCCGGCTGCATGGCTTGAGAGAGCAACAGATAATAGGGCGTGATGGGACGGGGGCGAGCTTCGAGAAAGATGGGATACAGATCGGTCAGCAGAGGTCGGGCCTTGACCAACGATGCGTCGCTGTACAGGGCGCGTCGCGTCGGGTTGTAGCCCATTTGTAACGCAACCAGCCGCTGTGCATCCGGCGATGTCAAAAAGCGAATCAGCTCGGCGGCTTCCTGCGGGTGGGCGGAACTTTTGGGTGAGGCGAGCATCCAGCCTCCCAATACCGGCGCGCTCGGATAGCCGGGAAAGGACGGAAGCGGAGCTAAGCCGACCTTTCCTTGAACCGGCGAGCCTTCCCGTTGCAGCAAGGCCCAGGCATAGGGCCAATTGCGCATAAACAGCGCGCGCCCAGATCCGAAGACTTGACGAGTCGATTCTTCATCCGCCATGCCGACGGAGAGCGGCGTGATCCGATGCCTCACGATGGTCTCGCGCAAGAACTGCAGGCCTGCTTCGGCCCGCGCTCGATCCCCGCCCCAGAGATCCGACCCGTTGCTGCGGAGGACTTCCAGAGCGACACAAATCAGACCCTCGTATTGTTTTCCTTGCCAGACGAACCCTGCGAGCCCTGCATCTCGCTCCCCATCGAGGACGCGTTGGGCGGCACGGACAAGATCCGGCCACGTTTTTGGCGGAGCGACCCCATAGCGTTCGAGAAGATCGCGTCGGTAATAGAGCACCCCGGCGTCAATGTACCAGGGTACGGCGTAGAGCTGCCCTTCGAACGTGGCAGCCTGAATCGGCCCTGGAAAGAACTGCTCCTGCTCGGCCGGAGGGAGGATCGCATTCATAGGGATAATCCATCCGGCTTTCGCAAATTCCTGCACCCAGACTGTGTCGACGCCGAGCAAATCGAACGGGGCCTGCCCTCCGTCGAGATTCATCGCGTAGTATTGATGCTGCTGGTCCGAAGAAGACGGGAGCAGCTCCTCTCGAACGATCACGCCGGGATGGCGTCGCTCAAACTCGCGAAGCAGACCCGAGAGGACCTGCTCGTCTCCGGAGAGCTTTCCGTGTTTGAACACAAGAACGATGTTCGGATCGTGAGGTCGATCATCGGTCGGCGTGCATCCGAATCCCAACGCCGCACAGATGATGAGGGCGGCGCGCACAATCATCCGTGCCTCAGGTCATCTGGCGACTCCCCACGCACTCGATTCGACAGCGTCCGCTCCAGATAGTCTTTCGCCAAATCCTTGGCCCCGAGACCGAAAGCCAGAGCCGACGCAAGGACGATTCCGCCGAAAGTGATCCCAAACCCAACGACCACTACACTTTGCGCAATACCCAGTTCCTCCAACGCCATTGCAAGGGCAAAGATCTGGACACCCCAGCGTGACATCATCGCAATGAGCCGCGCCGGTGGCAGGCTCGCATTCACCGCCGCAATCAACACGCCTTGCGAAATGAAGTTGGAGAGCAAATAGCCCAACACCACAATCACCCCCGCGGTCAGGATGTGCGGAATATAGGCCAGAAACGACTTGGCGAATTGATTGACCGGCTGGAGATTGAGCGCGCCGAGTCCCGCGACCGTCGCGAAGGCGACGATGATCCAGTAGGCGGCACGGCCGACGAGGTGCGACGGGTCTGACTTCACACCCCCGCGCGCCAGGGCCGCGTTGATCCCGAGGCGATTACAGAGATGATCGAGCCGGACAACGCGTAAAATTCGTTCGACGGTGTGTCCCAAACCCCAGGCCGCGACGAAGCCGATTCCAATGATGATGGCCATGGCCAACATGTTCGGCAATACCGACAGGACCTGCCGACCAAGTTGTTCCAATGGTGCGAGCAGCGCGGTTTCCAAAAACTCCGTCATAACCGCCTCCCTCCATTTCGTCTATGCGTCGAGTCCTAGGTCCGAGGCTCTCGGCCCCACCTGCCGACGAGATAGGATTTCTTCGACTCAAACGCCAGACACAATTGTTCGATTCGTCCTTCCGCTTCAGCCGTTGTGAGCCCCTGCGTCTCTAGCACGAAGGTCGCCGTCCGACCGAGATACAGCGGGGTGAGGGCCTTCAGAAGATGTTCCCGAGGCATCAGACGCGCGTGATAGGCTAAGGCGGCTTCGTAAATGATGCGAACCCACAGGTCATCGGGAATGCGAAAGTCCGCGGCGTACACGGCTTGCAGCGGCTTAAGCTCCGCTACCGTCTCCCGACCCAGTACTTGCTCCCAGATGGGGGCCAAATCCGTCAATCCTTGTTGAAACGAGGCGATCATACGCTCCACGTTCACATTGACCGGCTCAACGCCCACTTCATACTGAAAACCGAACATTTTGACCGGCGTCGACCCCTGCCCATGGATCCAGACCTCATGGTGTTCCTCCATCAGCGCAAACACCGCGCTCAATACCTGCATCAGCATGGCAGCCAGATCAGCAGCCGGATCCTTGGGATTGTGAATCTTGGCTCCGAGAAAACTCTGGCAGACACGGGCGCCGCTGGCGATCGCCTCTGTCGTCATCCAGATATCGATGCCGAACCGCGCGACGTCCGATTCCCATACATGCTGATCGAGATAATGGTCTGTCAGGCGTCCGGAGAATCCGAAATCGCCCCCGATCGGCTGCCGGACCCGTTGACCATAAAGCGTCCGTGTGAGCGGATACACGATGCTGTTCGTGATCGTGCCGTCATACTTGTGACGCAAGTAGTAGGGCGCCACGTAGTCGTAATTCTCGTCCAGGATCGGACGAAGCAGCAGTTCAATCCATTCCGGCGTGATGCTGCGCAGGTCGGAATCGACCACCACGCAGGCCTTCGCTTTCAGGCGCCTGGCGATCTCAAAGATCGTGCGAAACGCGCTTCCTTTACCTGGAATCCCGTGATAGGGGGTGATGATCTTCTGAAGCTGACTCTGCTGATCGCTGATGAGCAGCGCGCCGAAATCTACGACCTCCCGCGAAACCACATCGGGCGTCCCATCCGACGACCCGCCGTCAGAATTGATCAATACGGCGCGCCTATCGGGAAAATACTTCGCCAGCCCCGCGCTGACCGCACGAACCACATGCCCGATCGTGTCGGCGTTGTTGTAACTGGGAATGCCGACGAGGATCTCCACTTCACCGATCGCTTGCACTAGAGACTCGGTCTCCGGCGTGAGAGCCACCGATGGGTGCTTCAGCTGGGCGTCAGACGGCCCTCTTGTGTCGGGTCCCACCGGTGATCCTCCTCTACCGCGTCAATCAGCCGATCGAACACGTCCGGAACAGCGGCTGCGACGCGACTCCAATTTGAAATCATGGGCACCCCCAAAGGATCTTTTTGAAAGACCTCCGAGGCCAGCTTGATACCTTTCAAAAACGTCTCGACCGCCGTGCGTTCAGAATGCCGGTCGAACTTCAAGCTATTGATGGCTGCGCTGTCTTCGTAGCGGCGAATGGCTTCCTCGGCCATGCGGAGATAGGTCGCCCGCAACGTTTTGAGCTCCGCATCACCGAGCACCACCCCTTCGCTGGCCAGGTGGCGAAACAACGACTTCGCAATATCCACGCACATTTTCAGCAATCCCTTTTCAGGATCGTCCGGGGATAGCGTCTGATGTTTATGTTCATAGGCGTCGGCAATGTCCGCCTGACAGACGCGGCGGGAGGCGCAGTTGCGATACACTTCCGCCAGGATGCCAATCTCAAGTCCCCAATCTCCCGGAATGCGGTTCACCCAGGCGAGGTCTCGCACCATCGCAAATTCTCCCGCCAGGGGGTAGCGGAAACTGTCGAGATAGGTCAACAGAGGATGCGGCCCGACAAGCTGCTGCATCGTGCGCACAAGAGGGGTGAAGAATAGTCTGGTGACCCGACCATGCAAACGATCCGTGACCCGGCTGTAGTAGCCCTTACAAAACTCATAGCCCAGATTCGGGTTTGCGAGCGGATAACAAAGTCGAGCAAGGTATTCCCTCCTGTAGCTCACGATATCGCAGTCGTGCAACGCAATGACCTGGCTGCGATTGCGCGCCAGGACATACCCGAAAGCCAGCCAACAGGACTGCCCCTTACCCGGCAAGCCAATGTCAATCTCGCGCTCGACCAACATCTTGAGGAGGCCCTGCACCCGTGCTCCATCGACCCACACGAGACGCACATCCTGCGGAAGTACTTTGAAATACTCTTTTGCACGCCGAAACTCGAGGGCAGAGGCCTGGCCTAACGCCACGACGATCTCTCGCAAATAGGTGACGCCCTTCAATTCCTCGATGATCCCGCCAAGCGCAGGGCCATCCAGCTCCGAATAGAGAGAGGGGAGGACCAAGGCTATGGGGTTGACGGACCGATACTGTTCGAGTTCCCGCTCCAATTGCTCCACGTTGGGGGAACCCAAGCGGTGGAGGACACTGACGACTCCATTCTGGAAAAAATCCGACATGTGATGTCCCTTTCACCTCCAATGGCTCGACCGCTCTCCACAAAACCGCTTAGCTGAAACATCTCGAGAAGATCCCAGTGTGCCTCATCTCCGAACCATACCACAAGCCTGAGAGATCATCGCGATTTATCTCAGGGACAATCTGCACAGTCTTGATGGCTCACCATTCGTGTCCAAGACCATATTCGGAAGATGGCCCACCTCCTCCAAGAAGCCTGTCATAATTCCTGCTTCCGTCCTCCTTCACTTCAGGGTATGGTAGGCAAAGAGAGGGGACTGTGTCATCGATGCACACCGCACTACGCGTTCGACAATTCGTCGCGCATGATCTTTGGACCATGGACCTGGACGCGATCCCGCGGATCCAACGCCTGGCCTTGCATGCGTTGCGATTGGTCATCGCCGTCGGGGTTGAATTTCGTTTTCGCTTGCTGGATGCGCGGGCCGCAGGCCTCGTCTACACGACGCTCCTCTCACTTGTCCCGTTTCTCGCTGTGATGTTTTCAGTGCTCAAGGCCTTCGGCGGGCATCACCAAATCGCGCCTCTGTTGAATCAAGTCTTCGAACCGCTGGGTCCGAAAGGCGCAGAGGCCACCAGCCACATTATCGGGTTCGTCGACAATCTCAAGGTCGGCGTGCTCGGCACCGTCGGCGTGGCTGGTCTCTTCTATACGACCTATTCGCTGATCGACAAGATCGAACAGGCGCTGAACGCCATTTGGCGGGTCAAGCAGGGGCGAACCTGGGCGAGAAAATTCACCGATTATTTGAGCGTCGTCTTAGTCGGGCCGGTGCTGATCTTCACCGCGGTCGGATTGCTCGCCTCAGTGCAAAGCCATGCGCTCGTAGACCGCGTGAGGGATATCCAACCGTTCGGCACCCTGCTTATCTGGACGGCGGAATTGATGCCCTTCGTACTGCTCTGCGGCGTCTTCACGTTTATCTACAAATTTGTTCCCAATACCCTCGTCACCGTTCGGGCGGCGCTGCTCGGCGGCCTGACCGCGTCGCTGCTCTGGGGACTGGCCGGAGAAGCCTTCGCCACCTTCGTCGCAGCCTCGGGGAAATACAGTGCGATCTATTCTAGCTTCGCTGTGCTCGTGCTGTTTCTTCTCTGGCTCTATGTCGGCTGGCTGATTATTCTGCTTGGCGCCCAAGTGTCTTTCTTTATTCAGCACCCTGCCGCCTATCGCGCGCAGTTCCTCTGGCAGCGAGACACGCCTGCTATCCGGGAGCGACTCGTCTTGGAGATCCTCACGAGAGTGGAACGGCGACACATGCGAGGTGACGGACCGATGCGTCCGGCGGACCTCGCCAACGAATTGGGGCTTCCTCCAGCCCTACTGGAAGACCGCCTCGCAGAACTGCTCGACCAGGGCCTGCTCGCTCGCATGAGCGAACCGGAGGGCTTCGGTCTCGTCAAACCACCGGAATTGATGGCTCTCACCGATGTGCTGAGGCTGATCCACAAGGGACAAGGCGCGAATCTCGGCTCGTCAAACAAACCTGGCGAACCGATCGACGCACTCCTCCGGCGCCGCGACGCCGCCATTGCAGAGAGCCTCGAAGGCATGACCTTGCATTCACTGATCGTCGGAGATAATGAGAAAGCCGCCACGCCCAGCACTCTGATTCGCACCTAAGGAACGCCGGTATGGTCATCAGCTGATCGAACGACGATCGCATTCGGACCGGGATATCGACAGCGAATCCCCATCCTCACGAGATCGGTGCGGAACGGAAAGATGAAAGGCCCTGCGATGTCGAACGATCCGGACGGAACTCAGAGAGCGATGGTCGTCTTTACGGATTTGGACGGCACGCTGCTCGACAGCAAGACCTATTCCTTCGAAGCCGCGCGCGAAGCGCTGACGGAACTGCGGGCCCGCGACATTCCGCTCATCGTCGTCTCAAGTAAGACGCGCGCTGAGATTGAGCCGATCCGCCTTGAGTTACGAAACGAGCATCCCTTCATTGTGGAAAACGGCGGGGCCGTCGTCATTCCCACGAATTACTTTCTCTTCCCGCTCACCGATGCAATGCGTCGCGGCAGCTATCACGCCGTCGAGATGGGAATACCCTATCCCCTGCTCCGCACGGCATTGAAAGAGATCCAACAGATACTCGGAATAGAGCTGAGAGGCTATGGAGATATGTCCGTCGAAGAAATCGCTGCACGGACGGGGCTCTCGCTGAAGAATGCACACTTGTCCAAGCAGCGTGAATCCGACGAACCCTTCGTCATGGAGGACTCAACATGCCCGGAGGAACGGCTCATCGAGGCAATCAACGAAAGCGGCTTACGGTACACGAAGGGAGATAGATTTTACCATCTGATGGGACATCACGATAAGGGACAAGCCGTGCAATACCTCATCCGATGCTACCGCCGACAAATAGACAATGACCATAGGGTTCTGAGCAGTGTGGCCATCGGAAACAGCCTGAACGATCTGCCGATGCTCGAAGCCGTCGACCGACCCATCGTCGTCCAACAAACAGACGGCTCGTATGCACTAGACATTGAGCTGCCACGGTTAATCCACGCACCGGGTCCAGGCCCTGCTGGATGGAATCAGGCGGTTCTCTCTTTGCTGCCATGACGCTCATGGTCCCAGCGAGAGCCTATCAACCGCCGTTCCTATGGCGGCCCAAGTCTACCCTGGATAGATCCGACTGGCGTGTTTGGTTTGTCTCATTCAGTTGGCTGAACCAGACAAACCGCAAACGAAGAGGAACCTCTCTCACTGCGCAACCCTCATAAGGTTCCCGCTACGGTTATGACTGGAGAACGTGGAAGCCAGAGAACAGAACCGTGCGACGCCAGAAGTGAACGACGCATCACTTCTCCCGGTCGAGGCTCTGCTTTTCCAACGTCGGCACGATCTGGCCTTGTACATCTTCCGTGATGGTGTACCGGATATAGGCGTTCTCAACCATTTGATTGGCATAGAGCCGCCCGGTGGGCGCCTCGACTTTCAGTTCAAGACTGGTCTGTTGGTTAGGTTCGATCGTGATCGTCCGCTCGATATCCTCTCGAATGTAGGGATGCCAGAGCTTCACCTTGTAGGTGCCCGGTGGGATATCCGTCAGTTGGAATCGTCCTTCGTCGTCCGTAACCGTGTAGTAGGGGTGGTCGGCGACCAAGGCCCAGCTTTCCATATAGGCGTGAAAGCCGCACTGCATCGTGAAGATCTTGCGACCTTTTGTCATCTTGACCGTTTGGGTTATCGGCGTCCCATCGTAATGCTTTTTGAACTGTGCCCTTAGGCCTGCGTCGCGAGAATAGCGCTTGCTGATCGGCAGAGGAACGTTGAACAGGACCCTGGGCCCCAGATGTGAGGTTTCATAGGCCTGAATGTCGTGCAGGGCCGGATCCATATTCACGACTACCACATCGTGAAGATCGCGGACGATATTCGTAAAGGGCAGAAACCGGCAATCGATAGCTTCGATTTTCGGGGGCTGATATTGGCCGAACGGTTTTCCCTTTTCGATATCCTCAAGGAACACGACGACCTGGCGGAACTCACCGTTCGATCCGGCATTGAACGGCTGAAGCAGCCGCCACCCCCTGCCGTCGGAAATCCGCCCGCAATAGACCGCATCCGGTAAGGTTGTGAGGTTGTACCCCTTAGGCCCCGGCACCTTGCCGTCGAGAAGCACGGTCCCGGTGAGCATTCCACCTTCGACAACGGGAATCTCATCATAGGCTGCAGCGCCCTGCGCAAGAATCAGGCTCACCGCACTGGCACAGGCGACCATCAGACCTCTCCGCATCACTGTTGTCATTGTTGCCTCCTCGTATATAAGAGCGACGTAAGCAGGAGCGACCGTCTTTGTCCTCACATCGATCGAGTGAGAGCTCCTTTCTCTGCACGGGGCGTGGGGGCAGTTCATTCCCAACTCCCATCACTGCTGCAGGAGGAGCGTTCGCATCAGGCCGCCCCATCAAGATAGATGACCGCAGTCAGGCTCATCGAGTGGAAAGGATCTGACAGATCAGTCCATATGTTATACCGGATAGTTCGAGCTTTGCTGAAACACACACTCACATACTCGCCCGGATGAATGGTCACGAGGTCTTTGATCCCTCCGTACCAGGTTTTAAAGCCGTACTCGCAACCTACTTCATCGATCGGCTTCACGCCCAGAAATCCGAGATGGACCGGGGTCGAGCGGAGGTTATGCCATCGGATTTCTTCGCCCACAGAGGCATACAACTCGATCGGAGTAATGAGTCCCTCGCCGTGTATCTGCACGTCATGGACTCGAGTCGATTGATCCGATCCCGACGATGCGGCACAGCCGAAGAACCCGAGGATGAAAAGCGTAGCGGTAAGACGTACAAATTTTAACATGACAATTGCTCCAGAGTAAAACGATGACGGTCTCAACAGAGATTCATAATGAGGAATCATCCACGGCATGCGAAAGACATGTCCTGCAAGGCTACGGAGGGTTCTCCTCGCCTTCATCCCCGTAGCAGCCTACTCCGCCGAAGTAGTCACTTCAGCGACGAAGGCTGGAAGCTACGGGGTATTCGGTGAAGGAGAATGAATTCGGAACTAGGGGAGGGGCGTAGCATGGCGATAGAAAAATTCCCATAGGTTTCGTGGTCGACGCAGGGAAGTGCCGCGAGTCATTCCGTCCATCTCATGCACTTGAGAAAAGAGCGCCGACGTTACGGCTACGGTGTCGCTCCTAGTCTCGTCACTTATAGTTTCAGCCGGGCTGTTATGCAACCTCGTATCGGGGCATTCATTCCGTGGAGCGAAGCTCGCGCAATCAATGTCAATATATTCGATGTAGCCCGGTTGCGCGCAGCATTTCAGGAAGAAGGGGATACCATTGATTCATCCACTAATCTCGCGTAGCTTTTGCAAGACAGTCCTGTCCTTGATCACCTCGCCCGGATGTGAAGGATCGTGCATCATGTTGTGTTCTCCTTAATGGTAATCCAAATAATCCACATCAACAGCATGACCGTCCACAAACCGATAGATAATTCTGTTGTTTCCGCTGACGGTCATCGAATAGAAACCTCGATATTCACCCTTCAATTGGTGAAACCGATATCCTGGCAGGTGTAACGCCTGTGGCTTTTCCGCCGCCTCCAGGTGGGAAAGGATACGCCTGATCTTCTTCACCTCGTCAGCGTAGAGAAACCGTGTCTCTCCGTCTTCATAGAGCTTCCGTAAACCTTTATGCCGAACACGTTCTCTAATCCTTTCTTGTAACCTGTCACATTACAACGGGCAAGCGCCTTTTACAGCGGTATCCACCTACCGCCTAGAGGAAAGCTCCGTCAGGCCTCACTGCCCGTGGCCCACTAACATGGCGGCACGATGTCCGGTTCAAGCGCTCCGCTGCTTTCTGTTGTAGCCATGACCGCCCTCTCGTCTTCGGGCTGTTCCCCTGCGCGTGGCACCGCCCACGCCAGCATAGAACCGCTGTCATGTTCATTGCTGATCCGCGCCGGTACCCCTCCAGCTTCTGGGCTCGTCCCCCTTACCAATGTCGCTTGGCTCTCTTGTGCGGTGAGAGAGCCAACCAACTTTTTTCCTGAGGTCTCGCAGAAACTTCTGCCGGTAAAGGAACTTGTAGGCGATAAATCCAACCAGACCAACCCCGATGATCATGAGAAACCAACTACCTGTCTGGTCAATGAGCACGCGACCTGTTCAAGTTGATTGCTGAAGAGCGCGCCGATTCCGGCGCAGATCCCAACCCAAATCAGCGCCCCGGCTGTATCGTACAAGAGAAACCTTGCGGCCCCCATGCCCACAATGCCAGCCAACGGAGGAGCCACCGTGCTGAATCCAGGGATGAACGTTGCAAAGAGCAACGCGCGCCATCCATGCCGATGAAAGAGATTCTCCGTATCCCTCACGCAGGAGTCTGGTTCCATCGACATTCGGCATAAGAATCCCAGCACCTTCCCTCCTTCAAGCGGCCCAGAAAATACCAGGCGAGGTCGTGGGGCAGCGACGCGCAACAGGAATCAGCAACGCGGTCATGACGCTCATCTTGCCGGCGCCTACGAGTGCACCAGCGGCAATCAAGAGGGGAATAGCAGGAATCGGCAGGCCCACCTGTTCAATAAAGACGACCCGGAATAGGACCGAGGCGCCGTGATCGACAAGAAACTGCACTGTGGTCATACGGCAAACCCGTTCATGTTACGCGCTTTTGAAGCGGGTCACCTTGGCAAACACAATCGCGGCGATGGGGAGCGCGAGGCCCAGGAGCAATTGCGCGATAAGGAGCGAGCCGAGCTGGCTATAGTCGGCGGGGGTTTGAACAACGCCCGACGCGTGATCACGGACTTCTCTGCTGACCACATAGATGTCATTCATGTATTTGGTGCCGAGCTGACTCAATGACAAGGCGAGATTCGTAAATGACGCCATCACGGCAAAGAAGGTGGCCTTCAAGTTTGCGGGTGCGCTGTTGGCAATCCAGGCCAGCATCGGAATCATGGAAATCTGCCCGAGTGGCGACTCCAGCGCTGTATCGATCAGTGCGATGAACCGCGCATCGACGACTCCACCTGTGATTTTCGCGGTCCATTCGTGTACACCGTAGAACATGCTTACGATCGGGAGGGTCAGGATGGTTCCGATCACCGTGAGAAATCCCACGACATAGGCGATGGACCGTTCGGCCATGAAGCGACGAAAGACGAACATGCCCGCCAGCGTGAGCGTGCTTCCAATCAGCGACAGGATTGAAAGAAACTGCTGATCGAACTTCAGCTGGTCGATCATCCACCAAGTCGTCCCTGCCCCAGTCCCCGGAATGGCGCGGAAGATGAAGACCACGACCGCTGTCCCGACCAGGGTGAACTGCTTGTCCGGCTCCAGTTCTCGCATGAGGCGAGCCATCAAAAACACCACGATGGCCATCGAACCGACGAAGACAATCTCTTCGCTATAGGAGAAACCGCCGAATCCGACCGTGAGGGTGAATAGGACAAAGGCGAGGCTCCCACCAAGGATCCACCAGTTCGGCTTCGTTGCCTCCACTAGGCTTCCTCTGTTTCGGACCATCTCGTCGATCTTCTCGCGCGCGAACCCCTGTTGCCGGAGCTGCCGCATGTGACGGTGTTGCAGGAACCAGGCGACCCACACCCCAAGGACTGAGACGAAGGGGATGACGAGCGCCATGAGGTAGACCTGCTTGTAGAGCCGAACGATCTCTGCCTGTGGGAGCCCCTCCACACCTGTAAAGACATACACATTGACCATCGCCACCACGATTCCGCCACCGACGATGGCCACGCGCCCAAGCGTCTGCATGGTAGTGTGCATGAGCTTGATGGTCGGCTGGTCGAACGGCTGCCCCCGCTCATCCACTCGTGGCACGGCGTCGACCGTCATGGCATCCGCGACCGCGTCTTGCACCACATAGCCGATCGGCCCAAGCAATGTGCTGAGCACAAACCAGACTTCTGACGGCAAGATGGAGGTCATCGCCTCCCGACTCCCGATCAACGCTGCCATGATCCCAAGACTGACGGCCAGCAGTCCGGCTCCGAATCCCACGAGCCAGCCCTTCCAGCGCCATAAGAGATCGACGAGATGGCCGATCGGCATCTTCAATGCCCAGGGAATGCCGGCCCAGAATCCCAGCGCGGCGAGAAACGAGGCGGAGAGGCCCAAGTAGTCTTTGACAAAGAAGGTACCGACAATGCCGGTGAGGCCGGAAATCCCGTAGGCCATGTAGACCATGAGGGGCGGCAGATAGGAGAGTCGCATCTCACGACCGAGGGAAAGCAAGTTGCGATCGATCCACTGAGCGAAGCCTGTGAACATTACGATGGCAAGGCTCTGGCAGGCTGGCGACGCTCGACCAGCGATTGCAGTTGCGCGCGCATCTCGTGAACCGGCAAATGCGTCCGGTCTCCATGTCCGGCCAGCACCCATTCGAAGGGATAGTCGAGAAGTTTTTTGATGGAGCTCACCAGCA
>JBBRRK010000073.1:0-16772 GCA_038200765.1 Nitrospirales bacterium
CAAGAACGGGTCAGAGCACCGCCTCGGTCAATATATGACGAATGATCGCGTCGCCGACCTTGCGCCCCTCGACGTTGTAGGTCCCTGCTTCCACTGATCGGCTGATCCGCTCGACACGTTCGGCGCGGGCAGCATCAGGATGATCGGCCAAGGCCTTGATCCGAAGGATTTCCTTCGCCTGCTGTGAGATCTGCACTCGGTCTTGCCGGCCATCGCTGGGCGCGCGGCGATTCGACCCGACCGGAGCGCCCGCCTGGGCGCCGAGTAGAAGTGTGGCAAGATGATCAGCTTTGCCATGACCTGAGATCTGCATAATCTCCTCCCTCTCCCAAATTAGCCCCGAGTAACCTGAGTGGGTGTGGCGAGAACCGGGGCATTGATACCTGTCGACTCCTTTATCGGCTTGTGAGTCTCAGGACTTGAGAGGAACGGTGTTTTTTTCCGTATATTCTTCAATCATTCTGGCCAATCCTAGCCCACCGGACTCTGCCGCTAGACGGCCGATCTCCTGATCGTAAAACGAGTAGAAGTAATCTCCTCCCTTATTCTCAAGCGCCCCCTTGGGTACTGTTTCTCGCATGACTTTCAAGAGATTCGAGATAAAGTAGCCTTCGAATTCATGGGCTGCCCCCTGGATAGCAGCTCCTCCAGCCTGTCGTTCAGGACTGCTGAGCCGTGGAGTCTGTGACAGGCTCAGGTGAGTAGGAGATATCTGCATGAGAGAGCTGAGACCTACTGGATCGTGATTCAATGTACCCTCCATAGATTCGACAATATGTTGTTGTATGTTACAAATAATATCAATATCTTACCTATATAACATCAAGGTTAGCCTGAAGTGCTCCTGCCGATCGAATCGCCGACAGAATGGCAACCAAGTCCCTGGGCGTCACCCCGACTGCATTCAGCGCCCGTACCACTTCTCCAAGCGTCACTGTTTCATCCACCACCACCAGTCTGGACTCTTGCTCCTTCGCCTCAGTCTGAACATCCTCAGTCACAGTCGTCTGTCCACCAGAAGGCCCACCAAGCAAGGAAGCGGGTGGCTGCGATACATTTATCGTGTTCTTGACAGAAATTGTGAGGTTGCCATGAGAGATGGCACAGGTGGAAATACGCACATGTTCTCCAAGAACCACGGTGCCGGTCCGTTCATTCACGACGACTTTCGCCGGCAAGTCGACCGCCACATCCAACCCTTCGATCATGGCGATGTACTCCACGACTCGGCCACGAAACGTTGCGGGAATCGCGGCCCGAACGAGTCCGGAATTCACTGCTGTCGCACTCCCCTTGCCGAATACCCCGTCGATGGCTTCCGTCGTCCGGATTGCCGTCGTAAAATCAGGCTGACGTAGAAGCACCGAGACCGTCTCCCACGATTCGATGTCAATGCCGGCATCCTTTTCGATGATTGCGCCACCGGGTACGATCCCGGCGGATTGATGGTTTTTGGTGACGGTGGACCCGCCCGCTCCGCCTGTTCCTCCCAAGAATCCTCCGATTGAAATCGGTCCTTGCGCGACGGCATAGACTTGCTGGTTCGCCGCCTTCAGCGGGGTCAGCAACAGGGTGCCGCCTTGCAGGCTCTTCGCGTTCGCCATTGATGACACCAGCACATCGACCGTCAACCCCGGTTTTGCGAAGGGCGGCAATTTGGCCGTGACCATCACCGAGGCGATATTGCGCGTCAGC
Organism: Nitrospirales bacterium; assembly: GCA_038200765.1. Taxonomy (GTDB): domain Bacteria; phylum Nitrospirota; class Nitrospiria; order Nitrospirales; family Nitrospiraceae; genus Palsa-1315. The sequence continues at coordinate 1,696 of JBBRRK010000073.1, forward strand.
AACTGGATCGGATCGATCACGAGATTGACCCCCATCTTATTCAACATCGACATCATGGCTTGAATCGTAAACTGGCCGCCGATGACCTGGTCCCCGGTACGATCCAGGCCGACGACGAGACCGTAGCCGATCAACTGGTTGTCCCGAATGCCTTCGAACGATCCTATATCTTTAATGCGAACCGCATCAGCCGGTATCGCCCAAAGGAGGCTTCCCACCACCAACAGTCCGATGCTCAACCCTGCTCGTCTCATATCCTGTGCCTCGCGCGCTTAAAAGGTGACTCTCCCCGTCGACGAAAGAACCTCGTGAACCAGGTTGGTTCATGGGTGACGGGCGGCATCGGTGGTCCTGACGCCGCTCTATCCGTTTCAGACTCTGCGCTGTCGGCAGGGTGTCGGGGAAGATCTGTCTCGGCGCGGCGGACGACCCCATTCATCACCATCAACTGCAATGTTCGCAACACCGTCGTCCGGCGACGAAGGTCCCCAGGAATGTTTGCGGTCCGTATCATGGCGTGATTCATGAGTCCTCTGTCCTTGACATTAGAAGGGATAGATCCAGTCGAGTATCCGAACCAACCAACCGGGTCGCTGCACGTCGTCCACCACACCCAAGCCGGAGTACTCGATTTTCGCATCGGCAATCGCGCTCGATAAGACCGTGTTCTTGGTATCGACATCCACACGACGCACGATGCCGCTGATCGTCATCAACTGTGTCTCGCTGTTCACGGTGACCTCACGTTTTCCTTCCATCCGCAGATCCCCGTTCGGCAAGACCTCGGTCACGATGGCGGAAATCGTCCCGGTCAGGGTATCCTCACGGCTGGTGGCGCCTTTGCCGCCGAACTTATTCTTTGCGCTGGCATCGATACCCAGTCCCCGCATCGTCTCGCCGCCGAGACGGATTCCTGGAATACCGATATAGCCGACCCCGGACCCGCTTATTGAATTGCTTATGGTCGATTCCCGTTCCGCCTTCGTATCGGCGGACTTGGACCCTTTATGCTTCTCCACGATCTTGACGGTCAGGATATCGCCGATCCGCATGGCACGCAGGTCTTCGTACAGATAGGCACGCCCATTCTCTTCTTGCCAGAGAGAACCAAGAGTTTTAGGCGGCGGCAAGGGAGGGACCGTCAGTTTATTGGCCACGTTGGGCGAGTGATGAAAGTAGCACCCGGCGCTGAGGAACGCGATGCTCAGCGCGCTCAACGCGAGGACCGGAGACACACTTCTGCGACGGTAGCTAATACTCAACTCGTACGACTCCCGGCGCGACGACCTTGGCGCTCAATTCTTTGCCTGAATCGAGGTTAGTCACAGTCACGGACTGGCCGAGTTCTCCGCTTGATTTCGTTATGCCGGTTGCCCGAATCGAGAGGCCCCCGTGGCTTGCCTCGATGGCCACACGATCGCCTTTGCGAACGACGTAGGGGTTTTTGATCATTGCCAGGCGAATCGGCAGGTTAGCCTGCAACGGACGCGCCGCACTTTTCCCGATGACATCGTTCATGCTGGTCGCCAACTGATGATTCAACTCTCTGAGTTTGATTCGCTTGACGGTCAGATCTTCCGCTTCGATCACATCATCCATCTTAATGACCCTGATCGGCACGACGGCATCAATAGAGGCGGCGATATCGGCGGTGGCATCGATCGTCTGCCACGGCCTGCCGTTCGTATTGATCTGGACATGAAAGGTCCGGCGTCCGAGGCCCTCGTCGAGTCCGTGCGGGGTGATCGTCAGCCCCATACTGCCGAGCGGCAATGCGATCGGTTCTTGCGGATCCACGATCCTGGCGGAGACCGCGCGCACCTGTCCTGTCATCTCTTGTTCAAGGAAACGCAGGATGCTTCGCTGAATGTCGTCGGGGTGTAACTCGCGAGCCACCGGGGCAAGAGTAGGGCCAAGCTTCATGACGCGGGGCGCGGTTACCTGCGCCACCGGCACCGCTGAGACGGCGCGATCAATCGATGCCGCGCGCGCCTGACAGGGACCGGCGAGGATCACTGTCAGCAGGACGACCGATGTACAGAGATGTCGTGCAATCATGCGGAGTCTCCTCTCTTCGTCATAAGGCGATGACGCTTACCGTCTGAGATTGTTCGCGATGGACATCATTTCGTCCGACGCTTGAATGGTCTTCGAGTTAATCTCATAGCTGCGTTGGGCGATAATCATATTGACCATTTCCTCGGCCAAGTTGACGTTCGAACTTTCCAGAAATCCCTGCTGCACGGTTCCAAATCCCGTAGAGAACCCACCCGTTCCTTGGAGCGGAGGACCGGACGCGAAACTGTCGAGAAACAGATTGCTCCCCATCGCCACGAGTCCCGACGGGTTATCGAACCGAGTCAGCTGGATCTGACCGATCTGCGAGGCCTGCGTCACGCCGGGCAACAGCACAGACACCGTCCCGTCCTGGCCGATATCGAGCTTGAGTACGCCGGAGGGAATCGTAATCACAGGGTTGAGCAAATCTCCATCTCCCGTCACCATGTTCCCGACGTTGTCCCGCTTGAACGAACCGTTGCGGGTATACATAATCGTGCCGTCAGAGCGCTGGACTTGGAAAAATCCCGCTCCATCGATCGCGAGGTCCAAATCGTTGTTGGTCTGACGCATGTTGCCCTGAATCCACTCTTTTGCCACTGTGACAGGACGAACCCCTCCGCCGACCTGGATCCCGACAGGAAAGACCCCGATGTTCGACGCATTCGTCCCAGGCAGTCGAGTGGCTTGGTACATCAAGTCGGAAAACTCCGCGCGGCTTCGCTTGAATGCGTTGGTATTGACGTTCGCCAGGTTGTGGGCAATGGTATCGACATTGAGCTGCTGGGCGGTCATTCCGGTGGCCGCGGTCCACATGGCTCGAATCATAGAAACCTCCTACGTTTCTCGTCGTTCGTGAAGCGTGGCGCGTCCGAATCAGGAACCGAGCGACGCTGCACGGTCTTACAACACCCGACCGACGTCTTGAATGGCGACTTCCGCCATCCGGTCTAGGGTCTGAATCAGTTTTTGGCTCGACTCATAATTCCGCATGCCTTGGATCATCTTGACCATCTCGCCGACGGAATTGACGTTCGACTCCTCGATATGCCCTCCCTGGATTTGCGGATGCTTGGCCAATTCGCCGTTCTCCGATGCCAGAAGCCCTTCCAGATGTTTCTGCGGCATGCGGTCGTCAGGAAACTCCATCACCTTGATCTTCGCCACCGCTTTGCCGTCGACGTGGATCCCCCCCTCCTTAGTCACCTGCACGGTGCCAGGAGGGATCTTGATCTCTCCCTTTGTCCCCATCACAGGATGCCCGAGATTGGTCACCATCCGACCTTTAGCATCGAGGGAGAACATGCCGTTCCTGGTATAGCGAAGTCCTTGAGGCGTCTGCACCTCGAAAAATCCGCGGCCTTCAATGGCCATATCGAGCGCGTTGCCGGTGATTCTGATCCGGCCAGGCTCAAACGACGTATGCAAGGCATGGGGCGCGACGAACACCCGCTCGGTTGCACCGGGCGCTCGTACGCCAATCTGTTGACCGGAACCGAATGGGTGCCCAAGTACCGGCATGACAGCCTGCGCGCGGGCCATGACAGAGGTGAACGCCTGGTCGTCCTGTTTAAATCCAGCCGTATTGACGTTCGCCATATTATTGGCGAAGACTTGCATCTGGCGTTCTTGCGCCAACGCACCGGAAAGGATGGGATAAATGGCTCGGTTCATGTATGGCCTTTCAAGTTGGAGCGCTCGACCACATCACAACGCAACATGCATGCCATTGCTCGTCTGGATGTGGTTCCGTCAGTCTCGTGAGCGAGCAGCCGCCCAGGGCCCTGTCAATACAGTGCAATGGCAAAGGCCTGCTGGATGAAGGCCCGGCTGGCATGGAAGGCACAATGTGAAATGGAGAAGCGGGACTGGGAAAAGATTGCCGAAGTGGGAAGAATATCATCGGCTGGACATGCGAGAATATTCGTTCGATGTTCGGGGTTCGACGTCCATAAAACCTCGAACCTCGTACCCTGCGCTACAGGAGGCGAGCGGCGAACGAGGACCCTGCGGGCATCGGTTCAGCGGCAGAGGGGGCGATGGATGAGGTAAATTGAACAGCCTGCCCTTCGGACTTCGCTTGCTTCACTGCCCGCATGGCCTGTGCGATCAACCCCTCGCACTCCATGGCATCCTGTGGATACAGCGCCACGCCGATACGGCAGGTCAGGAACAGCTCATGTCCGTCCAAGGTGAGAGGAAGCCCCACCGTCGCCTGCAGTTTGTCCACAATGGTCGTGACCTCCTGACGGGAGGTAAGATTGTCGAGAATCATCGCGAATTGATCCGGCGCCAGGCGCGCGACGGTTTCCGTGGAACGCAAGACGCCTCTGACCCGAGCGGCCTGCACACGCACGACCACGTTCCTATTCGCTTGGCCTTGATTCTCTGCCACCACCCGGAAGTGATCCAGCTCCACCACGAGTAACGCGAGAAATCGGCCGATATTTTCCGCGCGACCTATTGCTTGTTCAAGTAATGTCCCAAACAGTCGTCTGGTCGGCAAGCCGGTCACGTCATCATACGTTGACGACAATCCGGTGGGATTCTCCGTGGATCTGAGTCGGTGGAATCCGGAGTTCTGATACCGGCCATTGAGCCACAGCATCCCAAGTACGAGGAGACCGATGAGACAGACCCCCATCAACCCCACGAGCGGGGACAGGGAGATGACGGAAGATTCCTCACCGGCCATCCAGACATTCAGGGAAAGACCGGACGTGTCACTTGAGGAGGACAGGCGTATTGTGTTGAACGTCAAGGTGTTCCAATGGCTCGATTTAGAAAGATTGACTCGAACCTGTTTCGGTTGATTCGGAGCAGACTTGATTGGAGCAGACGTGAGAAGCGCCGGACGAACAGAAACCGACATCAGAGGCGATGAACAAACAAGAGAGGCGAGACACGCCAGCCGCATGAGAGAAAACTAGCCTGCATTATTCATGAAGGTTCGTCGCGAAAGCGTGCTGACGCGAAGCGAGACGGGCACTTGGAGCCGTGAAACCCTGAGGCATACTCGTGCAGTATGTCGAAGGGCTGAACGGCGAGACTGCCCGTCACAGCCGCGTATCCGTGCTTGAAGCAGAAGCTTCATGAATCATGCGGGCTAGGCTCGCATGATTCACGAGAGTTCGTGACGAAACCGCCGATGAGGCCGGCGCGCGGCACCGTGAGGACCTGAGGCGCACTCGTGCAGACGTTGAGGGTCCGAGGGGCGAGCCCGCAGGCCGAAGGCTCGTCGCGACAGCGGATCGGCGATGACAGTAGAAACGCTCATGAATGACGCTCCCCGTAGCAGCCTGCTCCGCCGAATTAGTCACTTCAGCTACTAAGGCTGGAAGCTGCGGGGTATTCGGCGAAGGAGAATAATAGGGGTCTGGAATATTTCTTATAATCCTCTCAGCTGCCCGACACAGCGGTTCAGGACGTGACAGGCGAGGTCCCCAGCAGCACGGCACGGGCGATTGGGCATACAGCCCTTCTATCAATTCAGGGAATACGTAACAAGAAAATACATCCGATCTCTTTTACTCCTGCAGTAGAACGCACCATGTCGGACAGTCTTCTCAACAGAATTGGCGCGTCGAACCCAAATCCCCTACCGGACAGGCGGACGGGACACCTCGACGGGAAGATTGGTCATGGGTTCCGATACAAGCTCACAACACACCGTCTTGGATCATGCAGGCCAATGCCGCTTATTGCCGCGCTTCGAGACTTACCTTGAGATGCATGACCGCTTTGGTATGGATCTGACACACGCGGGATTCCGTGACTTTACAAATTCGACCGATTTCCTTCATCGTCAACTCTTCAAAGTAATACAGGGTGAGCACGAGCCGTTCCTTCTCCGGCAATTGCTGGATGGCCTCGGCCACCCGCTCACGCTCCCGATCGTTGAGGATGATCGCAAGGGCGTCAGGGCTCTGCGTGTCGGCAAGCATATCGAGAATTCTCGGCCCGTCCGGCTCCTGCATATTGATGTCGTCCAAGCTGACCAGGACGGCCCCCTGGGACCGCGCAAGAAAATCGTCTAGCTCGGCTGGAGACAGCTTCATCTCCGCCGCGACTTCTTCATCTGTCGGGGGACGGCCGAGGCAGTTCAACAGTTGAGTCTGGGTGCGTTTCAACAACGAGATCCGCTCGTGAACGGATCGAGGAATCCAATCCATGGAACGAATTTCGTCCAACATGGCGCCCCGAATACGAAACTCTGCATAGGTCTTAAACTTCGCTTCCCGCTCAGGATCGTACTTATCCATTGCGTCCATCAATCCGATGATGCCGGCCGACACAAGGTCGTCCGCATCCATGGACGGTGGAAGACGGTAGGCCAGACGATAGGCCATCGCCTTGAGAACATGCGCAAACTCTTTGATGATGAGTTCACGATGCGAGTCGGATGCGGGGCTGCTCTTCCGGCTATGTTGCGTCGCTATATTGCTCATAATCAATATGCCTTACCTCTCCGTATTGACAGGGTGACCGGCTAGGACATCGGGATCAATTGCTGCCACAGAAACTGCACCGTACTCTTCGGCAGCTGAGGATCAGGCCACTCTGCAATCTTTTTCGCCAACTGGACAAAGGCTCGGCTTGCAGGCGATCGGGGAAAGCGTTCCGTCACGGCCTTCTGCTCGATGACGGCCATCGGCAGGTAATCGTCGAGGGGGATGAATCCCAGATAATCAAGGTTGATGTGCAGAAAACGCTCCGCGGCTGCATCGAGCTTACGGAATGACTGAGTCGCTTCATGTTGACTTTTCACCATGTTGACCAACACATGAAATCGGCGTTCACGGTACTGCCGGCATAACACCTTTATCAGCGCGTAGGCGTCGGTCAGCGACGTCGGTTCCGGTGAGATGACGACGACGGTTTCTTGGGCTGCCGAGGCGAAATAGGTGACGTTGGGCGAGATACCGGCTCCGGTGTCGATCAACAATACCTCCACGGCCTCAGCGATCTGCTCCAACTCAGTCTGTAAGATGAGTTGCTGGGAATCGGTCAAGGAGGTGAGCTGAGATAGGCCGGAGCCGGCCGGCAACACCTGGATTCCAGCCGGGCCTGGGATGATGATGTCAGACAGGCGGTGTGACCCACACAGCACGTGCTCTAACGTATAACGAGGCACCAACCCCAAAAGGATATCGATATTGCCCAGTCCCAGGTCGGCATCCAAGACCAGCACTCGTTTTCCTGATCGCGCCAACTCTACTGCCAAGTTGGCCACCACATTGGTTTTCCCCACACCCCCCTTTCCGCTGGTGACGGCAATCACACGGGTACATAGTCGCCCGTGAGCTGCTGTCGGCATCCCTGCCTTCTGTTCATCGATCATGTTCTCCATGCCGAGCCTCCCTCATGCGCTGATTGTGGCGTCGTTCCATTCATGGACATCACCGGGTCGTGTCCAATGGATGACGAGAGGCCTGATGATGTGAACGAAGCTGAGCCCCTGTCGAGCAAAAGGTCCGCTAACCGTGCCGCGTTCGCCGGCTCGAAATCTTCCGGAACCCGCCGGCCATTGCTCCAATACGACAGAGGCAATGACGTCTGGTACGCCAGTTCGAAGAGATTCCCGTATTCTTCCGTCTCATCCAGCTTGGTAAAGAGCAGGCGAGACGGCGCGCAGACGCCATGCAGCGCCACCGCGCGACGAAGATCCTGCATCCGTGTGGTGGCGGACACAACCAAATGTGTCTCGATCGATCCATGCTGATTATTGAGTCGACCGAGATTCACGATCTGCTCCGTCTCGTGGGAACCGAACCCCGGCGTATCGATCAGGATCAGGCTTGCCTGGCGATGACGGCGTATGCCTTCGATCACCTCCGCCGTGGTGTGAGCGAGCTCAAGCGGAACTCCCAGGACATGCGCATATCTGCGAAGGTGTTCGACGGCGGCCATACGGCAAGTATCGAGCGTGATCATGACAACCGATCTTTTTTTCTCCAGCTTGTAGTGGGCCGCAAGCTTCACGATCGCCGTGGTCTTGCCCGCCCCGCTCGACCCGACAAACATTGCGACTTTGTAATTATTCGCGGCATCCAGCAAGGGTCCGCTGACTCGGATCTGGCCCAGGAAGAGCGCGTGCAAGGCATCCTGAATCTCGCGATCCGATTGAAGAGACTCCTCGGAGAGACGTCGGCGAAGCGCGAGGCAGAGACTTTCTGCGGTCGAGAGACACAATCCCTGCGCAACGAGAAGACGGCAGGCCCGCGCCAATGGCGCCTGGAAGCACGGGCCTGCCGTCTGCGATTCATCGGGCGACGAGGACGAAAGACGCTGCGGCAAATCGAGGAATTCATGCTTGAGATGGTGAAAGCCGTCCTGGGAAGCCGATTGCGGCGACGAGTTCGGCAGGGAGGGAGTTCGGGTCTTTGCCTTGACTGGCTCCGACGGCGTATGGGAACGCAGCAATGCGCTCAACGTGTCCTGAAACGCAGGAGCAGGCTCTCGTCGATTCTCGCCGGAGGGGACACTGTCCGGCTTGGCCCGAAGAGCCGCCCGATGATCGGGAACGGTCGGTGCAACAGCCGAATCCGTCGCAGCGGTCACCTCCAAGAGGGGTCGCCCGAAGAGCGCCAGCGGTAAGCTCCCTCGCCGCACCCGCTTTGTGGAAAGGATGACGGCATCCGGCCCCAACTCTTTCTTAATGGCACGGATGGCTTCGTGCATGGTTTCGGCATGAAATACTTTCATCTTCATTGTTCACCTCACGGTCGTGGAAGTTCGACATCCAGCCTGATCGTGTCGAGCGATTGCAGTTGAACCATCGCATCGATTTCATTGAGGCCCAGCACCGGAACCGAATGGAGTATCCGGTCGGTCAAACGGCGAATATGACGGCGCAACGCCGGAGAGCAGAGCAGGACCGGCTGTTGACCCCGCGCCGCGACTCGTTCCGCCGCCTGTTTAAGCGCCGTCAACAGCCTCTGAGAGGTGCCGGGGTCCAAATTCAACATCCCTCCCTGCGGAAGCGCCGCGACTTGCTCGTTCAACGACCGATCCAGCCTCGGATCCAGCATGATCACGGGCAGGGTACCGTCCGGAGCTTGATGCTGACGCGTGATCGTGCGCGATAACGCTTGCCTCGCCATTTCCGTGAGCAGTTCAGGATCTTTCGTCGTGGTGGCGCGGTCCGCGATCGCCTCGAGGATGGAACGGAGATCCCGGATCGGAATACCTTCACGCAGCAGGTTCCCCAGAATGCGCACCACCGTTCCTAAAGGCAGCAACGTGGGAATCAATTCTTCAACCAATCTGGGATGAACTTTGGCAGTCTCGTCCAGCAGCGCCTGCACTTCTTGGCGGCCCAACAATTCATGTCCATGGCGCTTGATAATCTCGGATAAATGCGTGGCGATGGCCGAGGTGGCATCGACGACAGTATAGCCGGCCAGTTGCGCTTGCTCACGCGCCGACTCCGGCACCCATAATGCGGGCAACCCGAAGGCCGGTTCCTTCGCCGCCACGCCCTGGATGACGCCGCGCTGGGCCGTTCCCGGATCGATCGCCAGCACGTGCGACGGCAGCACATCAGATTTCGACAGTTCGACCCCCTTGAGCATGACGGCATACTCGTTGGGGCGTAACTGTAAATTGTCACGAATATGGATCGGCGGTAGAAGAAAGCCCATCGTCTCGGCAAACTGTTTTCGCAATCCTTTGATGCGCTCCAATAGCGCGGTCCCATGGGTGCCCTCAACCAAACCGATGAGACCGTACCCAACCTGGACTTCCATCAAATCGAACGGCGCGACGTGGGGGGCTGCCTCTTCCGCGGTGGCGGCCGTCGCAGGAAGCGGCGCCGCGGGTGCCTGGTCGCCCTGCCGGGACAACCGGTACGCTAGCCAGGCGGCGGCGGCGCCTAGGCCAAGAAACGCCAGATGGGGCAAGCCGGGAATGAGTCCAAGCGCCAACAAAATCCCCGCCGTTGTCCCCACCGCCTTCGGCGACACCAGGATTTGCCGCATGATATCGGACCCGAGATCGCCGTCGGATGCGGCGCGAGTCACAATGATGCCCGCTGCGGTCGACACGATGAGGGCGGGAATCTGTGCGACAAGGCCTTCCCCCACCGTTAAGAGCGTGTACGTTTGCGCGGCCAAGCCGGGACTCATGCCCTGCTGCAAGATGCCGATCGTCAATCCACCGATGATATTCACGAACACAATGATGACCGCCGCCACGGCATCTCCCCGAACGAACTTGCTGGCGCCGTCCATCGAACCGTAGAAATCGGCTTCTTCTGCAATCTCCTTCCGCCGCCGCCTCGCCTCCGTCTCGTTGATCAGCCCGGCATTCAAATCGGCATCGATACTCATCTGCTTGCCAGGCATCGCGTCCAATGTAAATCGAGCCGCCACTTCGGCCACGCGGCCGGCGCCTTTCGTCACGACGACAAAGTTGATGATGACCAGGATCGCGAAGATGACGAGGCCAACCGTGTAGTTTCCCCCGACGACAAAGCTTCCGAACGCCCGAATCACCTCCCCCGCCGCTCCGGCTCCTTCGTTGCCGTGCAGAAGAATAAGGCGTGTGGATGCGATATTGAGGGCCAGGCGAAGCAGCGTAACCAGCAATAGAATGGACGGGAAGGCCGAGAAGTCGATCGGCCTCCGCACTTGCAAGCCCACGAGTAGGATGATGACCGACACGGTAATATTAAACGCCAGGAGCAGATCCAAGAGAAACCGTGGAAGCGGCAGAATCATGACCATGATGACCGCCACCACGCCCAGAGACAGCAGAATGTCCGGGTGCTTGATGATCGACTGTGGCGAGAGAGCCTTTATGTCGAGTGCCATACGATCGATGCCTTACCGGGGCGCCTGTTCAGGCGTGAAACCCCGCGTGCGATAGACCAATGCCAGAATTTCCGCCACCGCCAGGTAGAGATCGGCAGGTATTTCCCTTCCGATATCCACGAGCTGATAGAGCGTGCGGGCGACAAACTTATTCTCCACCACCGCTACACCGTGCTGCCTGGCCGACTCACGAATCCGTTCCGCCAGGTACCCGGCGCCCTTGGCGACGACGATCGGTGCGCCCAGGCGCGCGGTGTCGTATTTGAGCGCGACGGCAAGGTGCGTCGGGTTGGTCACGACGACGTCGGCCGTCGGCACCGACGCCATCATTCGCCGATTCATCATCTCCCGCTGGATACTCCGCACGCGGCTCTTGATCTGCGGGTCGCCTTCCGAACTGCGATGTTCTTGCTTCACCTCGGCATGGGACATGCGCAGTTTGCGTTCCCATTCGTACCGCTGATAGACATAGTCCGCCCCCGCAACGACGACGATCGCGCCGGTGACCCAGGCGGCGACTTTGAACGTCAGCCAACCCATCACGGCTATCAGTCCCCACACGTCATATTCCACAAGTTCCGGGAGACGTCCGATCTCCCCTTGAAGCACGAATATTCCGATGCTGGCGATGATCGAGATTTTAAGCAGCGCTTTGATCAACTCCGAGAGAGATCGGAGCGACACGAGACGAGAAAATCCCGTGACCGGATTCAACTTCGAGATGTCGAACGGTAACGACGATTTCCACAAGAACCCCGTCTGCGCGAGCGATGCGCCGGCTCCTGCGAGGGCAAGGCCGCCCAGAACCGGAATCAGCAGCAGGATAGTCGCGAGGCCGACATCCACGATCAATGTATGAATCTGATCGATCGTCAGAGTCGCCTGAGCCAGTCGGTCGAACGACCGGGACAACCTCAACCGAACCATTTCGATCAGCTGTTGCATGCCTGGGCGCGCGAGGAAAAACATCAGCCCAACCCCTGCGACCTGCATCGCCGCTGTGGTCACATCACGGCTGACCGCGATATTGCCCTCCAGACGGGCATCCGCTTTCCGTTTCTCGCTCGCCTGTTCTGTCTTGTTCTCTTTATCCTCAGCCATGTCCCAAGGCCCTCAACAGCCCCTCGATCGTCTCGTGCAATCCGATGAATTCCCGTTCAAGCCGCGAGACGATGAAGGGCATGGCCAAGCCCAAGACCAGCAGCCCGGCGGCGATGGTCAGAGGAAAGCTCAGCACAAAGACATTGATCTGCGTGACGGCGCGCCCCAACATCGCCAGTAGAATATTGATGAGGGCCAGGGCCACGAGGGCCGGACCCGACAGCTGCACCGCCACCACAAACATGTGCTGCGACAGTCGCAGCACTTCCTCTCCGACGACAGGCGACACGCTCGCGCCGAACGGCGGAATGGACTCGTAGCTGGAGACAATGGCCGCCACGACCATCATGTGGGCATTCAGCGAGAGGAACACCAACGAGGCGATGACGGTAAACAATTGGGCGACCATCGGCGTCGATATCGACGTCATCGGATCCAATAACTGCGCCATGCTGAACCCCATCTGGGCTCCGACGAGTTCTCCAGCGACCTCGAGCGCTGAAAAGAGCAACCGGACGGCCATGCCGATCACAAGACCGATCAACAGTTCGCTCGCAAGGCCCGCCGTCATGGCCGTCGCTTCCTGTGGAATCTGCGGGAGATGAATCGCCGGCGCCGACACCAGGCTCAGCATGACCACGAGCGCCACCTTGATCCGGGGAGGAACAGTACGCCCGCCTAACATCGGAAACGCAGCCACGATCCCTCCGGTGCGGGACGCGACGGCCAAGAAGGACTGAAAGTCCGGCAGGAGCATATGAAGCGGTTGCGTGACGTTCATGGCCTGTTCGACGATCCAATGAAGCTCCCCGCAGCAAGCTGCGGGATATCTTGCGAAATTCTCCGAAGCCACTACCCTCCTTCGCAAAGGCTACGGAGGGTTCTCCTCGCCTTTATCCCCGTAGCAAGCTACTGGGTATTCGGCGAAGGAGAATCAATGCACGAAGGTCGGAATACTGCTGAATAGTTGCGTCATGAAGGCGGTCATCACGCCCAACATCCAGGGCATGAACACCACGATGGCCCCGAATACGACCAGCAGCTTGGGGACAAAGGTCAGGGTCGCTTCGTTCAGCTGCGTCATGGCCTGCAAGGCGCTGACCACCAGTCCGACAAGCAAACTGAGACCCAGGATGGGCGCAGCTACGAGAAGCGTGGTCTCTAACGCCTGGCGCCCTAACTCTGTCACCATTTCAGGAGTCATCTCGATCGCTCCATGTGGGTCTCGCTCATTGAAAACTCTTCACCAGCGATCCGACGATCAGATACCACCCGTCGGCCAGCACAAAGAGAATGATTTTAAACGGGAGGGAAATCATGACCGGCGGCAACATCATCATGCCCATGGCCATCAGAACGCTGGCCACCACCATGTCGACGATTAAAAACGGAATGTAAATCAAGAATCCGATCTGGAACGAGACCCTCAATTCGCTCAAAATAAAGGCGGGAATCACGACGTGAATGGGTACTTGATCGACCGTTTCCGGTTTCGGCAGCTTGCTGAGCTCAATGAAGAGATCCAAATCCTTATCGCGAACTTGTCTGAGCATGAACGCGCGAATCGGCTGCATGCCCTTTTGCCACGCCTCCTCCTGGGACATCCGCTCGGCAAGCAGCGGTTCGATCGCCTCGCTATAGACCGTCTGCCCCACCGGAGCCATGACAAAGATGGTGAGGAAGAAGGCCAGACTGATCAGGACCTGGTTCGGAGGCACTTGTTGTGTGCCCAGCGCCTGGCGGAGAAAGGAGAGGACGATCACGATTCTGATGAACGACGTGACCATGATAAACAAGGCCGGCGCGAGCGAGAGCACGGTCAATAGCGCGAGAATTTGAAAGACGACCGCGGTTTGCTTCGGACCAGTCTGTCCCAAATCGATGGTGACCGACGGGTTGGTCCCGCCTGCTGCATCATGAGAGAAGCCGATCCAGAAACACAGCATCAGCGCAACGAAGAGCATTGGCCTTCGATACTCAAACAACCATTGCGAGAAAAAATTCGCTCCCGTCAGCCGACGATCATGCAGCGGCATGGTCGCCTTTCTTCCCCGTAGACGTCTGGGCAGAAAGACTCGATCCATGCACCGGAGAATCCTTCAACGTGCCGGAAGCAGCCCGGGACAGCCATTGCCGAACTTGCTCCTGATCGGTAATCCGACCGAGGGACACCAAATCCGTCGGGGTCACGCCGATAATCAAGATTTCGCCTGCCACAGAAACAAGCGAGACCGTTTTGCGCGGGCCGATGGAGCCGCTGCCAAGCACCTGGACGATCGGCGCAGTCACAGGGGCAAATAAATTCGCCCCTCCAAATCGTCGAACCAGGGCGACCAGTCCGGCGATGAGAGCCAGTACAACAGCCAGGGCGGACGCCATTCGTAGGAAACTGTCCCAAAAATCGACCATGCCGACTCCGTCCCCTTCTTTCTACCCCAGCTGTTGAACCCGCTCGACCGTGCTGATCACATCGGTCAGGCGGATGCCATATTTCTCGTTCACCACCACCACTTCGCCTCTCGCAACCAGCTTGTTATTCACCAACACTTCCATCGCTTCTCCGGCAAGCTTTTCCAGTTCGACTACGGATCCTTGTCCGAGCTGCAGCAGCTCGCGAATCGCCATCTTGGTCGATCCCACTTGCACGGTCACTTGCATCGGGATATCGAGGATAAAATCCAAGTTTTTTTGAACCGGCACGGCTCCTTCATTATCGACCGGCGGAAACGACGCGGGCGACGGCGAGGCACTCTTTGGGGACCCCTTCATCTCGATATCAGCCATAGACTCTTCTCCTCAGCGGCAGGGCTCGCTTATGCAATGACCTTGGTCACACGACAGGCGTGGTTCCCCTTGAACACACCAGGACTCCCTTGAAACTTCAGATATCCCTCGACATAGCAATCCAGCGGATCGCCCGGCCGTTGATCCAGCACCAGCACGTCCCCCGGCGTAAAATTCAACACGTCCCGTACTTGGACGGAGGCCGTGCCGAGACGAACGGTCAGATTGAGCGGACAGTCTTGTAGCCGGTCGCAGAACCGGCCCGCCCATCCTCCGTCCTGCTCGACATGATCGGACACCAACCCCGAATAGAGCCGTTCC
>JBBRRK010000074.1:0-16588 GCA_038200765.1 Nitrospirales bacterium
TGACGAGACCGCACCGAGCGCTTGACGGCAAGACGCCGGAACAGGTGTACTGCGACAACCTGACGACACGGCTCACCGCCGCGTAGTCAGAACACCGCGAGGCGCCACTTAAGGATTGGAACATTCTGTCCAAACAGCTGGAGCCACCTCTGTGTCGGTTGTCGGAACTGCCTTGGTGGAAGGCGCTGACTGAAGGGTTCACGCGGTGGCGATTTCATGTGGCGACGACAGACCGCAAACTGGAAGAAGTGCTCGCTTGGTTCTCGCAAGCCATGGGATTCACGATCGTGGCACTCTCGAGCCATCGAGCTGCACCAGCTCACCACATGCGCCTTCCGCGCTCGCCATGCCCGGTGCGGGCGCTTCCGCCGTGTAAAATGATCGACCCCACGCCCGTGCGGCCACGCCGCAGGGTCTCATCACTGATCGGGATCCCGTGGCACTCGGCCAGCTTCTGCGCCGCCAACGTCGGCCCAAAATCTCCCTACCGCTGCGCATACAGCGTCAGCGCCGTGGCCTTGACCGTTTCCGGAAGCCGTCGGTTCGACGGCTTCCCCCGTCCCCAGTGCGCCAGCCCGTGGTCACCTACCTGGACCTGCGTCAACTTCTTCTCAATCCCCTGGCGAATTACGGGCACCCGCCGGAGTTCCTTTACACTCATGATGACCCCTTCTTCTCCGACCATCCGGCCCTCAGTCTGAAAGCCAGCAGTCTAGCAACGAAGAGGATATGTCTACTGAAGGAAAAGCGGGCATTATCATTGTGGGATTACGCAGAAACACAACAGGTCCGAATCGCTTAGTCAGGAGGTATCGGGTGTACGATTGTGGTGAAACACTTGGAGCTGTCAGAATGACCAGCTTTAACGCTTCAGGAGTCGACAAACCGGGTTGATGGCTAATGGCACTCAGTTTCAAAAACAGCGCCAATAGCTGAGCTCTAGCGATTCACGGCCTCTACAACCCGAGCAATTCCGTGCGCTCCTAATTGATCATCTGTCGCAGGAAGCTTGGCAAAGTCTCCCCGGATCACCTTGAGTGCATAGCGTTCGGAATCAATTTCACTTGTAGTCCGAATCCCCAACCCACGGAGTATCGGGATTGGAGGGCACCATCCCTGGACTGCGTGTTGCAACAGAAAGCCGGCGACAATTGCAGGAACAACGAATAAACGACGATCTACAAATGCGCCCAGGCCAAGTCCAAGTAAGGCGAGGGAAGCGGCATTCGCCTCAAGCGTCCGCTCCACGTCCCATTCGCGATCTAGTTCCCTAAGACGTTGATTGATCTGCTCCTTCCCCGCCCCAGCAAAGCGCAATACGTTATGCTCTGTCTGTCGGCTGATGCGTTCATTGATGGCCTCATCGGTATTTTCCTGAACCCGAGTCGTCGTCGATGGAATCATAGTGCTCTCCCTTTCTTTAATATATGAAATGCTTCAAAATCACGTGTAGGCCCAATCTGTGAACGGTTCAGGTATCGAACACTCGTTGCAACCGCCATAAACCGCCACCCTGTCTTGATGCTTGGTGCGGAGCCAGAATTCGCGGCGCTGATTAAATTCCCTGACCGTGCTTATAAGATTAGATTATGAGAGACGCGGAGCTTATGGCACTAGGGCCTGCCCTAGGTAACACTGACTGGTGTTTTATTGGTCCTTGACCGATACATGTGACTTGAGAAATGCTCACTCTCAGTCTCAGGAGTACAGGGAAGGACTTCGGATTCTGGTGGTTATAGGGCCTAGTCCTTCGAGGACGCGATAAATGTGATTCCAGCCTGTGTATGGGCTCGGCGATCAACCTACCAAGAAACCCTGGTCCCGGATAAGAGGCAAAATGAATAAACTCCGATGCAGCGGTACGACCCCGCTCGGCGCCTCCACACCTCGCATGAGCACTTCCAGTTGGCTTCGGCCCTAGCCAGTCGTATCAAGAGGTTTGTGGGAATTGATCCCATCTTCAACACTGCGCTCGGTTTGAGATGAACTCGGGAATGAGGATTGTCAAAGTCCGCTTCATCAGACGCTCTACTTCGGTAGCCTGACAATGGTTGTTGGTTAGAGCGCCTGGCCAAGGAACGATAACTTTCGGGGGGGGGAGCGAGCATGGCAGATGGAAATTGACGAATAGCGAGACTGAGTGCTAGAATTCTCTGGGATTACAACCTGCTAGTTCGGTGGCCGGACTGCTGTCGTTACCAATACAGACTGAAAAGAAGGAGAGAGAGGAATGGCTGTTCCACTTTCCCAGATGGCAACTGTCACGAAGTATGTGCTCACCCAGAAGCTACGCGGGGTGAAGCGGTATCCGCTCGTGTTGATGCTGGAACCTTTGTTCCGCTGCAATTTGGCCTGCGCCGGCTGCGGAAAGATTCAATATCCCGATCATGTGCTGGATAAGCGGCTCACGCCTGAGCAATGCTGGGCTGCGGCAGAGGAATGCGGGGCTCCGATCGTGAGCATTCCCGGCGGCGAACCGATGATCCATCCTGAGATGTCCAAGATTGTCCGTGGGCTGGTCTAGCAGGAGCGGTATATCTATCTTTGCACCAATGCGATTTTGATGGAGCGAAAACTCGACGAGTATCAACCCTCGAAGTTTCTTACCTTCAGCGTCCATATGGACGGTCTGAAAGACGAACACGATCTGGCGGTCTGCCGGGATGGTGTGTATGACGTGGCAGTCAGGGCGATCAAGGCGGCGCTGAAGCGGGGCCATCGGGTCACGACCAATACGACTCTCTTCGACGATGCCAATCCTGAGCGCGTGCGGAAGTTCTTCGATGCGATGATGGACCTCGGAGTCGAAGGCATGATGATTTCGCCTGGGTACAGCTACCAGAAGGCGCCGGACCAACAGCATTTTCTGAAGCGAGAGCGGACAAGGGAATTGTTTTCCCGTATTTTGGGAAGCCCAAAGAAGGAGTGGCAGTTCAATCAGTCGCCGCTGTTCTTAGATTTCTTGATGGGGAAGCGGGAGTACGAATGTACGCCCTGGGGCAATCCGACCTATAACGTGTTTGGGTGGCAGAAGCCCTGCTATTTGCTCCAAGAAGGTTATGCGAAGACGTTCAGTGAACTGATGGACAGCACGGAGTGGGACCATTACGGAACGGGACGGAATGAGAAATGTGCCGATTGCATGGTGCATTGCGGCTATGAACCGTCTGCCGTCGAAGATACGTTCGGCACGCTGTCTGGGTTTGGTCGGACGGTCAAGTTGACGATGCTCCCTACCTCGCGATGACAGATTGCATGATGCGTCGTTCATCCCTCTTTATTCGCAAGAGCGCTCTGACCATCTTTCTGATAGACGGTTGACGATTCCGCAATGACCGATACCAAACAGCATAGTACGGGCGGAGTACCCATATCGCTCGAAGGCCGTGTCTTTCAGCCGGCTTCGTTCGCTGAGCTTGCAGAAGCGGTGGAACTGGCATTCGATTATCGCGGCGATGTGACGGTGTCATTGAAGTCCGGCGAATCCCTCAGCGGATATCTGTTTAATCGTCAAGTCAACGGTTCTGACTCCTATCTTGAGGTGTTCCCTTCCGATAGTGCTGAGGCACGACACATTCGCTATGACCAGATTGCCGCAATCGCCTTCACCGGTGAGGACACGGCCACGGGGAAATCCTGGGAGACCTGGATTGTCAAGAAGGATTCGGAGCGGCGAGCCGAAGTGGAACGTGTCGCCGCTGAGGCAAGAACACGAGGAATCTTGTAAGTTCCCACCTGCCGATCGCATCTCTTTTCTCATTCTCCCCTACACAGGCGCGTTGAGAATGGCCCTCGCCAAGTGCTTGAAAATTGGCTGATCTCTCCGTCCGGTCAGGCCGTCAGTTCGTTGACTATCAGGTAGGGGCTATGTTAAAAAATGCAGCCTTAAAATGGGCCTGAATTATTAGTCATTTCAGGTTCTTGTCGTGTGAGCGGAGCAAGCAACTGGCGACGGAAAGAGGCTCAGTTTTGGGCACGTGAGGCGCAGACAGACCGCACAGAGTCAGTTGCGATGGCGGGGCGGGGTCCTTGTTATTGCCATCATTTTTAGCTGTTTCCCCTCGGTCGTGTTTGCGACGCATGAGGCTGACCACCGGTTTACGGTTGAGGGGTTTGTCTGCGGAGCAGATGGAAAAAGCAGTCCGAATATAGACGTGCTCGTCAAGGACACAAAGATCTCTTACGGGCAGATCGTCAAGACTGATGGAGACGGATATTACAAAGCGGCGTTTCATCTTCATAACGATAATTTTGGCGATCCGCTGCTGATTGAAGCCAACGGGCAGCAGCAACAACAGAAAGTCTCATTCGATCCGAAGGATCTTGAGGCAGAGCGGGTCATCCAAGTCAATTTCGGAACCGGTTGCATACGGGACAGAAACAGTATCCCTCTGGGGGTCTATCTTGGGTCGGGGGCTGTGGTGGCTGCAGTCGGTGGGCTCATCGGGTTTAAACTGGTTCGTTCGTGGCGGAAGCAGGGACAGAAACAAGGAAAGTCTCAGGCTAAGCGGAAGAAATAACCGAAGCGGTCCGTGAGGCTCATTACACCTCGTGGGTCGATTACTCGAAGTGGCCTTGGAGTGTGTGTGACGTCACGGTATCTGTTAGCATCGGCGCTTTTACAGGGGGCATAGCAACTCCTGTAAAGGCGTTTTTTCGTCTAAAAAGTATCAGAGCCGAGCGTCCTCGATGTGGTCGAGGGAAAAGGAGTGTGTGAAGGTTATGAAGCAGATGAAAGTCTCGCAGCTCGCGGTCGTGTTGGGAATGGGGCTCATCATGGTGGCATGCGATGGAGGAGGGGGAGGGGAGGGACCGATCGTTCCGCCGCCTCAAGCTCCTGCCGAATGGGCCGATAAACATATGCCGGCTGCTTGGTGGACTGATGCCGCTAAACTGGAAGAAGGGCGGAAGCTCTACGTTGGTGAAACAAACCCCGATGTGAATTGCGGCAGTTGTCATGGCAAGGATGGCAAGCCGGCCAAGGCAGGTGCCCGTGACTTCCGCGTCAGCGAACGGATGAATCTCTACTCCGATTCCGTGTGGGCTTGGCGGATTGCTGATGGGGTTCCCAATACGAAGATGAAGGGGTGGAAGAGCAAGCTGTCGGAGGACGATGTCTGGAAGCTCGTGTTGTTTGAACGGAGCTTTGCGTTGGCGGGAAAGAGGTGGGACGCCGAAACGAAGTCGTGGGTCGATGCGGCTGGCACCTCAGCTGCTCCGGCGCCGGCTGGCACGTAAACGGCCTCAATCATGCAGAAGCTTGTGCGATCGTAACCCAAGAAACACCTCTTGCGCACGACGCATCCTAGTGATCTATCGGTCTAATCGTGTCACGATGGCCTAGGATGCCATGCGATGCCTGAACGAACGGTTTGCGTTTACGGCCATGACCAGATCTTCTCGTTGCCCCGGCAGTTCTTATCGCGAAGTCATCGCACGGCTCACGATGAAATGACGCTATTCAGTACAACGCAAAATCCCCTGACTCCCAGGGCCTCTGGCTACAGGGTACGAGTGGAATGAGCGGATACTGCGGAACTGGAGAAGGGGCAATCCTGGCTGCCTATTGGTGCATTGGCTTTAATTTGGAGCTAAGTAGGAGACCGTATGATACAGGTATCTCAACGTCGGACGGCCTCCTAGCGAAGAGGGGCCGCGAAATATTATGAAAATGTGGCAGCACAGTCTGGTGGCAGCATGTGCGCTCCTGGTGTTGTTCGGCGGGGTGGCCTATGGCCAAGTGTCGGACATGCCCTCGGTCGAGTTTCCCTATACGGGCAATCGGACCGCCGTCTGGATCGTCGCTCAGCTTCACACGCTCTTTGGGGCGCTCGTTCTTGGCGCCCCGATCTTTATCGTCATCTCAGAATGGTTGGGATATCGGAAGCAAGACCTTCGGTATGATCGTTTAGCCAAAGAAGTAACCAAGGTGACCGTCATTCTCTTCAGCATGACGGCCCTTACCGGTGGTCTGTTTATTTTCGTGCTCCTCGCGGCGTACCCGCAGTTTACCACCTGGTTCATTAATCAATTCTATCTCGTGTTCACGGTGGTCTACCCGCTGCTGTTCATTAGTGGGGCCATCGTGTTGTACATGTATTTCTACATGTGGGACGCCTGGAAGGGTGAAAAGAAGGGGCGGCATATTGCCCTCGGCGTGCTCTTGAATCTGATCGGTATGATCTTGATGTTTGTGATCGACGGCCCAACGTCGTTCATGAATACGCCGCCGAAGACGGAGGGTGTCTCGCCGCAAGATTTCCTCGTCGTCGCGACCTTGTGGGACAAGATTGCCAACCAAACCTGGATGCCGCTTAATCTTCACCGGATCGACGGGAACGTGGCGTTCGGAGGGTTTGTGACGGGCATGATCGCCGCCTATATGTATATGGGGGCGAAAAACCAAGAAGAACGGGCCTACTACGATTGGATGGGTTTTGCCGGAAATCTGATCGCCGTGGGCGCGACGCTGTTCCAGCCCTTCACAGGGTTACTCTTGGCGTACGAAATGTGCGATTACGATTTTTCGTTCTGTCCATACATGATGGCCGACCAGCTCTCGATGTTTTTCGAAATGCAGGGTGCGATGATCGGACTCATGTTCCTGGGCATGAACTATTACGTCTGGCTCAGTCTGAAACGCATTGAGGGAGTCGAGAAGGTCCGAATGACAATTCTGGCCCCCATTACGATGGTGGTGTTCCCCTTTGTGATGATGGTGGTGATGAACTACTATTGGATTCCCGATCCCATGTCGTTGGCGTTCCTCCTACCGTTGGTTCTGGTGCCGTTGCTGGGCAGGTTCATTCCGTTTACGGTGTCTGCACGGACTGTGATTAAAATCGGCTTCTTAATGGTCCTCGTGGGCGATGCCATCTGGCTGACTCCCCACGGATTTGCGGCCACCGGCGCCAAGATGGCGGCGGAGGTAGAGCTGCCGGAGGCCTGGAACTTCCTGGGGACGATGCCGGCCAAGCTTTCCGCGATGTTTACGTTGGTGTTTGTCACGGTCGTCAACTATGCCTTGTATAACCGGGCCATCAAGCAGGGCACGATTCTCTGGGGGAAAATCGATTTTACCTCTCAGTTCGTCCTGATCTTCTTGGCATTCGCCTCAATCTGGACGATGGGTTTGATGGGTGCTGTCCGCTCGCTGGTGCGGAAGTATTTTCATACGTACAATTTGATACCCGACTTTACCGCGGAGTCCTTCACGCCGACGCTGTCGTATTCGGCCTGGTGGATTACGGGAATTTCGGTTGTCTTTTTCACCGTGGTAAGTTTCGCCGTGATCGTGGCCCTTCGGCCTTCCGATTCGAAGGGGCACGTGCCGGAAGGCAGTCCTATTCCTGCCAGGGCTAAGTAACCGGGGTGCAGAACGTCTACTAAGGAGTAAGGATCTGCGTGGGGAATATTATTAAGAAGCTGTCGATCGGTTTGGTAGTGGGAGGCGCGCTGGTCGGTATTACGAGAGCGCTCGAGTTTCCTTTCGTGTTCCAGATGATGTTCTTCGGCTTCTCGATTTTCGGGGCCGCCGTCTTCATGTTGTTGGACGCGCCGTCGGTCAGGACCATGAGCGGGGCGAAGTCCGTGATCGCTATCGTGGTGTTTTACATCGTGCTGTGCACGGTCTTCGTGTCGGGCGCTTCGATGTGGCCGCAATTTGATCCCGAGGAGGAAAAAGAGAAGATTGCCAAGTTATTGGCGCCGAAACGGGCCGCAACCGAGCAGGGAAAGGCTGAAGAGCTGATCGCAAGGACAAAGGCCCTCGATGAGCAAGTCAAGGCCTTAGAGGTGCGGCTCAAGGCACTGGGTGGGGATCAACAGGTGGCCAAAGCGATGCCGCTCGGCGGCGCTCCTCCTGTTGTGGCCAAGGCGGCAACCGGAGATTTCATGAAGCTGGGTGAAGAGCAGTGGCAATTGCATGAATGTTACAATTGCCACAAGCTGAAGGGTGAGGGTGGAAAGAAGCGTGGTCCGGAGTTGGATAACATCGGCTCGTACCTCACGGCCGACGAGATTAAGCAGAAAATTTTCTATCCCAAGAGCTTTATGGCGGAAGGATTCGAAAAGGAGTGGGAGAAGGGCAAGATGCCGGACAAGTTTAAGGACGTCATGGAGGATAGTGACGCCATGGCACTGGCCACCTGGTTGAGTACATTCAAGAATACCTCCGTGAACACGCCAAAACCGATTAAGAAGCAGTAGCATGCAGCCTCAACTGAAGTCGAAAGTCCGCTGCGCGGATCGAGAAGTCGGAGAGGTGTCCAAGATCATCATGGACCCGTTGTCCCATGAGGTCAGCCATCTCGTCGTGTCGATGAACGGCGCGGGCGAACGGCAGGTCTCGATGGGGGCGGTGCAGACCGTGACGAGCGAACTGGTGCAACTGCGATCGTCTTCGTCCGAAGTCATGGGCTTGCCGCCGTTCAAGCGTGACGACTATGTCACCGTGCATGAAGTTGAAATCCCGGGCCTTGAGAAGCATATTCATGTCACGCCGGGGGAAGTCCTGGTCCCATTCCCTGAGTTGGAGCGGAATGTCAAGCGGCGGACTTTTTTTGCCAAATTAACCTACGTGACGGGGCTGTTTATCGGATTGCCACTGGTCTTCCCCGTGCTGAAGTTCTTAATGAATCCGATGTATGCGTCGCTCGACAACCGATGGCTGAAGGTCGGCAACATTGGGAAGGTGAAGGCGGACGATGTCGGAACCCAGTTTCAGTACATGCGCAAGGTCAAAGAGGCCTACATGCCTGAGGCGGAGGTCGAGAAGAATGTGTGGCTCGTCAAAGCGACGTCATCAGTGTTGGAAAAAGTGTATCAAGGGAAGGATATGGAATTCCGAGATGCCACTGGGAGAGCCATTTGGACCAATAAGAAGGACATGCCTTACCTCGCATTTTCCGGTAAATGCCCCCACCTCGGTTGCGCCTATAGATGGCGAAAACACAAAGTACTTGGACAAGTCTTTCTCTGCCCCTGTCACTTGAGCATCTATGATGCGTCCGGTAAGGTGCTGGATGGCCCCGCTCCACGTCCTCTCGACTTGCTGCCGATTCAAGTCTCCGCGAACGGCGAAGTGCAAATCATCGATATGGAATTCAAAGCCGGGACGAAGTCCCAAACGCGGATCGTGTAGATGAACGACACCCCTTCTGCCGGCGTGCAGTCAACGGTGGCCGAAAAGGTCTTCACCTTTGTCGACGAGCGAGTCGGGCTGAAACTGCTTGCAGCCAAGATGCTCAATGAGTCGGTCCCCGGTGGCTCTCGCTGGGCCTATGTCTTTGGGTCGATTCTATTGTTTATCTTCAGCATGCAGGCGGTCACGGGCGTGCTGCTGATGTTCTACTACGTGCCCACTGCCGACCATGCCTACGCCAGCACCCAATACATCCTTCATGACGTCGACTATGGCTGGTTCCTGCTGAGCTATCATTTCTGGGGCTCCTCAGCCATGGTGCTCTGCGTGTTTGCGCATATGTCCCAAGTCTTTCTCTGGGGCGCCTATAAGAAACCGCGTGAACTCATCTGGCTGGTTGGGTTGGCGCTGTTTGGCCTCGTGATGGCATTCGGCTTTACGGGCTATTTACTCCCGTGGGACCAACGGGCCTATTGGGCGACGACGGTTGGGGTCGAGATTGTCGATAAGATGCCGGTGCTGGGCGACTTCATTGCGCGCTTTCTCAAGGGTGGTGCGACCCCCGGGCAGATGACCTTAAGCCGATTCTTCGTCATTCACGTCATGGTGCTCCCTGCCTCCCTGATTGCGCTAGCCGGCTTGCATCTCTTCCTCTTTCGATGCGCGGGACCGGCTGGTCCAGTCCGGGGTACGCCGACAGAGCTGAAGGCGACGACCGACTATTTTTTTCCGCGGCAGATTTGGAAGGATGTGGTCGGGATGGCGGTGGTGTTTGCCTGCATCAGCGTGATGGCCTTCTGGGAGCCGGTGGTCTTGTTGGAAGAGGCCACGCCTGATCCAGGCGATTATCACCCGGAACCGGAATGGTACTTTTTGTTCATGTTCCAACACCTTCGGCTGAAGATGTTTTCCGGCGAGTTTGGACAATTTCTTGCTTCAATCGCGTTACCCGGCGCCCTCGGAGTTGTCTTGATATTGTTGCCCTTTTTCGACCGCGACCCAGAGCGGAATATTTTCAAGCGCCCGGTTGCCCTGATCGGGTGGGTGGTACTCACGGCGTCGATCCTCCTGTTCACGGTGTCTGCGATTATCAATCGATCGTTTTTGGACTAGAGGGAATCGATGCGGAATCACGAGCACAGAACCCTGAAGTCATCCGGACTCGCAGTCGCTCATCGAACATCATTCTGTGCTCATCGGTGGGTATTTGCATGAACGATCCCA
The DNA here is from genome assembly GCA_038200765.1 of Nitrospirales bacterium. GTDB lineage: Bacteria > Nitrospirota > Nitrospiria > Nitrospirales > Nitrospiraceae > Palsa-1315. The sequence continues at coordinate 10,367 of JBBRRK010000074.1, forward strand.
TCCCTCCTACAAAGCTTGGGTTTGGTATTCTGTGGCCCGCCTTTTGGACTGGTTTGCCGTTCAAGCTTGCCCTCGCCGTCCTCTTCCTGGCATTTGGAATCGTGCAGTTTGAAGACAGGATCGGGCTTGCCTTCCTCATGCTCCTGGCAAGTCCGGTTACGGTGCTCGCGCTTCCCACGATCACCCTGGGCTTAGATTCGCACATCGGTGAAGGCGCTGGTATCGTGCTGTTGTTTATGCTGGCAGTTCCGATCGACATTTGGGCGCTCAGGATCGTGGGACGGACCTTTTTCCTCGAACGGTTGCAGCGCGAACCTCCAAGTTGGTTAGGGCCGACGCTGTGGTGGAAGTGCGCATTGGTCGGGGCCATTTATGTGCCGATCCTCTGGATGGTTCAGAGTGCGATCACTGAAACGGCCATTTCCGCAGCCCACTCAATATTCGAGACGGACCTGCTGAAGGAGACGCCTGTGGCAGAGCGGATCAGTATTGACCTAACCATTTGGGTCACGATCGCCACTGCCACGTTGCTGATGCTCTTCGTCATCGGTTTCTCGCTCGTGGGTCGGATGATCCGAGGCACAGTGGATTCGGCGGGTCATGCACCGGACAATTATCAAGGGCTGATAACTCGTTGGGATTTAATGCGGGTACCGGCGGATCAAGGATTGATGTTGACAGCCTTGTCCGGCGTCGCGGTGGTGTTGTCGATCCTGTTCTGGTTTTCTCTCCCGGTATTTACTCCACACCCGCACGATTGTTGCAAGAAGCCTGAAGTGAAGGCCGAATCTCCGTTCAAACCTCTTGAGACGCTGAATAAAAACGAAAAAATGATCGCGCATCTTGCGGCGCAGGTCGAATTGCTGGTAGAACAGCGGGCGAAATCCGAACTGGGAAAAGCGCGGAGCAAGGGAAAAGGCAAGGCAGGCACAGAAGCAGTGGAAGTGCAGGAAGCAGTAGGAGCGGCTCCGCCTGCCGCCACGAATCAGTAACATGGGAGATGATGAGGTGAGGGCAATGGGATATCAGGGTGAATGGATTCAGAGGCTTCTCCGTAGCGGGAGCGAGCACGGGGGAACACTCTTGGGGCTTGTGATAGCAGCAGGCCTTTTCAGCCTCCCCGCGCTGGCGTTTGGGGCAGACGTTGCACCGGCAGCTCCGACCGAATATCGCGATATTCCCTACGTCGGTAGCCGCAACGTCATCTGGGTTGTCGCGCAGCTCCATTTGCTGCTCGCAGGATTTGTGCTGGGGGTGCCGATGTTTGCCTGGGTTTGTGAAGTCGTGGCTTGGAGGGGCGGTGAAAAGCGCTACGACAAACTCGCCAAAGAATTCACCAAGCTCCTGACCTCCGCCTATGCCACGACGGCGCTCTTCGGCGCTATCCTGTTGTTCCTACTGATCGCATTTTATCCCAAGCTGATGAACTATCTGACCGATATTTTCTTCCCGTCTTTTATCCTCTATTGCCTCCTCTTTTTGATCGAGACCGCGACCCTGTACCTCTATTGGTATGGCTGGGATTCGATGCAAACCGGGGGGAAGAAGACCTTCCACATTTTCCTCGGCTTCATGCTGAACTTCTTTGCCTTCTTCATCATGATTGTGCCGAACTCGTGGGCCACGTTCCAGGCCAGTCCCGTCGTGATTGCTGAGGGGACGGATATGGCACGGGCCTGGGCCGCGACATGGAATCCGACCTGGTGGCCGGTCAACATTCACCGGATCATCGCCAACGTGGTGCTGGGTGGTTATATTTGCGGTGCCTACGCCGGGATTCGCTATCTGTCTGCCAAGACCCAGGAAGAGCGCGACCACTACGACTGGATGGGCTATGTCGGAAACTTCATCGGGGTATTTGGTCTGTTATCGCTTCCGTTTGCCGGGTACTGGCTCATGCGGGAAATCTATCAATACAACCAGCAGATGGGCATTACGCTGATGGGAGGGTTCCTGTCGTGGCTGTTTATTTTGCAAGCCATGCTCATCGGGGTGCTCTTTCTCGGGTCGAACTATTATTTCTGGCTGGGGATCACCTATCGCATCCCTGGGTCCGCGTTGAAGTACAGGAAGCCGATGCTGGCGATGCTGACGGTGCTTCTCTTGTGTCTGGCTGTCTGGATGACCCCCCATTCGCTCGTGGCGAGTTTGGAAGAGGCGGCAAAGATGGGAGGAAGCCATCATCCGCTGCTGGGAGTCCTCGGGGTCATGTCGGCAAAAATGACCGTCTCGAATTTGATGATTCTCGTCACCTTCATGAGCTTCATCATGTATTGGCGGGCCGGTAAGCAAGACACGGCCGTCTGGGCGAGGGCGGCCAAAGCGGTCATGGGCGCCGTGCTCGTCCTTGCTAGTATCGGAGTGATTGTCCTTGGGGTGTGGGGATATTTCGTTCCCGCGATCATTCGCATCAATTATTTCTCAACGTCCCAGGTATTGATTGTGATCGGGGTCATGCTCACCATTACGCCGTTGACTGCTTTGCTGATGAAGAGCGCCAAGACTACGACGGAAATGGTCTGGGGCAAGATGCCTCCCCGTGCCGGCTACTCCCTCGTCCTCAACGCGGTCATGGTCATCCTTCTGATGACGCTGATGGGATACGCACGGTCGTCCTCTCGCGTTCATTGGCATGTCTATGGCGTGGTTCGTGATACGTCGCAATATGCGTTTTCACCGGCACTCGGGTATGCATCCGGGATCATGGCCTTATGCACGTTCTTTTTCTGTATGATTGTCGCGTTCATTTTCTGGGTGGCTACGATGGGCGATAAGGCAAAGGGAGACACGGCATCGCCGAGTAAGGGGGAATTGCCCCATGGCATGCCGGCGATGGCAGGCGCATCAAGTGCGCTCGATAAGCCTGGAGAGCGCAAGTTCTGAATTTTGAGTTATGAGTTTTGAGTTGGACTCAGAACGCAGCACTTCTAACTACCCAAAGGGGATATATGAGCGAAGTAGCCAGACTGCAGTTGATTTGTCTCGCAGTGGTAGGGAGCGGGATCCTCATCCTTCTCTTTATTAAGTCCGTATTCCCGCGGGTCATCGGATTCCTCGCGATCGTGCTCGGTCTCTTCATGCTGACGGCGCTTGCAGTGCCGCAAATGAGATCGTTGCCGCCGGTTGAGGAGAAGTTCGATATCGCCACCGTGAAAACACCAACGGACCTGGCAGCTATTGGACAGAAGATTTTCTTTAGTAAGGGCCAATGTGCACTATGTCATACGATCGGCCCCAGCGAATCGGCCCGTTGTCCGGACTTGAAGGGGATTGGAGCGAAGCTGACCCGTGAGTTTCTCTATGAAAGTCTGACGCAACCGCAGGCCTACATCTATCAGGACTATCGCCATGAAGGCCTGCCGAAGATGTATCCTGCCGAGATGCCCGCCATCAATAAGAACCCGATCGGGCTGTCCAGGAACGAGATTCTCTCGGTCATCGCATTCCTGCAGCAGATGAGCGGCGAACCGGTTTCTATCAATCCATCTGAACTGGACGTACCGGGACAGGCGCCTGCCGCTCCGGTGAAGGCAGCTCAGTCCGGTCCGGTGGCTGTGGCGCAAGCGAACTGAGGAGGAACGTATGGGGCCGTTGATCAAGCTGATCTTGTTGAATGGCACGACCTATTTGATTTTGAAATTTGTCGTGCCCAATATCCCTGGCTCGGCGCCATTGCCGGCCAGTCTGATATTTCTCTATCTATTGCTGACGACGGCGGGCTTTCTCATCCTTGCCACCGTGAGCGCGGAGTCCAAAGAAGAGTTTTGGGGACCGATTCAACGCTTCTTGACGGGAGAGAGTATCGGCGGGCTGCAAGCATTGCGTTACCTCGTCTTGATTTTGTTTCCGTTGCTGGTTGGCTGGCAAACCTATAACAGTACGGCGGTCAGCGATGCGCCTCCCGGCGAAAATAGGACCATCCATCCGGCTCCGCCAGGCGAATATGCCGGCTTGTCGAATCCGGTTCCCAAGACCCCGGAGACGATTCAGCAGGGAAAGGGCTTCTATGCCGCGTTCTGTTCGCCCTGCCACGGAGGAAACTTTGACGGCAAGGGTTCGGCAGCGAGAGGATTCAACCCTCCCCCGGCTAACTTCGCCGATCCCACGACGATCGCCATGCTCCAGGAGAGTTACCTATTCTGGCGGATCAAGAAGGGCGGCGTCGGCCTTCCGATCGAAGGGATGCCATGGAAGTCCGCGATGCCTCGCTGGGAGCTTGAACTTCCTGACGAATGGATCTGGAAAATCATCATGGGCGAGTACGATGGGGCGCATCAATCGCCTCGGACTTGGGAGTAGCGGGACAGGTGGGTTGTCTCCTTTGATCGCACAACGCGCGGCGTCATAAGGCCCTTGCCTGGGTTAAGGGCACGTCTCGGCGTGCCAGTGCGTGGGCGGGTGAAAACAGAACTGCGCGCAGTTGGAGACAAACCCATCCGCCCCTTGATGAGATACGGAAGATGATTACGGAAGTGCGAGGGTAGTTGGGCTGATGACAAAGTGGGCGCGGTAGAAGGCGCACAGCCCCACGCTCTGATGAAGTAGTAGAGAGAGGACGGAACTTATGATACGCGGACTCAGTCGAATTGTTCCGATGATTGTCGTCGCAGTGGGGGTTGCCCTGGCAATCTTGCCCCTGCAGCCTGTTGGAGCCGAAGAAGAGTCCCCGGCAGCCGCTCCAGAACAAACGGGGACCAGCTCGTCGGTCAGCGCTCCGCTGGTGAAGGGTACCTTGCCGACAGATGACCCGACTGCGGCAGTGTGGAACAGCGCGCCAGCAGCGACGTTTCCTATGTCGCCTCAAGTCCATTGGCCGACCCGCAATCTGGAAGCGACGGTCAAAGATATGATCGTGCGTGGTTTGCACGATGGGACCAACGTGGCGATTCTCTTGGAGTATGCCGATCCGACGGAAGACCCGGACGATGCCGCTGCGGTTCAGTTCATGGTGGGCGACAAGAAAGCGCACTTTGCGCATGGCCAACCGATGGCGCAAGTGGAAGGCGGCCCGGTCAATATCTGGTATTGGAAGAACAAGGACGACAAAGGCGTCGACATGAACGCCAAGGGTTTCGGTACGCTAAAAATCCAGGACCACCAGGATGTGAAAGCCAAGGGCGCCTATGCAAACGGCAGGTGGAAAGTGGTTTTTTCTCGGCCGCTCGACACCGGGCATCCTGAAGAAGATACGCTGATCACGACAGCTGGATTTATCAATATCGGCTTCGCTGCTTGGGACGGCAAGAAAGATCCAAGCAGCGGCGAGCTGAAGGAGAAGGGCTCCCAAAAGGCTGTCTCATCCTGGTGGTATTTCCGCGCAGAGGCGCCACCTGATTATACCGGTTATTACTATGCGGCCATTGCCGTGGGCCTGGCTCTCGGATTTCAGTTCGTTCTGATCCGCAAGCTAAAGAAAGGGCAATCAGCATGAAGGCGGCTAGGCTGTACGCAATGGGATTGGTGGGAGCAGTGGCTTGGGTCGGTGCCTTGATTGTCGTGGCAGGCTGTACCAGTGAGCAGGGCGGGAAGGGGCATGAACTCTATGGCCATTACTGCTCGCATTGTCACGGTCAGAGCGGAAAGCAGAACGAAGGATTCAATTGGTCCTCGATGCCCGATCCGAAGCCCAAAGATCTCACGAACAAATCAGAAATGAGCACGTTTAAAGACGAAGATATCTTCAATACGATTTCTCGCGATATGAAGGATACGAGCGAAGAGGGTGGAGATGAGATCGGTGACGACGATTTTGCCGTGCCGACCATGCCGACCTTCAAGTATACCCTCTCGGAAGAAGAGATTTGGGCCATTGTCGGGTATGTTCGTGGTCTCCATGGCGGAAAGATGGAGTTTAAAGTCGAGGAACGGAAGAAACAGCTTGAGACGGCGCTCCAAACTGCAAAGTCTACGTTAGAGCAGGCCACAAAGGCTTATGAGGCCGCGGAAAAGCAAGCCTCCGAGGAGGCGGAGAAGAAGAGTGAAGCACTCAAGAAGGATGTAGAACCCGACGAATCTTCCTACGCCAATGAGTTAGCTGCTATGAGTAAGGCGAAAAAGGAACTCGATGTTGCACAGGCTGCCATGACGAATCTTGTGACCAGACCGGGAAAAGGTACGAGCGTTCCCAGGCCTGATCTCAAGATAAAGCCTGACCAGCTTGCGAAGACGGTGGCGTATGGCCAACGGCTCTATGAGAACAAGTATGGCTGCAATGGGTGTCAT